>DATGIH010000021.1:0-18372 GCA_035295865.1 Bryobacteraceae bacterium
CCGGGCTGGATCAAATTCAGTTCATCGATTTTCAAAACGGCTGGATCTCTGGGGCGAATCTGCAGAGTACGGCGCGCGATCCATTTTTGTTGATTACGACGGATGGCGGCAAGACCTGGCGCCAGCGGCCGATCTTCGAAGAGACGCGCGTGGCGGCGATCGAGCGGTTCTGGTTCGACACACGAGAGAGCGGTTCGCTGGTGATCGACGCGCGGATGGATAACGGACACCATGAACTTTACGAAACTCGCGCGGGAGGCGAAAGCTGGTCGATGAAGCAGGCTACCGAAAGTCCGATTGCGTTTCCGGCGGCGCCGAAAAACTCCGGCTGGAGAGTGCGGGCCGACGCGGCAACCAAGAGCTATGATCTCGAAAAATCGGACGGCGCGCGCTGGCAAAAAATCGCGAGCTTTCTGGTGAGTGTGGGCGCGTGCAAGCAATGAAGCAGGATCCGATCGAACTGGAGCTTTTTCGACACCTGTTGGTTTCCATCGCGGAAGAGATGGGGGCGGTGCTGCGTAAGACATCGTATTCGGCGAATATCAAAGAGCGTCGCGATTATTCGTGCGCGGTATACGATGCCTCCGGCGAAACCGTCGCGATGGGCGATCACATGCCCGTGCACCTTGGCGCCATGCCTTTGTCGGTGCGGCACGCGATGGATGCGTTGCAATTCGCGCCGGGCGATGTCGCCATCCTGAACGATCCGTTCCGCGGCGGAACGCACTTACCGGACATCACCGCCGTCTCCGGTGTTTTTGTGAAGGGAAGGTCGAAGCCTGCGTTCTATGTGGCCAATCGCGCGCATCATGCCGATGTTGGCGGCATGAGCCCAGGGTCTATGCCGCTGGCGCGCGAGATTTATCAGGAAGGAATCCGGATTCCGCCGATCCTGTTGTCGCGCAGCGGGAAGTTCGACCAGGAACTGCTGGGGTTGATTCTGGCGAACGTGCGGACGCCGGAGGAGCGCGAGGGCGATTTGCTGGCCCAATGCATGGCGATCCGGCGCGGAGAACAGCGGCTGCTCGAATTGGTGGCCAAGTACGGAATGGCGAAGGTACGCAGCAACATGGATGCGCTGAAGGATTACAGCGAGCGGATGATTCGTTCGGCCATCCGAAAGCTGCCGCGCGGCAAGTTCCGCTTCGAAGACGCGCTGGATAGCGACGGAATTTCGGACGGTCCCGTGAAGATCGCGGTAACGGTGACGATTCACGGCGAGCGCGCGACCATCGATTTTACGGGATCGAGCGCGCAGGTGGAAGGATCGGTCAATGCGAACTATGCCGTTGCGGTGGCGGCCACCACTTACGTTTTTCGCTGCCTGGTGAAGGAAGACATTCCGTATACCGCAGGCGTCATGCGTCCGCTGGAAGTGATCGCACCCGAGCGAACGGTGGTGAACGCAATGCCTCCGGCAGCGATGGCTGCAGGAAATGTGGAGACTTCGCAACGAATCACCGATGTCGTGCTGGGCGCGCTGGCGCAAGCCGCGCCGGAACTGATTCCGGCGGCGAGTTCGGGAACGATGAACAACATCACCTTCGGCGGGATGGACCGGGTTCGCGGGCATCCGTTCGCCTATTACGAGACCATCGCCGGCGGCATGGGAGCGTCGGCTCGCGCGGAAGGAATGAGCGCAACCCACACGCACATGACGAATAGCTGGAACACGCCGGTGGAAGCATTCGAACACCAATATCCACTTCGTATTCGCGGCTATCGCATTCGTTCCAAATCGGGCGGGAGCGGAAAACATCGCGGCGGCGATGGCATCATTCGCGAGTATGAGTTTCTCACTGACGCCGATGTCACAGTCTTGGCGGATCGGCGCCTGCGCGGCCCCTACGGATTGGCGGGAGGGAAACCCGGCGCACCGGGCAAGACCGTTCTTCTCTCGGGAAAGCGCGAGATTGCGATTCCCGGCAAAGCACGGTTTGAAGTGAAGGCGGGCGATGTAGTGAGAGTGGAATCGCCGGGCGGGGGCGGTTACGGGCTGTGTTAATAATGATGGGTGCTCGTTTCGCTCTATAACGATCGTCCTTCTTCCGATGCGAATTTCTCCCTCCTCCGCAAAGACAGTTTAATTGAAAGACTCAAGGCGCTCGATTCGCGCGCCAATCGCAAAGGTTTGGCAGGTCTAGACCCGGAACGCAACCGGCTGATCCGGATCGGTATGGAAATCGACCCGCGAGGGCGCGTCACCAAGAGCGGCTACGGCGTGTTCGATCTCGCGTGGCAAGCCGCACATCATCCAGAGTGGGCCGCGAATATCACGTCGGAGCTGGATGAAATTCGCGCGCGAATCCAAGAAGTGCATGGGACGCCGCTGCGCTTTCTGATCTGGGCCGGAATGGGCGGATCGGCGGAAGACAAGAACATGTACAACGCTACCGGTCTGCTGAAGCACGGCCCGCGCTGTTATGTGTTGGATTCCACCGATCCGGCGAAGTTGAAAAACATTCTCGCCGACATGCTGCGGCGTTCGAAACTGACGCTCGCGAAAATTCTCAAGAGCACACTCGTTGTTGGAATGGCGATGGGGATGACCTCCTACGAACCGGTGGTGAATCTGGAGAAGCTGGCCCTGCTTTACGAGAAGAACAAAGTGGATTCGCGGCCGAACTTCATCTATATGACGCTGCCAGGGTCACTGCTGGATCAGTTCGCGTCACGGCAGCAGTACCGGCGCATAGAATTGCAACCAGATCTGCGCAACAGTGTCGCCGGAAGGCACAGCTCACCCTTGACCCGCGGAAGTTTGTATCCGCTGGGGTTGGGCGGGAATAATTTAAAAACTTGGATGGAAGGCACTCTGCTCGAACCGAGCGAGATTGCCGAAGCATTGCGGCTGGCCGCTTTCCTTGACGCCCAGGGACAGGCCGGACGCGACAAGGTGACGCTGATCCTTCCGCGAGATTGGGCCGGAGCAGGGCTATGGACGAAACAGGATTTCGAAGAGAGCTTGGGGAAATCTGAAAAGCTGGGTATCAAGATCGTGATCGACGAGAAGATCCGGCTGCAGAATTACCGGCCGCCGAAGGATGCGCGGCAGGATCGGGTTTTTCTCGCAATTCAGAAAAGAGGCGTGCCGGCAGGCGACGCCGGAAAAGCGGCCATGCTGCGACGCGCTGGATATCCGGTAGCCACGCTCACCATACCGGCACACTCGGAACTGTCGCGGTACATGCAGTTCGTGCATTACACCGTGTTCGGGCTGGCGTGCCTGCGCGATATGAATTTTGTGACGCAGCCGAGCGTGGAGCTGTATAAATCCATCACCAATCAACTGCATGCCTCCGCTGAGAAATTGAGCGGAGTCGAGAAAACGAACGCGTGGGTTGAGATGCGGAACACCAGCGCGCAAGCGCGTTGGCGGGGTCGCGTGACCTTGTTCTACGAAGGCGCGGCTCTGGGGGATTCAGCTCCGGCGACGGGTCCGGAAATCTACGCGGCCATTCTGCGGCGGCTGACGGCGGCGCACGAAATTGAATATGGCGAGTTGACCTTCTTCGGAGACACGCGCTACTCGGCCCGCGGCCGCGCGCTGCGGACTCGTCTGAACCGTGCGGCGGAGGCGCTGTTCCGCTCGAAGCTGAAAATGCCTGCCGATGTCTACGAAGGCCCGGCGATGAATCATTCCTATCATGAAATGATTATCGGCCACGGCAAGTGCTTTTCCACGATACTCATCTCCGACACGGCGGAGGAAATGCCATCCATCGGGTATACGGCAGGCTATCATCGCGCACAGTTTCTAGCCACCAGGATGGCGCTGGCGGAAAGAAAGCGGAACGTGGTGGCGATCGCCCTGCGTGACATGGAAGACGCCACGTTCAGCGCACTGGACGAATTTTTCCGGCAAGCAGCGCGATATTTGTAGGCACCCGGTGCCTTACAATACAAGTTCATGGCCAAGTTCAAGCCTGCCGGCGCCGGCAAGAAGGCGCCTGCGAAATCCGCCCGTAGCGCGATTCCCTGTCTGATCCTGGTGCTGCTTGGGATCGCTGGGATGTGCCTGCTTTTTTATATTTCCCTTTCCTCGGGGAGCTCATGAGAATCGACAATCGGCGTCCGGATCAGATGCGGCCCATCCGCATCAGCACGGATTATTTGGTGACCGCGGAAGGGTCGGCGTTGATCGAAGTGGGAAATACACGAGTGCTGTGCGCTGCTTCCGTCGAGGAAAGCGTTCCGCAATTCCTGCGAGGCAGCGGGAGGGGATGGGTTACGGCGGAGTATTCGATGTTGCCTCGATCCACGGGAACGCGAACGCCCCGCGAAGTGACTAAAGGGCGCCAATCCGGCCGAACGCATGAGATCCAGCGGCTGATCGGGCGATCTCTGCGCTCGGTTGTGAATATGGCGGCATTGGGGGATCGCAGCGTGATCGTGGATTGTGACGTGCTTCAGGCCGATGGCGGCACACGCACCGCATCCATTACAGGCGCGTACGTGGCGTTGGTGCTGGCGCTGAAGAAGCTGGTGCAGTTCGGCGCATTGAAATCTCTACCGGTGACAGACCATGTCGCGGCGACCAGCGTGGGGGTGGTGGGCGGCGTTCCAGTATTGGATCTTTGCTATGACGAGGATTCGAACGCCGAAGTGGACATGAACATCGTGATGACAGGCGCGGGGCGGTTCGTGGAGTTGCAAGCCACGGCGGAGAGGACGGCCTTCGACGATGCGCAACTGGCGGAGCTGGTGGCCATCGGGCGCGCCGGAATCCAGCAGCTGTTCGCCATCCAGAAGCAGGCGTTGGGGCTGTAGAATTGCGTTTGCATTGCGCGACTACGAATCCAGGTAAACTGCGCGAATTCCGGCTGGCGTTGGCGGGACGATTCGATGTGGAAGCACTACCGGGCTTGGCGGAAATCATGCCGCCGGAGGAAACCGGCGCGACATTCGAGGAAAACGCTGGTCTAAAAGCGCTCTATTACTCGAAGTATTCTAGCGAATACTTATTTGTGGACGACTCAGGTTTGGAAGTGGATGCTTTGGGCGGAGCGCCCGGCGTCTACTCGGCGCGATTCGCGGGTACGGACGCCGGCGATGCCGCCAATAACCGGCTGCTGCTGGAGCGGATGCAGGGCGTGCAGAATCGCACGGCGCGGTTTGTTTGCGTGGTCGCGCTGGGGCGGGCGGGTAAGTTGATCGGGACGTTTCGCGGGGAAGTGGCGGGACTGATAACAGACGAGCCACGCGGGCAGAATGGTTTTGGATACGATCCGCTGTTTTTCTATCCGCCGTTCGGGTGCACGTTTGGCGAAGCGCCGCTCGACCGGAAGATGGACGTTAGTCATCGGGCAGCCGCCTTGCGCCAACTGGCCTCCGCGCTGGTTTCCGGTTGCTAGTGATTCGTTAGCGGCTTTCCGCCGGGTCCGATGCGGATCACCGTGCCAGCTGAAAATCTGTGGCTGTCTCGTGTGATGTCGCGCGCGAGGGTGCACTCGAAAAGACGGCCTGTCTCCGGCGAGAATTTGATCGCGGATCTCGCGCGGCAGGGGATGCCTTCAATTTCCTGGTCGCTAGCTAAGGTTCCGCTGCAGGGGCGTTGATTGCAAAAATCCAGTTGGTTTATGTACTCCACGCCCTGGATGGTTTGGGGCGTTTGGAAGTTGGCCCATTGCAGGCGCTTGGCCCACCGGCGGTAACTGATTTGCGTACCGGCCGGTAACGGCACGCCGTACACCACTTCCGGGCGTGACAGCGTGCGGTATTGATCCTGCTCGATGAAGCTCTGCAAATAGTAAAGCCAAACCATGGCTGGCGCCAGCCAAACGGCGGCTACAATCCAGCCTGCGCGTTGCATCCGGCGGCTGGGCTTATAGTGACCGACCACCACCAAGGCCCCCGCCACGAAGATGATCGGCGTCAGTAAGACACCGGCCGACATGAACATGATGGTGGTCAAAGCGGAGCTGTCCTGCATGAGAGTGTCAGGATAGCGTACCTAACGGTGAGCCTACACAGCCCAGTATTGCTAGTACCGAAACAGAGTGGTAGTATTTTGTAAAGTTCCCTGCTAAGGGATTTAGGGGGCAAAATGCGAATTGCCGCGTTAGCGATCTTGCTGCCTTTTTCGGTTTGGGCACAGAATCCGACAGCCACGAAACACCCGCAAATCGTGAGCATTGGATATATGAGCCAGACGGGGTCAACCATCCAATTCGCCAGCGCGAATAAGCTCTCCGCCGATGCGAACGTTGCCACGAAACAACAACGTGTAAACTCGGTTTCCAATTTTGCGCGAACCTTCGCCTCCGGCGGCGCCAGCTATCCGTTCACCATGGTGGGAAACGATCCGAAACAGGGCGGCACAACGAGGGTCAGCACCTCGCTTGTGACCATTCAATTCTTTTTCGACGAGTTTACGGATATGAATGGGAACAATATCGTTCTGGATGCCTCCACCCTGACCCAGCAATTTCTGAACGGTCCGAACTTTCAATCCGCTTCTTACGCCACGGGGAACACGCAATTTTCGGACGCCGTGCAGCGGGCCGAATTTTTCAATACGATGAGGCCTGGCTGGCACACGCTTCTGGGTAAACCGCACGTACTGCCTACCGTGCAGATCGAAGTGCCCGTGGGATCCTCCTTCGTTTTTCAGGCCGGGCAAAACGGGCCCTATTTCGCGCTGATCGACGATGGATTTTTTGTCTCGCAATTGAACACAATTCTGCAATTCGAGCAGTTCGACCTGGATGAACTGGCCATTGTTTTAACGCGAAACGCGCTTTTCTATCAGGGAAATTCTCCCACCAACTGCTGCGTGTTGGGGTTCCACACCGCCATCGATAAAGGTGTCCGCGGGAATCGCCACGATATACAGACGTTCGTTAGCGCTTCGTGGGTGGATGCGGGCATTTACGGTGATCCGGGCCGGGCCGATGTCAATTTCGTGAGCCATGAAATTACCGAATGGATGAATGACCCGTTCGTGAACAACGTCGTGCCTGCGTGGCAAGCCCCCCTGAGCAGTCCGCCGGAATGCCGCACGATTTTGGAAACGGGCGACCCACTGGAGTTTCTTTCCACCAATGCATTTCCAGTGACGATGAATGGGTTTACTTACCATCCGCAGGTGGAGGCGTTGCTGCAGTGGTTCGAGCGCGAGGTTCCGTCCACGGCGTTTGACGGCGCGTACAGTTTTCCGGATACCACGATGATTACGGCGCCACTCGCCTGTCCAGGCTCATAGCGCGTTCATCGGTTGTTCGGTTGTTCAGTTCTTCGGTTCTGCGTAGGGAAGACTATCGCGCGGCTAGAATTTTTAACAAAGTTTGCGCGTTGGTGTACTGGGCGTCGTGCTGCGGGATTGTTTCCAGGATTTGTTTTGCTTCTTCGACGTTGCCTTGCTGCGCTTTGGCGTATGCCAGAAAATACTTGGCCGGGATTGCCGGGTCGAGTTTTAGGCTATTTTGCAGCACTCCCGCCGCGCTCACCGGGTCGCCCGTGAGTAAATAGAATTTGCCTGCCCCGAGGAGTTGAAGGGCGTCGTCCGAGTTGAGCTCGGCGCGAGCGCGAAAAATCTGTTTTGCCTCTTCGAAACGTTCGCCTTCCTTGCCCGGGAGCTGTTTGATTCCTAGGCTGACCAATAGTACGGTGGCAGCCACCCGCACCGTGGTGGCGGAATCGGCGAGCGCCCCGGTCAACGCCGTGATCGCCGCGTCCTTGTTCTGCGGCCTCGGATTCATCCGCAGGGCAGCGTAGACTCGCACCAGAGGCTCCCGATCTTCCAATGCACGAAGAAGAGCGGGGAAGACTCGCGGATCGTCACGGAAATTGGTCAAATAGCCCAGCGCATTGGCGCGCACTAACGGACCTTCCGATGGCTTGTCGAGAATCTCCAGCAATCCGGCGACGGAATCCGGATTTCCCGCTCGCGCACTGGCGAAGGTGTCGGCACGCTGGATCAGTTTTTGGCGCGACCGGGGACTGTACCACTTGTTCATTTGCGCCAGCGCCCAATGGACATCGCGATCCTGGTGGCAGTTGTTGCAGGCATTCGGGATTTGGTGGCGGAGGGTGTTTTCGGGGACCGGGATGCTCATCGAGTGATCGCGGATCTGCGCTTTGATGCTCAAAACCGTGCGCGGCATGTGGCACTCCACGCAGGAGCTGCCCGCGCTCGCAACCGCGTGGTGCGTATGCGCCTCAAGCGCTCTTCCAATGCCGGTATGGCAACGCGTGCAGAGAGCATTGGCATCCGGACGAAGCTGCGGGTTTTTATCGATGTCCACTTCGTGAACCGAAGTGTGGCACCCAACGCAGGTCACTCCGCCTTTCAAAAAACACTCGCTCTGCCACAATCCGAACGCATCGTTGGAGAAGCGGCGGGTGCGTCCATCAGGCCAATAGGCGGGATCGCGATCCGCGGGCTGATTAAACTCGATCACAGGCAGAAAATAGTCGTAGTAATTCGCGCCGGCCGTGAATCCGTTGACGTAGATATCGCGCAGCGAATGGCATTGCGCGCAGACCATGGTGTTGCGCGTGGCGTCCAAACGCGTTTGGACCACGATATCCTGCGCCGCCACGGCAGGCTTGGCGGAACGGTTTGCCACGTGCGCGCTTCCAGGTCCATGGCAGCGCTCACAGTTGGTGCCGAAATCCAGCCAGGCTGTTTTATAGGAGTCTTTTTCCCCGTCGTAATTTTTTTCTTCCTGACTCACGTGGCAGGAATAGCAGCCTTTGTTCCAGATCTGAACCTGGATTTCGCTGGTTTCATCCGGGTCGGCGATGTCCAGGTTGTGGAACCATTGCTTGCGCTGCACGTCCCAGGTCGGCGGCAGCACCACGATGCGTCCATCGGCCAGTGTGGTGAGATAGTGTTGCATTCGGCGGCTGCCGAGCGTGTAATCGACGCGGTGTTCCTGGGGTTTCCCTGAAAGATACGACTCGGTGATGTAGTACGCTCCCTGCTTTTCGCGCAGGATGTAGGGATCGCCGCGTAGCGCAATCGCGCCGCGGGAGAAGTCGCCCACCACGCTGGCCTGTCCGGCCGGCTGAATCATCTTGCTGTGGCGCGATTGTGTCCACTTATGATTTACGGCCGCGTGGCACTTGGAACAGGCGGCTGCGCCGACGTAGCTTGGGCTGCCAGAAGCGTATGTGCAGGCCATGCCTGCCAAGACCAGCGCCAGTCGCCCCGCCATCGGAGTTTTCATTCTATACGCAAACGATCTATACGCAAACGATCCCGATCGGGGTTAAGAGATTCCCAGAAAAATTTATCGTTTGACATCTTATCGAAACATGCAGTAGAATGACCCAACTCTGTCGTTAATGTGAACTTTGGGGAAAGGGACATTATGCGAAAGCTAGTGGTGTCGCTGCTTACTGTTTTTTGCCTGAGCATTCCCGCTCTGGCACAATCGTCTTCTTCCGGCACTGTTGAAGGGCAAGTCAAAGACCAACAAGGCGCCGTCATTCCGGGCGTGGAAGTGAAGTTGACGGATCCCTCCACCAACATCACGCTCACCGCCACAACCAACGAAGCGGGACGTTACAACATCACCAACGTTACGCCCACCACGTACAATCTCACGTTCAGCAAAAACGGCTTCAGCGCATACCGCGTGAATCAACAAGCGGTGTCGGTGGGCGACATTCTCACCGTCAACGCGGTGCTCGAAATTGGCGCAGTCAGCAACGTGATTGAAGTCCGTGGATCGTCGGGCGCGGAGTTGCAGACCGTCAACGCGACGGTCGGCACATCTGTCGTGGGAGAATCGCTGACTTACCTTCCGATCTTTGGTTCAGACGCTTCGAGTCTTGCGCTTTACCAGCCGGCGGTTTCGCCCGGTGGCCAGGTGGCGGGTGCGATGTACGACCAGAACACGTTCCAACTGGACGGCGGCAACAACTCGAACGATATGGACGGCAGCATGACGGACTACACCGGAAGCTACGGCCACAATGCCTACGGTGGATTCGGCAATCCGCCTAGTGGATTGCTTCCGACGCCGGTGGATACGATTGAAGAGTTCAAAGTAGCGACTGCGGGTCAAACCGCCGACTTCAACGGCTCATCCGGTTCGCAGGTGAGCGTGGTCACCAAGCGCGGCACCAACCAGTTTCACGGCACCGGATATTACTACTACAACTCGAGCGACATCGGCGGCGCCAATACGTGGGACAACAACCACACGCCCAGCGGCGATCTCGGCTACACGCCGATCCCGATCACGCACAACAATCGGTACGGCGGAACCATCGGCGGCCCGATGACGCCCAGCTTCTGGGGCGGCAAGACGTACTTCTTCTTCGGATACGAAGGCTTCAACTATCCGCAATCGCAGATCATCAACAAGCCGGTGCCGACGGATACGTTGCGCGCCGGTGTCATTCAGATCAATGAAGGCGGGACTTACGTTCCCTTTAACATCAATCCATTTCCGGTAACCGTCGGTGGCACGACATACCAGCCTGCAACTTGCGGCGCCGGTGCGTGCGATCCACGCGGCATCGGAATCAATCCGCTGGTGCAGCAGCTTTGGACGAAGTTCATGCCAGAGCCAAACAATTTCAACGCCGGTGACGCGCACAACGTGGAAGGATTCCAAGGCCAGGTTGCGCTGCCCGAAACGACCAAGTTTCTGGTGGGCCGTGTTGATCACGATTTCGGCGACAAATGGCGGTTCTTCAGCAGTTACCGCTATTTCTCTCTGAACCAGTTGACCACGAACCAGGTGGATATCGGCGGAGCACTTCCGGGCGATAAGCTCGGCGTTCCTGCGGCGCGGGCGCCGCGTCCGCAGAAGCCGGATTTCCTGGTAGCCGGGCTGTCCACCACCCTTAGCCCGACGCTCACCAACAATTTCACGTTCAGCTATACCAGGATCTGGTGGCAATGGGCGACTTCCGCAGCGCCGCCGCAGCTTCCCGGATTGGGCGGCGCGCTGGAAATCGGCGGCGAAAGCTACAACGCACTGATTCCTTACAATATCAACAATCAGAATACGCGCCAGCGATTCTGGGATGGACACGATTCGTTGTACCGCGACGATGTGAGTTGGATCAAAGGCAATCACATTATTTCGTTCGGCGGCAACTACCAAAGGAATTTCGATTATCACGAGCGCAACGACAACGGGCAGGGGATCAACACGTCGCCGGTGTATCAGGTGTACAAGGGCTCCGGGATTCAGTACACGGGCGCCAACCAGCCCGTGGGGCTGCCCTCCAGCCAGGTCGGCACTTGGAACACGTACTATTCCGAGGTCCTCGGAATCGTCAACCAGCCGCAGCAATTGTTCACGCGCAGCGGCGCCCAACTCAGCTTGAATCCGGTGGGAACACCGATGTACGACAAGAGCACCATCAACTTCTACAACCTGTACGTTACCGATTCCTGGCACATCAAGCCGAGTCTCACTTTGACTTACGGTCTTGGCTACCAAGTGGAGATGCCGCCCGTCGAGCAAAACGGCAAGCAGGTGGAGTTAGTAGATTCCGCCGGACATCCGATCAATTTCTCCAATTATTTCAAAACCAAAGCGGCGGATGCGATGCAGGGTCAGGTTTATAACCCGATCCTGGGATTCGCGACCATCGCTAATGTGCAAGGCGCCAGCCACAAATATCCATACAATCCGTTTTACGGTGGCGTGAGCCCGCGCGTCGCGGTGGCGTGGAATCCACATTATGCCGACGGACTTCTCGGCAAATTCATGGGCGACGGCAAGACCGTAATTCGTGCCGGCTATGGCCAAATTTATAGCCGCTTGAACGGTGTGGGTCTGGTGCTGATTCCGCTGCTCGGCGTGGGTCTCGGTCAACCGGTTTCGTGCGTCGGAGCCTCTTCGAGCGGCCAGTGTCTCGGAACGGGCGGCGTGACTCCGGCCACCGCGTTCCGCATTGGAACTGATGGTTTGGTGGCGCCGATTCCAACTCCAACCAAAACGCTGCCTCAGCCTACTTATCCCGGCACCAATGGAGCGCCGGCAGCTGGAGCGGCCTCGGTACTCGATCCGAGTTTCCGGCCCGCGACGACTTACAACTTCAACTTCAGCATCCAGCGGGAAATCAACTCGAAGATGATGTTTGAAACCGGTTATATCGGCCGCATTATCACGCACGAATGGATGCAACGGGATCTGGATGCGGTGCCAACTATGATGACGTTGAGCGGCCAGAGCTTCGCGCAAGCTTTCGCCAACACGTACTTCGCTGTGGCAGCCGGCGGAAAACCGTCCGCGCAGCCATTCTTTGAAGCCGCGTTAGGCGGAGCGAATTCGTCGTTCTGCGCGGGTTATGGAAGCTGCACCGCCGCAGTGGTGAAGAACGCGAGCATGAACAACTTTATCACTCAGACGGAGGTCTTCCAGTTGTGGTCGGCTTTGAGTCAGGCTTCTTCCTGGAAGTTGGGCCGAACCATTCCGAGCAGCCAAGGCGCGGGGATTCCGTCGGGCCAAGCAGTTGGCATCAACGCCGACGACAGCTCGGGTTACTCCAATTACAACGCCCTTTACACCACGTTCCGGTCCACCGACTGGCACGGGATCACGACGCTGTCGAATTTCACGTGGGGCCGTTCGCTCGGCACCGGCAACCAATCGCAGGCATCTTCCGGATACACGGCGCTCAATCCGTACAATGTTCGCCAATCGATGTACGGTCCGCAGTTCTGGGACTATCGCTTTACCTACACGCAGACCTTCCTGTGGTCTTCGCCGTTCTTCCGTTCGCAGCGAGGCCTTGTTGGGCACCTTTTGGGCGGCTGGAGAATCGCTCCGATCTTCACGGCGCTGAGCGGCGCACCCATATCGGTGGGAACGCTGAACAGCAACGAGTCCTTCGGGGAAACGCAAAACAGCGGCACGTACGACGGCGCCGTTCTGGCAAGCAATTGGACCGGCGGCACCACAGCCAAATACAACATCACTGTCCCGACCAGCGCTTCGGGCGCGGGCGTGAACAGCAACAACGCCAACGGTGGAAACAATATCAATATGTTTTCGAATCCATCGGCGACTTTCGCGCAATTCCGTCCTTGCATCCTGGGCTTCGATACCAGCTGCGGATCCACCGGTTTGATTCGCGGCATGTCGAGCTGGAACATGGATCTGAATGCGGCCAAGGATGTCAATCTCTTCCGCGAGCGGGTGGCCGCCACCGTCGCATTCCAGTTCACCAACGTGTTCAACCACGTTGTCCTGCGCGACCCGTATCTCTCGATCGGCGATCCGGCCGATTGGGGCGTGTTGGGTTCCAACAATCCGAACGGCAGCGGTCAAGTGAATGGGCCGCGACAGCTTACGTTCCTCTTGCGGCTCCGCTTCTAGGGAGCGAGAACGGTCTGGGCGCTTCGAGGGAACTCCCCGGGGCGCCCTTTTTATTTGTTGCAAGTCCTATTCAAACAGTGGCGCCAATCTTGCCAATACTTCCTCGACAATCGAACTGGGAGCGGCCTCGAGCTTCCTTCCGCCCCGCGCGGCGAGGTCCAGCGCGCGCGGCTGATCGCAGCGGATAATCCCAGTGGTTTTGGTACCGGCGCCCGCTAACGACACAGAAAATCCTGCGACGCGCGCGAAATTTCCGCCGCTGGTGATCGGCAGAACAATGGGGACTTTCATTGTCCTATTGAACGCCTCGGGTGAAACAATCATTACTGGACGGCGGCCCTTTTGTTCGTGGCCGTGCGTGGGATCAAGATCGACGAGCCAGATTTCGCCTCGTTTCATCAGATCAGTTCGCGGCCTGTGGGTTCGCTCCCCAGCCACTCTCGATCTTCTTTGCGGCGCTTTGCTTTGGAATTGCATTGAGCGAGAAGCTCATCCAACGTGTAGCGAGGGCGGCGGCGCGGTTCCACGACCAGACAGCCGTTTTTCACTGTTACGCCCACCTGGGCACCTGGGTTCAGTTGCAAGATGTCGAGCAGAGCCGGCGGGACCGCCAGCATCACGGAACCTCCGACCTTCCGTAGATTCGTTCTATGCATAGTTATATCCCAGTATAACTAATTAAATCTTCTTCCACGTGAGATAGCCGAGCATCGTTTTGCCATCCACGATCTTGCCCTTTTCGATGGCTTCTTCAATTTCCTTCGCGGTGAACCAGCGGGTTTCGATTCGCTCATCGTCCATCGGGGTGGCTTTACCCGCCGTCAGACCAGTCGCGAGAAAAATGGTCATCTTCTCGGCTACGAAGCCAGGGCTCGGATAAAACGTCACTAATTTCTTCCAGTTCTTTGCGCGGTAGCCGGTTTCTTCCACCAGCTCGCGGCGCGCGGCTTGTAACGGCGTCTCGCCTTTATCCAAGCGGCCGGCCGGGAGTTCCCACATGTAATTGCGCGCTGGAACGCGATATTGGCGGACCAGCAAAATGCGCTTCTTGTCATCCACCGCCATCATCACCGCGGATCCGATGTGCTGCACCACGGCGCGGTGGATTTCAAATCCATCCGGATCCACGACATGATCTTGTGTGACGGAAAAAAGATCGTTTTTGTACTTAAGTACGGAGGATATTAGCTTCATGGAGTTGTTTTAGAGAGAAAGTATTCAAAATATCGCCAGCTTCCAGCCACCCGCGGCGGGCGGTGATGACGCCGAACGGCATATTGTTTCCGAGATGTTTCGTTTGATGCGCGTCGGTCGAAATCACGAACTTTGCGCCCAAGGACTTTGCGGTGCGGATGTGCGCGCTGCCCAGATCCAGACGCTCGGGGCTCGCGTTTATTTCCAAGTAGACCTTGCGCTTCGCCGCCTCCGTGGCCACGCGCTCGAAATCGAAGGGATACGAATCGCGATGCAGCAGCATGCGGCCGGTGGGGTGGCCCAGGATCCGCACATTCGGCGATTGCACCGCTCGCAGCAGGCGGTCCGTCATCTCCGCGGACTCGAGATTCATGTGGCTGTGCACGCTGGCGATCACGATGTCGAGCTCGGCTAGGGCATCTTCGGCAAGATCCATTTCCCCATCGCGGCGAATATCGCACTCGATACCCGACAAAATGCGAATGCCCAGATCGCGCCGATTTAATTCACGCACATGTCGCGCGAATGCCACGGCGCGCGTCTCATCCAGGCCGTTGGCCATGGCGAGCGCCTTCGAATGGTCGGTAATCGCAATGTATTCATAGCCCAAAGCGCGCGCGGCTTCCACCATCTCTTCGAGCGTCGCGCGTCCGTCGGTTTCCGTGGTGTGCATGTGCAGATCGCCGCGGATATCCGAAAGTTCAACGAGCTTTGGAAGACGGCCTTCGAGCGCTGCCTCCATCTCGCCGCAATTTTCGCGGAGTTCCGGCGGAATCCAAGCCAGACCGATCTTGGCGTACACTTCCTCTTCGGTCTCACCCGCCACTCGCTGCTCATTGTCGATTCGGAACAGCCCGTACTCGTTCAGCGTGAGCCCGAGCTTCAAGGCGCGCTGGCGCAGGACGATATTGTGCTCCTTGCTTCCGGTGAAATACTGCATGGCCGCGCCGTAGCTTTCGTGCGCCAGCGCGCGCAGATCCACCTGCAGGCCTTCCAGTCCATATTGAATGCTGGCTTTGTTGGGACCTTTGCCGAGAACCGCGTGGGCCTTCGGATGATTTACGAATCGTTCCAGAGCTTCCGCGGCTTTCGGTCCGGTGACCAGTAAATCGAGATCGCCGAGAGTTTCTTTGCCGCGCCGCAGGCTGCCGGCTGCGGCGATTTGATCCAGGCCGCCGGTTTCCGACAAATACGGAATCAGTTCGTCGGCGGTTTTGCGCCCGAAACTCAGTAGAAACCGGCCGGCGCGCTGGCGATACTGCGCAATGGATTTGAGGACCTTCTCTTCCAGCTTGGCGCCCATGCGCGGCAGCTCGCGCAGTTTTTGTTCCTTGCAAGCTCGTTCCAGATCGTCGATGTTGGCGACTCGCAGATGCTCGTAAACCAGCGCCACACCTTTTGAACCCAGGCCCTGAATTTGCAGCAGCTCGAGCAGCGTCGCGGGAAACCGCTGGAGCAGCAGATCGCGCTTCTCGAAAGATCCGCGCGTTCCGATCTCTTCGAGCACAGCTGCGATGCCTTTGCCGATGCCCGAGATGTCGGTGACCTTGCGCTCGGGATTGCGCAGGATATCCTCCACGCGTTCCGGATAACTCTCGATGGTGGAGGCGGCATTGCGATAGCTACGGATGCGGAAGCCGTCTTCGCCCGCGATCTCCATCAGGTCGGCTACTTCGGAAAGCAGCCGCGCGATCTCACGATTTTCCATGCCCGCTGTTTGAGATTGTATCCAGCATGTGAGGCTCTACGTGGACCAGCACATCGGCCACCCAGTCCAACTCGGTGCGAATGCGGTTACGAACCTCGGTGGCAATTTCGTGGGATTTGTAGACGCTCATCGCCGGGTCTACGTCCAGATGAAGATCCACGTGCCACTGGAGGCCGGTCTTGCGCGCAAAGCATTTCTCGATGCCCAAAGCGCCCGGAACGGTGAGTCCAACTTCGCGGATGCGTTCCATGGCTTGCGGCTCGGGCATGGTGTCCATGAGCTGCAGTGTAGTGTCGCGCACCACACGAGCGCCGACCAGGATGACGATCAATCCCACGGCCGTTCCGCCGAAATGGTCGGCTACGGAGAATCGCACCGGATCGAGAAGCGTGATTCCGACGGCGATGAGCGCGACGGTTCCAGATAAGACATCGACGCTATCGTGCCAGGCATCTGCCGTTAGGGAAGCGCTGTGCATCTTATGTCCGATCCGCCATTTGGTTAAGCTCATGGCGCTTTTGATCGCGATGGAAACGATGAGCGGCCAGATGGCGTACGCAGCCGGGGCATGCTGCGGTTCCCAAGCGCGCTGCAGAGACCGGAAGGCGATTAGCGAACCCGAGGCGGCTAGAATCATGCCCACCAGCAGAGCGCTGAGCGTTTCCAGGCGCCCGTGGCCATAAGGATGTTGCTCATCCGGCGGCTTGGCGGCAACCATCAGTCCGAAGACCACTAATCCCGAGGTAAGCACGTCGCCCAAGGATTCCAGGCCGTCCGAAACAACCGCCGTGGAATTGGCATGCAGGCCGACGACGATCTTCGTCGCCGCCAGAGCCGCGCTAACCAGCATGCTAAGAATAGCTGCGGTTCGGCCGGCTTGGTTTGCCGTCAACGGCGCCTCGCCGTACTGGTTTTTGCCGCACGCTTTTTTTTGATCGCGACCATTTCGTAGCTTCCGCGAACCAATTGGCCGATCTCCTGCCAGTTGAGCTTGGTGTGCGCGCGCAGCGAAACCCAGCCGTGCTGGCCCACATAAGGAGTGCGGTAAAAGCGGGAATCCTCCAGGAAAACCGGCTGCATGTTTTTCCCCACTTTGACGCAGATCGAGAGCTCCCCCTTGTAAGTTTCCAGCACCGTGAAGGTCTTGGTGCCAACTTGAAAAGTGGGGTGGCCAAAAGTCACCGTCTCGCTGGTCTTCGGGAGGGCCAGGCAGATCTCACGAAGTTTGGTGAGGATCTTTTTTTCGTCCATCAATCTATCAGCCTATCGTAATCGAGCATTGTGGGGCAGGCAATCGTGCCTGCAACGATCTTTGAGGCGGCGGTCTTATAAAAAAGGCCGGCTCGAAAGCCGGCTGCAGCCACGAATGGCTGCCCTACGTTACAGATAGCGGTCGCGCAGGATCTCCATGTGATGCAGTTCGTGCCCGGCAATGATGTAACCCAATGCGCGCACAGTAATGGCGTTTTGACTGGCAGTACCGAGTCGTAGCAGATCCTCCGGTCGGAGGCTGCGGAAGAACAGGATGGTCGACCGGCGAACGTGCTCGAATTCGTCAACCAAATCGGTCCAAGGCCGGGCATCGAAATTGGCGGCCTCCACATAGGGATCCTGATCGAAACCGGGCAGAGGAGTCTGGTCTTTCCGGGCGAACCTGAGAGCTCTGTAGGTGAAGATCCGTTCGGCATCGATCAGGTGTCCCAGAACCTCTTTGATGCTCCACTTGCCGGGGGCATACCGATGCAACGATTTTTCCTCGGTAATGGACCGTAAAATGAGTAGGGTTTCGGTGAGCTGGCGATCCAGTGTTTGGACCAGATCCTTACCCGGAACAAGCGAGATGTAACGGCCATAGTAGGACTGGTATTCAGTAGTCTCAGGCGGCGTGATCATGCATCAATCGTAGCCTAAAGTACTGAAGCATAACGGTCGAACAATAGTTGTGCCCCTGCCAGGACGCTCCGCCCGGAGTCTAACTGTCACCATTGTGTTTGGGCTTTTGGGCCTGGCGGCGAACCTTGCGCACATTCAGATTTTCACGGGTGCGGCGCTACTCTTTGGCGGTGTTTTTCATCTTGCAATCGCTCTGCTTTACGGCCCGTTTTACGGACTGGCGGCCGCGCTGATTACCGCATTGCCCGCGATGGCTTTCTGCGAGCATCCGGTTACGGCGTTGAT
>DATGIH010000022.1:0-27957 GCA_035295865.1 Bryobacteraceae bacterium
GATCCCGCGCTGAACGGTCCGTACGGCGGAACGCTCTCCGTCCTTCGCAGCCCCAACGCTGTCACCACCTACAAGCGCACCGAGCAGTCCGACGCGAGCATGCGCGAGATTACGCCCGACCAGGTGGCAGGAGCGCTCGAAACCGTTCTTTCCGCCGCGAACAAACGCGGATGAGCGTTTTTCCGAAGCCGTATGCGGACTCTGTAGCAAAGCTGCGGGTCGTCTGCGGATTTGCACTCGTGGCGGCATTCGCCTGGTTCGCACACCCCGACAGCCGTTCGATTATTTTTGGGTTGCCCGTATCCGTTGCCGGATTGTTATTGCGCGGTTGGGCCGCGGGACATCTGGCGAAAAACATGACGCTGGCCGAAGGCGGTCCGTACGCTTACGTCCGCAATCCGCTTTATTTGGGAACACTGCTGGTCGCTGCGGGACTGGTGATTGCAACCCGCAGGTGGTTGCTCGCCGCGCTCTTCTCGGCGGTTTTCGTACTGATTTATCTCCCGGTCATTGAGCTCGAACAGCAGCATTTGAGCAAGCTGTTTCCGGATTATGCCGAGTACTCAAAGCGCGTTCGGTCGCTCTGGCCGACGCTTCGTCCGGCGAAATCCCGCGCGGTCTTCCAGTGGAAGCTTTACCTGCGGAATCAGGAATATCAGGCTCTGCTGGGCCTCCTGGCGGGCGAGATATTCTTGATTGCAAAGGTCCTGTTGTCTTAGACCCGACCTGCCGATTATTACCTGTATCCTGGAAATATGTGCGGCATCGTCGGCTACATCGGCAATCGGAAAGCCGTTCCCATTATTTTGGACGGTCTGCGCCGTCTGGAATATCGCGGGTATGATTCGGCCGGCATTGCTGTCCTCAACGGCGATAACCAGCTCGCCGTGCGCCGCGCTTCCGGCAAACTGCGCAATCTTGAAGATGCAATTCGGATCAATCCCCTGGATGGCCCCTATGGCATCGGTCATACGCGTTGGGCCACCCACGGACGCCCCACCGAAGAGAATGCGCATCCGCATCGCGATTGCAAGAGCGACATCGTGGTAGTCCACAACGGCATCGTCGAAAACTATCTCCACCTGAAGCACCAACTGCAGATGGAAGGCCACAAGTTTGTCACCGAAACCGATACCGAAGTGATCGCGCACCTCATCGAAAAGCATTACGAGGGCAATCTCGAAGACGCCGTGCGCAAGGCGGTGAAGGAACTCTCGGGAGTTTTCGCCTTGGGCGTGATCGCCAGCTCCGATCCCAATAAAATTGTCGCCGCACGCTCCGGACCTCCTGTTGTAGTGGGATTGGGCGATGGGGAATACTTCGTGGCATCCGATGTACCCGCCATCCTCAGCCACACGCGCGATATGTTTTTCCTGGCCGATGGGGACCTGGCGATTCTCACGCCCGAAGGCGTGCATCTCACCGATTTCAACGGCCGCGCTGTAAAACGCGCCGTTACGCACATTCTGTGGGATCCGATCATGGCCGAAAAGGGCGGCTACAAGCATTTCATGCTCAAGGAAATTTTTGAGCAGCCGCGTGCGGTGCGAGATACAATTCTGGGCCGCGTCGGCCAGGAAACCGGACGGATTTTCCTGGAAGAGATGGACCTCACTTCGAAAGACTTCCGCGAATTCGAGTCCATCAAAATTGTGGCCTGCGGAACCAGTTGGCATGCCGCGCTCACCGGAAAGTTCATGATCGAAAAGTTGGCGCGAATTCCGGTAGAAGTGGATTACGGCAGCGAGTTCCGTTACCGCGATCCCCTGCTTTCGAAAAAAGTGCTCACGATCCTGATTTCACAGTCCGGAGAAACCGCGGATACCTTGGCCGCGCAACGGGAAGCCACCAGCAAGGGTTCGAAAACGCTAGCCATCTCAAACGTAGTCGGCTCGATGATTACGCGCGAAGCGTCCGGAACGCTGCTGACGCACGCCGGCCCCGAAATTGGCGTAGCCGCCACAAAATCGTTCATGACCCAGGTGACCGCGCTGTTCATTTTGGCGATGTATCTGGGCCAGGTTCGCGAGGCGCTGCAGCCGGAAGAATCCTTGTCGCTGGTGGAAGAGCTGGTTCGAATTCCGGGCAAGCTGGAGCATGTTCTCAGCCAGGATTCCATTTACGACGAGTTGGTGAAAAGATTGCATCGTGCCAACGATTTTCTGTTCCTGGGCCGCGGAATCCATTTCCCTATTGCACTCGAAGGCGCCCTCAAGCTGAAGGAAATCTCGTACATCCATGCCGAGGGATATCCGGCCGGTGAAATGAAGCACGGCCCCAATGCGCTGATCGATGAGAACCTGCCGGTCGTGGTGTTGGCCACGCGCGATCCGAATAGCGAAGAAAGCCGCCTACGCTACGAAAAGACAATTTCCAATATTCAGGAAGTAAAGGCGCGCAGCGGTATCGTCATCGCGGTGGTTTGCGAAGGCGATGAGGCGGAAGTCGGAAAGATGGCGGATTTTCTCATCTCCATTCCTCCCACCGTCGAGCTGTTGCTGCCGATTCTCGAGATTGTCCCCCTCCAATTGCTCGCTTATCACGTCGCGGTCCGCCGCGGTTGCGATGTGGACCAGCCGCGCAACCTGGCCAAGAGCGTTACCGTCGAGTGAAGCAACTCACGCACCAGCTCCATATAGCAACGCGCGGAAAAGGCCTGTACGATTTCACGCGTGAAGTGGCGTCCTGGGTCCGTGCGCAACAACCTAGCACTGGATTGCTGACGGTTTTCTGCCAGCATACCTCGGCCTCGCTAGTGATTCAGGAAAACGCCGATCCGGACGTGGTCGCCGACCTTAACGATTTCTTTTCGCGCCTGGTTCCGGAGGATGTCCGGCAATATCGCCACACCGCGGAAGGGCCGGATGACATGACGTCGCACATTCGTTCGGCGCTCACGGCCTCGCAGCTTGCGATTCCCATTCACCATGGCGAATTGGCGCTCGGGACTTGGCAAGGCATCTACCTGTTTGAGCATCGCGTGCGTCCTCACAAGCGAAGCATCGTGCTGCACCTCCTGATGGACTGATATGCGAAGAGCCGGCCGATGGACTGCGCGCGCTCTAGCCGCGCTCGGATTGCTAATGGTCTTCGTCACCGTCACACCCATCGAGGGCTGGTGGATCCAATGGCTGGCCGGGCCATGGAACGATCCGCAGGGAGACGTGCTCGTGGTGCTGGGCGCCGGATCGGTGCGCGATGTCATCGATTGGTCGTCGTATTGGCGTAGCGTTTACGCCGTGCGTTCCTGGCGTGAGGGCGGATTCCATCAAGTCCTGGTTAGCGGTGGTTCGCTAGGCGGCGAGACGCCCGCTGCCGAAAGGATGCGTGACTTCATGGTGTCCCAGGGCGTGCCGGCGTCCGCCATTCAGGTGGAAGGCGATTCCCACAGCACGCACGAGAACGCGCTGAGGTCGAAAGCGCTGCTTGATAAATTACCCGGTCGCAAGGTGTTGCTGACCAGCGACTACCACATGTTTCGTGCGGTCCGCGTGTTCCACAAAGCCGGCATCGACATCGCGCCCCGTCCGCTGCCCGACGCCGCGAAGCGAATCAACTCCTGGCCGTACCGGTGGCCGGTGTTTTGGGGATTGTGTCTGGAGACCACAAAGATCGTGTACTACTACGCGCGCGGGTGGATTTGATCCAACAAAATCTTCGACTCCAAGCGAAGCGGTAATGAACATCTCCGCTGCACTCGCACGAGGGGCGAAGGATGCTTTTCGCCGAAGACGTCCGATCTCCAACTCTCCACCAATCCGCCCCCCTCGGGTAGTTCCAAACGCGCGCGCGCATCCAGGGATCCCAGGTGCCAAAACTGCTCGACGTTATGCTCGCCCGGCGGGCCGTCGATTTCGTCGATGATCAAGACCGTCGCGGGTTTTTGAAATTCCACGGTGCGGCGATGCGTGAATCCGCGATACCTGCATTCTCCTTCAATGGCGTCGCGCTTTGCGTTGGTTTTCCACGAGAGAATCGTGACCTCGGGCAGATTGGCCCAACGGAACGGACCGGCCGGCGTCGCTTGGTCCCGGCCATCCAAGCGGATCGTGTTATGGGCTTCGGTGCCGCGAAACCAATCGCGCCATTTTGGTTCGGCCACGTAGGTGAAAGTTCCCGGGTCGGTCAGGATTTCGTCATTGCCGCAGCGAGCCACAATGTTCAACGCATCGGCGTGGCTGTGCCCCGCGCTCCACGGTCCGAACGGGCCGCTATCAAAAATCACCTGGTTCTCCCCGGATGCGAGCACCGCCACACCGGCATCGGAAAACAGCCGCGACTCCCACCTGCCTTCCCCTGGCGCGCGATTCAGCACATCCGCGCCGAGCCACCAGACGGCTTGCTCGTGCAGATCCTCGCGCGACCACTGCCAGTTCGATCGATTCAATACCGCGCTCGCGGTTCCGAGTGTGGCCCGGCCGAATCGATTGCGCGCCCCGTACGGATAAAACAACCGGCCGCCATCGTCGTCGCCAAGAAAAGGAAGCGTCCGCGACGGACCCATGACAGCGTGCAGATAATCCACCATTCTTTCCAGCTTGTTCATGTAGTCGCTGTCGGGTTTTGCGAGGATTGCATGCCACAGAAACATGTCCGTCGCGTACAGGTGATAATAGGCCGACTGTTCAATGTGTGTGCCGTCTGAGTGAACTTGCCGGACCATCTGTTCGCGCATCACACGCGCGCCAAGCTGCTCCCACTTTGCCGCTCTTCCGATTCCAGTGAAGAACATCCCCAGTGCGTGCAGAGCCAGGGCTTCGCCCAGCAAGTGCGTGTTCGGCGAAAAATAGAAGGAGAGGTTGTGTTCCAGGTGGCATCCATGCCGATAGAGCTGGCGCAGCCATTTCATTCGAAACTCGGCCACCATTTTCTCGCCGATCAGATGATAGGTCCACATCCAGGCCATCGCGCGAAACGCGACTTCGAGCGCACTGGCCCAGTTGATTCCGCGATGATACGGATTCGCCGCGAACCAGCTCTCCAGTTGCATCCGAATTTCTGCCAGATACGTTGGATCACCGCCCAACAGAAATGCCTGGGCCAGAGTCACCAGATGCTGATGCCGATTCAGCTCCCAAATGAATTTGTGATCGCCGCTCGCGCGTGTATCCAAATAGCGGATCCGCCGGAAATAGGCGAGCCCGGTCTCCACACCGCTGGCAGGGTCGCGCCGCCACGGAATATCGGGGCCTGTGTCGACGGTCCTTCCGAAGATCGGAAAGCGATGTTCGCGAATCTGTTTCGCCAAGGCGTCCACCTCGGAAGCAAACCGCGTTCCCCGGAGTGCGGTCGCAACCGGTGTGGAATCGGGAAGTTTCAGCCGCGGCTTAAAGTCCGGAGTGAGCTGTACGTCGGGCGGGTTTGCGAATTGATAGGCGTTGGTCAGCTCCTGCTTCAGACGAAACGCGATCTCGCGGGCACTACGCACGGTTCATTCTACCTTTCTTATTCGCGTTCATCCGCGTTCATTCGCGGCCAAAATGTTTCGCCTGAAGTTGCGATAATCAGATCACCGTAATATGTGCGGCATTGCCGGACAGTTCTTGCGCCACCGGCCCGTCGACATCGCAGCGATCCGCGCAATGTGCGATCAGATCCGGCATCGTGGACCCGATGATGATGGCTACAACATCGATGGCTCGTGTGGCATCGGCATGCGCCGCCTCAGCATCATCGATCTCAATACCGGCCATCAACCCATCTCGAATGAAGATGGCACCGTTTGGGTGGTCTTGAACGGAGAGATTTACAACTTTTACGAGTTACGGGCGGAGCTGATCCGTGCTGGACATCGCTTCAAGACTGCGAGCGACACCGAAACGCTGGTCCATCTTTACGAAGAGGAAGGTACCGCTGGGATCGCGAAACTGCGCGGCATGTTCGCTTATGCGATTTGGGATTCGCGCGATCGCTCGCTGTTACTGGTACGCGATCGTTTTGGCAAGAAACCGCTCTACTACGCGAGCCTCCCCGAAGGTCTCTATTTCGGCAGCGAATTGAAATGCCTGCGCGCGGCCGGCGTGCCACTTGAGATCGACCGGGAGGCACTCCAGTTATATATCCAGTTCAACTATATTCCCGATCCGTGGAGTCCATTCCAGGCCATCCGGAAACTCGCGCCCGGCTCTTGGCTTCGCTACTACGCGAACGGGAAGACCGACGAAGCTTCGTATTGGAAACTTCCCACGCCCGCGGAGCGGCCTGTGCAGGGATTCACGGAATCCACCGCGCACGAACAGCTTCGTCACATTTTCGACCAATCCGTGCGGATGCGTCTGATCTCTGACGTTCCGCTTGGAGCTTTTCTGAGCGGCGGCATCGATTCCTCGTCCGTGGTGGCGTCCATGGCGTTGCAGACCAAAGAGCGAGTGAAAACATTTTCCATCGGCTTCGAGGAAGCGGAATTCAACGAGCTTCCGCTGGCTGCGCTCCTCGCCCGGAAATACAACACCGATCACCACGAGCTGGTCGTTCGGCCGGATTCCGTGGGCCTGGTCTCGAAATTGGTGCGCCACTTCGATGAACCGTTCGCGGATTCCTCCGCCATTCCGACGTATCTGGTGTCCGAATTCGCGGCGCAGCACGTGAAAGTCGTGCTGACCGGCGATGGCGGCGACGAGTTGTTTGGCGGATATCAGAGCTTTTTCGATGTTGAGAGACAGCGCCCGCTCGATCGCATTCCACAGTCCGCGCGAACAGCCCTCTCGAAAATCGCGGATTTGCTACCCTATTCCGCCTACGGAAAAAACTACTTGCGCATGATCAGCCGGCCCACCGCCTTACTACGTTACTTCGAGCATGAGGGGCCGCACTTTCTACTCAACCGTCTGTTGATGCCGGAGTGGCAGCCATCCAGCGCGCTTCCGGAAGGCCTGGCACGCTTCCTGCTTCCCAATGGCGCCGACGCGCTGACGCAAGCCATGATTTTCGAAGCGAAGGTAAAACTGACCGGCGACATGCTGGTAAAGGTGGATCGCATGTCGATGGCGAACTCGCTCGAGGTCCGATGCCCAATGCTGGATGACCAGCTCGCCGATCTCGCCGCCCGCATTCCGCACGGATGGAAGCTGCGCAACGGGCGCGGCAAGGATATTTTCATCCAAGCCTTGGGCGATCGTTTGCCTGCCGAACTGCTGCGTCAGCCGAAGCGCGGATTCGGTGTTCCGCTCGCGCGCTGGTTTCGCGGATCGCTGCGCAGCTTCTTGTGGGATCACCTGACGAGTCCCTCGTTCCTGAATCGCGGCATCGTGTCTCCGCGTTTTGTACGCTACCTGCTCGAAGAGCACGATCGAGGACGGCGCGACAATTATCACCATCTCTGGAAGTTGTTAATGCTCGAGTTGTGGTTCCGGGAAGTTCGGGTTGCTTAATCAGTGCTGGCGCAAATCACGTTCTGGATCGCCGTCTTCCTGCCCCTTTATGCATACGCAGGATACCCGCTGCTCCTGCTCGCACTCCGATTGGTGATCCGCCGGGATGTAAGAAAGCAGCCCATCACGCCATCGGTTTCTCTCTTGATTCCCGCCCACAACGAGGCCGATGTAATTGCGCGCAAGATCGATAATTCACTTGCGCTGGATTATCCGCCCGATCGCATCGAAATCATCGTCGCTTCCGACGGCTCTCGCGACGACACGGTCGCCGCTGCCCGCGCGCGCGCCGACGGAACGCGCGTTCGGGTGCTGGCATTCGAGCAGAATCGTGGTAAGGTGGCCACGCTGAACGAGAGTATGGCCGAACTGCGCGGCGAGATTGTGGTGTTTTCCGATGCTCCCGCAATGCTTTTGCGCGATTCGGTCCGGAAGCTGGTGGAAAGTTTCGCTGATCCGGAGGTCGGCGCCGTCAGCGGCCTGTATAAGGTGGTTAAAGCCGATGAGGTGAACATTGGAAGCTCGGAGGATTTCTACTGGCGCTACGAAACGTTTCTGAAAGTGAAGGAATCGCAGCTTGCCTCCACTTTGGGCGGCCACGGCCACCTGCACGCCATTCGCAAGGATCTCTATCCGTTTCCTGATCCTGAAACCATCAACGACGATTACGTAATCCCGGTTTCTGTGCTGGCGAAAGGCTATCGAGCCGTATACGAACCCTGCGCCATCGTCTACGAAGAAGCCCGCGAAATGACCGGCTTCGGCCGGCGCATCCGGATCATGACCGGAAACATTCAACAATTGCGCGAGATCGGCGGATTGCTGCATCCGTTCCGGCCGCTGCCGCTCTTCTTTTTTCTCTCGCACAAATTCGCAAGACTCCTGGTTCCCTTCGCCATGCTCACCGCGCTGGCGGCGAATCTGCTGCTCCTGGACTCGCCGTTCTACCGGGCCATCTTTTTCGGACAACTGCTCTTCTACGCTTTGGCCGCCGCCGGCGCCATCGTACGCCTGCGCCCCAGGCCTCTCATGCTGCCCTATTACTTCTCAATGATCAACGCGGCGACGTTTTTCGGTGTTTACCATGCACTCACCGCGCGCCGCCGAATGGCCTGGAAGTGAACGAGAAACGATGAACGCCCTATACTGGAAAGACGCATGAACCGCCGGAGCATCATCTCCGTCGATGTCGAAGATTATTTCCACGTCGAGGCCTTTGCGGGCGCCATCCCGCGTACAAGCTGGGACGATTACCAATGCCGCGTCGTACACAACACCGAACGCATCCTAGACTTGCTGGATGATTCTCACACCACGGCCACTTTTTTCATCCTGGGATGGGTGGCGGAACGCTATCCGAAACTTGTGCGGGAAATTGCCGAACGTGGCCATGAACCGGCCTGCCATTCCTACTGGCATCGCCTCATTTATAAACTCACGCCCGACGAATTCCGTGCGGATACGCTCGAAGCCAAGAATGCCATTGAGCAGGCGGCGGGAGTCGCGATTTACGGCTATCGGGCGCCGAGCTTTTCCATCACGGGCCGTTCGGCATGGGCACTCGATATGCTCGCCGAGCTTGGCTTCCGGTACGATTCCAGCGTGTTCCCCATCAAGCACGATGTGTACGGAGTTCCCAGCGCTCCGCGTGGACCATTCCGTGTAGAAACGCCCTTTGGCCCGATTATCGAATTTCCGATGGCGACTTTCCGATTTAGCGCCGGGCCCAACCTTCCGGTGGCCGGAGGCGGATACTTGCGCATGCTGCCCTATTGGTATACCAAGGCGGGTGTCGCGCGGGCGTGGCGCGAAGGGCTACCGGTTGTGAGCTATATCCATCCTTGGGAACTCGATCCGGAACAGCCGCGCCTGGCGGGCCCCTTGAGATCGCGCTTGCGGCACTATACAAATCTGCACCACACCGAACCTCGCCTGCGGAAGCTTCTGGCGCTGGGCGAGTTTTCCAGCTTCCGCGATAGCGGCCTGGCCGATTCGGCGCCCACATTCTCTTTTAAGGAAGCAATCTCCGGATGAAGCAAGACAATATGCCGCAGGTGGCCCGGTTCTGGAACACCATCGCGGCGGAATTCGACGCCATCTACACGGGCGAAAACAAGAGCGGATTCAGCCGGTTCCTGGACCGCTTCTTCCGTAAAGATATCTACCAGCGGTTCGACTGGGTGATGCAAAAGTGCGGCGACGTCCGCGGCAAAACGATTTGCGACATCGGCTGCGGCTCCGGACGTTTCGTCACCGAATTCGCCAAACGCGGCGCCGGCCACATCACGGGGGTTGACGTCGCTCCGGACATGTTGAAGCTGGCCGAGCAGCTAGTGAATCGGGATGGGGTCGCGGAGAGCTGCGATTTCGTTCTGAGTGATGTGTTGAATTGGAAGACCGGCCGAAAGTTCGATATCACCATCGCCATCGGATTCTGGGATTATATTCAGGATCCACCGGAGCGGCTGCGCTTGATTCGGAACCTTACCAACCAAACGTTCCTGTCGGCTTGGCCTCGCTTCTGGACTTGGCGGATGCCCGTCCGTAAAGTGCGCCTTCAATTCATTCGCGGATGCCCGGTCTACTTCTTCCGCAAGCCGAAAGTTTTTGCAATGTTGGAAAGCGCCGGTTTTGAAGTGGTGAGTTGCGAGACCATCGGGAAGCTCTTCTGCGTGGAAGCCCGCCCGAAGTAGTCGTGGCGCAAACGCAGTTAAGACGACGTCCGCGAAAAGAGCGACAACAGCCCGGACAACGAAGTTCCCTTTTTCGGGATCTCCGAGCTTCCGCCTAATCTGTCTACCAGCGCGGTGACGCTTTTTCCGAAACTGGTGCTCTGCGCCAGCGGCTTGCCTTCCATGAGCGCTTTTTGAATGGCGTCGTAATCGGCCGGCATCAGATGAAAAATGTCCATGTGCAAGGCGGTTCCGATTACATCCTTATTTAACCCGACATGGCGATCGTAGCGGTTCACGATCAATCGAATCTTGTACCGGTCCACCCCGTTGTTTTCCAAATAGGTCAGGGATCGCTGCACCGCCTGGAGTGACGTGAGCTCATTGGTGGTGATGAGCAGAATCTCGTCCGCAATTTGCGCCTGGCTGAGGTTCCAGTCACCATAAACGCCGCCCGCATCCAGCACCACAAGCTCGTAGGTGCCGCGGGCGTATTCGATAATGCTCCGAGCATCGGCTACTTCGCTAACACCCTCCGCCATCACTTCCGGAGAAAGCAGAACATCGACTCCTTGCCGCGCGGTGACTACCGCTTTCCATAGGTCGACGTCCATTTCACCCGAGCGCTGCAGCACATCCATGAAGCTGTAACTGGACTTGATTTTCAGCAGAAACGACATCGTCCCAGCGAGCGGGTCGAGGTCAGCTAATAGGATACGTTTGTCCCCTAAACGCTTGAGCTGATAAGCTAAATTGCTCGCGATGGTGCTGGCGCCGCAGCCACCTTTCGCCGGCATGACGCAGTACACCTTGCCTGGATTTTTGGTGCGCCCGGGGTGCAAGCGGGCGATTTTCTGCAGCGCCGCATCCACCTGCTCGATGGTGAACGGCTGGATCAGGAAATCGCTGGCCCCCTGCCGTAAGCAGCGCAAGACCATCTCCGGATTGTTGCTGGCCAGCACCGCCACGATGGGCAGCTTGGGATCGAGCCGTAACAGTTCCGGGATAATCGCCAAGGCGCGGTCAGGCGGATCGCTTATCTCTACAAAGCATAAGCTAGGTGCATGAGTGGCCAGTAAATCCGCAATCTGATGGCGGTTCGGATAGGCGGTCACTTCATGACTGCTAAAGGCCGGGAGGAAGTGGTTTAGAAGCGGGGCTAACTCTCTGGATACCTTAGAGTTAGGACAGATAAACAGCGCCTTCCATTTACCATTGTTTCGGGCGGCTTCCGGCTGGGGCATTGGCGCTGGGACGGACCTCTTCCTTTAGAAGTCCTATCGATCAAATCGGCTAGAAGTGATGATAACATGAGAGCCTTCCCCCCCTGATTCAACTAAACCTTCGAACGCCCTCGCCGATAAGATCAGCCAGTTGAGATATCGGCAAAAGCACCTCAATCGAAAGGGTGTGTCGCGAACAAAAGAAAGAAAATGCCTGAAACCCACGCCAAACAAACCATAGCAATCTGCGACACGCAGCCGATCACCGCCGAGGGGCTCAAGAACCTGCTGGGGTCGAGCCCGGATCTGGAGTTTCTGGATACCCTAAACTCGCTCGAGACGGCTGCGGAATTCATTGGAACTCATTCGCCGGATATCGTAGTCCTGGATAAAGGCTTCGGCATGCGTGCCGTGCTGGACTGGATTCACGATCGAAAACTGCTGGATCGAGCACCCATTCTCATGGTCTGGGGCGTTTCCATGACGGAGGCAGAAGCGCTTCGCCTGCTGCAGGCCGGCGCCAGCGGAATCGTAAGGAAAACCGCCGAACTTACTAGTCTGTTGGCCTGCATTCGGACGGTCGCAAGCGGCCGCACTTGGATGGAAGACTCCGTTTTCCGGGATTCTGTGCTACCAGGCCGCCATCCGCGCTCGGAGCTCACCCCGCGCGAGCAGCAGGTGCTGCAACTGGTGGAGCAAGGCTTCAAAAACAAAGAAATCGCCGTGGAACTCGGGATACGCCCCGGAACGGTTAAAATTCACCTCAAACACATCTTTGAGAAGACCGGCGTACGCGGCCGTTATGGCCTCGCTCTCAGCGGGCTCAAGGAACGGGGAGTGGTCTCGATCGCCTCGTAGTTTGGCGTCAATTCAGAATTCGAGGAATCCACGAATTCTTTCTACAACCCGAGTTTCTTATCCAAATCCGCAGTCACCTGCTGCAGGACTTGCGGATTCCCGACCACGTTCCTGATTCCGTAGCTCGAGTAGTTGTCATATAAAGCATCGGCTGCCGCGAGCGCCAGATTGTAGGCGATCCGCGCGTTCTCGGTGCTCATGCGCGACCAGTTCTGCCGCAGGTCTTCCAACCGCGGGATCTGGTGCGCCTCTGCCAACTCGCGCAGATGGTCGCGCGCAGCTACCGATAGCGTATCGCCCGAAAGCTTTTGCGCCAGCCCTTCCTGCAGCCAGGCGGGCGCTGGCGTCCGTCCTGCCGAAAGATTCGTCAGGCAAGCGTGGACCAATTCGTGCGCCAGTCTGCGGCGCATTTCCCGGCTGACGTCCGTCCCGTCCATCCAGGAAATATGGATGCGTCCGTCATATTGGCCGCCGCTCCACTCGGCCGCACCGGTGCTGCGCAAATAAGCATCGCGGCTTTGCACGATGGCGACGATGCGTTCATCGGCCCAACATCCCAAAAGACTGGAAACCCGGCTGAACTCATCATCGAGTGTCGCCACAACGGCGCGCGCCGTTTCGGCGGGTAAGGTCTGTCCTTCGTAACGCAGCGCGACGTGCAGTCCGTAGATTTTGTCTCCGCTGCGATCCGCTTCCGATTCCCGTCGAACTTTGTCGTAAACGCGCGAGAGCGAATCGTTGGGCCGCAAATCGAGGGACTGCTTCCAATAATCCAGGGCGACGCGGGCCTGATCGGCGCGATACGCGGCGACGCCGGCCAGCAGCAGCAAATCCGCATTCTTCGGATCGCGCTTGAGCATCGGCTCCAGAATCTCCAGCGCGCGCGTGGGCTGATTCGCTTCCAGCATTTGGCCGGCACGTTGCAAGTCCGGATCGCCGGACCGGGCGGCCACCTTTTTCGACTCCGCCTCCACTGGATTGAGCGCGCGCGACGAGTCGAGCGAAACTGCAGCGGTTCGCTGTTTCTCGAACTGATCCACGTTCGAAAGCGCGGAAGGCGCCACATATCCGATCACGGTTTTGCCGTCGACCGTGGCGGATACCTTAAAACAATCTGAGCCGTCCGCAACCCGGAACAAAACCTCGACCGGCGTGCCTGCCGCAAGCGATGCCAGGCTCTGGTCGGAGACCTCACAGCCCGATCGCAACGGCGTTTGGTCCGACCTCACGGTGAGAGCCGCTAGCAGAACCAGGCCATGGAGCACCATATTTCGATACTATCGGTTTTGTATTCGCAATTCCGCTGGGGTAAACACCTTATAGTACTTCCAGTACCTCATTGACGCACTCGTTTCCCTGGCTTACCATGGGACACCGTGCATTGGATTCACGTCGAAAGTGCGGCCTATTGGATCTCGTTTGTCGGCGCGTTTCTCGCATGCGCGGTTTGGGAATCGTTGCGGCCGCTGCGCGAAACGACCGCAACCGAACGCCGTTGGGGCAAGCACGGCGTGATCCTGATTGTGTGCACGGTCGCGACCGTGGCGCTTTACCGCATCAGTCCCGTAGTGATGGCCGCCCATGTCAGCGAAAGCAAATACGGAATATTGAACAAGCCGTGGCTGCCTTATGTTGTGCGATGCGCGGTTGCGATTTTGATGCTAGACTTGGTTCGCTACCTCACCCATCGCCTGAGCCATACGGTGGGAGCACTCTGGCGAGTGCATCAGGTGCATCACTCCGATCCTGAGTTCGACATTTCCACGGCGCTCCGCGTTCACCCAATCGAAGTGCTGTTTACGCAGGGAACGTATCTTTTAACGGTGGCGCTGCTGGCGCCTCCACTCGTGGCCGTTCTGCTGGCTGAATTGGGCAGCGTGCTGCAGAGTTTTTTCATTCATGCCAATGCATCGCTACCGGGCTGGCTGGATAAGCCGATGCGTGCCGTCCTGGTCACGCCGAATATGCATCGCATCCATCACTCGGAAGAAGTTGGCGAGCAGTTCAAAAACTTGAGCGACATCTTCGGCTTTTGGGACCGGTTGTTTGGAACCTATGCGGACGCGCCTGCGGCCGGCGATGCGGGAATCGTGACAGGGCTCAAGGGATTTCAGAACGAAGAGAGCCTCGGAATCGGGTTTATGCTGGCGCAGCCGTTCCGCAAGAACGCCGAAACCGCTGCGCCCGAAAGCATTTTGACTGGATCCGGAAGTTAGTTCTTACGCCGAGCGCGGAATACGAGCAGCGCGCCGGAGAGTAGCGCGAGAGCCGATACTCCAGATGCCGGATCGATTTCAGGTACCGCCGGGGTTGCGCTTACCACCGCGGCAGTTCCAATCAAGAGAAGTCCGAAAGCAATTAGTTTTGTCATTTTCATTCCTTTTCTATTTTTTCCTCCGCGCACGAATCACCAGCAACCCACCGGAGAGCAATGCCAAGGCACCAATTCCCATCGCCGGATCGATCTCGGGAACAACCGGCCCTCCTGCAACCGCGAAACCTGCGGTCCCGATCAAGATGAATGCGAAAGCCGTAATTCTTGTCATGTTCAGTGCCTTTCTATTTCCTGTTTCTCCGTGCACGGATCACCAACAACCCGCCGGACAGAAGAACCAGAGCGGCTACTCCTGTAGCGCCATCGATCTCTGGCGCTTGCACTGCGCAAGAGAACGCGGTTGAGGACATCCCGATGAACAGAAGAAGCGTTCCGGCAAGCTTGTTCATAAAGAAAATTTGGTCAAGCGTACCATGCGCGATAAATCATTACAAGGGCGAGGGCATCACGGAAGTCCCATGAGTACTATTGGCTATCCCGGCGCATGGAAAGGATCGCGCGCGAACGCCACCGCGCCGATAGTAAAGGCCAGCAGGAATACCAGCGAAAACAGCGCGGTGGAAAGATGAATCGCTCGCAGCTTCTGATACATGCTCAACTCGCGAAGAAATAGAGCGCGCCGAATAAAGCAGCGGGCGGCCAGCGAAATCCAAGCCAGCATGCTGCGCCAGCGCGAAAGAAGGAACATGGCAAAACCGGAGGAGATGATCCCCGCGAGGCACCACATGGCGAACTCGTTGTAATCCGCCCACAACTGCATTCGCCAGTCGCCGGAATGAAAAGCGGCGGTGGTTTCGTGCAGGTGTAAAGATAAAGCGGCAGGCTATTGCGAGTCGTGGCCAGCGAAAGTCCGAGCAAGGAGCAGATTTGTTCAGCTACTTGCGGGTCGGTCAGGTTCTTTGGAACTGGAAAACTTTGATATCGCACAATCAGCGCATGCGCCGGGGATACCCGCAAGAACGGCACCGTCAATCCCACGATCCCATAGACCCCCAGATGCACAAACGTCAACAGTCCCGCATAGGTGTGGAGCTTCCTGAGCAGCGTGAAAAGCATCGGTTCATTCTAGCGAGCCGTCGCTGCAAGAAAGTGTTTTTGGTGCAAGAAAGGGTTCAGCAAATCTTCACTTGCACGCTCTAAACTGAAATTTCATGCTTCGACTTGCGGGCCTTAGCCTGTCTTTTATTTTGCTTACGCATCCGATGTTCGCGCAAACCGCAATTCTGCGTGGAACGGTAGCGGATTCCTCCGGCGCGGTGATCCCGGGTGCGAAAGTGACTGCGACAGCGCGCGACGGCAGCGTAAAAACAGTGACGTCTGACGACCGAGGATCCTATTCCTTGGCGGGACTGCAGCCGGGAGAATACAAAGTTTCGGCCACCGCGCCTGACCTAGCCACGCCGCAGCCGACAACCGTCACCCTGCACTCCGGCACCCAGACCCTGAATCTTCAACTCAACGTACAAGCGACCGTCGACACAGTGACGGTACAGGAAAACGCGGGGCCCACGCTCAGCACCGAGACTTCGAGTAACGCCAGCGCCGTTGTGTTACGCGGTGACGATCTGCAGGCGCTGGCAGACGATCCGGACGACCTCGCCGCGGATCTGCAAGCGCTGGCCGGACCCTCCGCCGGACCGAACGGCGGATCTATTTTTATCGATGGATTCAGTGACGGCGAGATTCCGCCGAAGGAATCGATCCGCGAAATCCGCATCAATTCGAATCCGTTTTCGCCCGAGTACGATTCGTTGGGCTACGGCCGCATCGAAATCTTCACCAAGCCAGGATCGGATCGATTTCACGGCGCAATGTACTACAACTTCGCCGACGATATCTGGAACTCACGCAATCCTTTTTCGGCCGAGAAAGCGCCCCTGTTGCTCAATGAACTGGAAGGCGAGGTGAGCGGCCCGATTAACCAGAGAACGTCGTTCAACTTCGATGCCCAGCGCAATATGGTGGACAATGGCGCGATTATCAACGCGGTGACGCTGGATCCAAACTCGCTCGCGATCGAGCCGTACCTCAGCATCTTCAAAGTTCCTCAGCGGTACACACGCGTCAGCCCGCGCGTGGATTACCAACTGACTCCTACTAATACGTTGATCTTCCGCTACGCGTTCACGCGCTCGGATATTGCAGGTTCCGGCATCGGGGGCTTCGATTTGCTGGAGCGCGGCTACCATAATCAATACACGAATCAAACGGTCCGCGCAGTGGATACCGCGGTTTTCGGATCCAGTATCAATGAAACGCGCTTTCAATACTTCCGCAACGCGCAGCAGCGGATCGCCGATATGCCGGGGCCTGAAATTCAGGTTCTGGGCGCGTTCAACGAAGGAGGTTCCAACGTCGGCCGCTCCTTCGACACCCGCAACTACTATGAGCTTCAGAATTACACTACGATTCCACATAAAGCTCACGTCTGGAAATTCGGTGTGCGCTTGCGCCGTCAGACCGATGACAACATCTCACAGCAAAATTTCAACGGAACATTCACGTTCAGCAGCATCCAGCAGTATCAGAAGACGCTTCAGTTGCAGCAAATGCACGATACACCGGAAGAAATCCGAGCGATGGGCGGAGGGGCTAGCCAGTTCAGCATCAATGCTGGGCTGCCTGAACTTGCGGCGAGCCGCGTGGACGTGGCGGCGTTCGTAGGGGACGATTGGCGCGTCAAGTCGAATCTGACTGTGAGTGCCGGATTGCGCTACGAAGCACAAACCAACATTCATGACTCCACGGACTTTGCGCCGCGCCTGGCCGTCGCCTGGTCTCCGGACGCCAACGGCAAAAACGGTACGGCCAAGACCGTGATTCGCGGCGGATTTGGAATCTTCTACGATCGTTTTGCGCTCTCCAACACTCTGACCGCACGCCGCTATAACGGCAAAGTGCAGCAGCAGTATGTGGTCGCCAATCCCGACTTCTTCCCGGCCATTCCTTCCACGGAAGGGCTGCAAGCCACTCCGCAGGTGGTGCAGGAAATCAGCTCCAATATGCGCGCGCCCTATCTGATGCAATCGTCGGTGAGCGTTGAACGGCAGTTGCCCGCGCATACGACAGTCGCCGTCACTTACACGAACTCGCACGGCTTGCACGAGCTGCGGTCGGAAGATATCAATGCTCCATTGCCAGGAACGGGCGCCTTCCCGCTTGGACAACCTGACCCGGTGTTCCTTATGGAGTCGTCTGGCCTCTACAACCAAAACCAGATCGTCACGAACGTGAATTCGAGAGTCAACGATGGCTTCTCCCTTTTTGGATTCTATGTGTGGAACAAAGCCATGAGCAATACCGATGGACTGGGCACGTTCCCGGCGAATCCGTATAATTTCGCGGGTGAGTACGGCCCCGCCTCGACCGATGTCCGGAACCGCTTCACGGCCGGCGGATCAATCAATATGCGCTGGAATATCCGGCTGAGCCCGTTCGTCACGCTGCAATCGGGTCCCCCGTTCAACATCACCACCGGCACCGATGTTTACAGCACAACCATTTTCAACGCCCGGCCCGGCATCGCGACCGATCCCAATAAACCAGGCGTAATCGAGACTCAATACGGATTGCTCGACCCCAATCCGACGCCCGACGAAAAACTGCTTCCGCGTAATTTCGGCCGCGGGCCGGGATTGGTCAGCGTGAATCTGCGCGTCGGCAAAACCTTTGGATTCGGCGGCGAGAAAGCGGGAGCCAAAGCCTCGCATGGCGGCGGCCCCGGAGGAAGTCCAACAATGATGGCGTCCGGCCGAGGTCTGGGATCCTTCATCGGTCCGCCGACGACCACGCAGCGCTACAACCTGAGCATCTCCATGTCGGCGCGCAATCTGCTGAATCACACGAATCCGGGACCGATCACTGGCGACATTACATCGCCTTTGTTCGGCCGCGCAAATCAGATTTACGGGAATTCGAACGGCGAGGGATTTTCGGAAAACGCGAATAACCGGCGGCTGGAATTACAGATGCGCTTCACTTTTTAAGTGCCACGGATGGACACGGATAAAACTGTCTTCTCCATGTCCATCAGTGGCCAAATGGATCACGCAAATCTACGCCGGACGACCGCTATCGTACCCAACCCGATCGCAATGAAAGCCGCGTAACCGGGCTCGGGCACCGTGGATCCGCCGCCTCCGCCTGTCGACGCTTGCCACGTCCCCGCGTCAAAGAAATTATCGCCCAGGCCACCCCCGGATGTGCCGAAATCTTCTGAGGTGGCAGTGGAAACGATGTTGACACCGGATTGCAGTGCGATATCCCAGGCATCGATGTTCCCGCTCCCATCCGTGGCCACTTTGAAGGTCACGTTCGGCGGCGGCGCGGCGCTTGTAAACGTCTGAACGCCGTCGGTAAAGCTATATGTAGCTGGCGTAATCGACTGCAGCGACAGGTTGTCCGCCAGCGCCGTGGTGACGGTGAAGAATCCGCTAACGAAGTCGTTCATGGTGTACGGCGACGATGCACTTTGGAAGTCGTTGCCAGTGTAGGTGTAGGTCTCTGCTCTTGCCGATTGCAATCCGGTAACAAGCAGAAGGCCAGCCAGGAAAGCCCTGGTCCAGTAAGTAGTACTTTTGTTGCTCATTTGAACGTAGAGGTCCCTCCAAGGACTCCCTTTTATAGCCTTGCCCCGCCTAAAATATCCTTAGAGCGTTCTGAAAATTTCTGAAAGGCTTGTTTTCAAATGGGTTCTCAGGGGACCAGAGTCGAGCGGCCGGCCAAGTATCAGTTCGCCGACTTCGAGCTTCTGCCCAATCAGGGCGCCCTTTGGAAAGCCGGCGTGCGCGTGGCGGTCATGCCCAAGCCGTTCGCGACGCTACTCGTTTTAGTGGATCGAGCGGGCGAAACTGTTTCCAAGGATGAACTACTAGCCGAAGTTTGGAACGGCGCCTCAGTTGAGGAGAACAATCTCACTCAGAGCATCTCCGCGCTCCGGAAAACTCTGGGGGAAAAACGCGGCGAGAATCGATTTATCGCCACCGAGCCCGGCAACGGTTATCGATTCGTCGCGCCGGTCACCAGAGTCGAAGACCAACCCGGCGGCACTTCGGAATCCGCGCTCGAATTCCCTGCCCGGGCGCCGCGCCGAAAACACTGGACACTGGTCGCGGGGATGGCCGTGCTGGTGATTTTACTTGCCGGCGCATTGTTCTGGACCCGCTCATCTGCGGTAAGAACTATGCGCCGTAAATCGGTCGCGGTGCTGCACATTCGCGATCTATCGAAAAGCCCAACCGAAGCATGGCTTCAGGTTGCCTTGGCCGAGATGCTGACATCGGAGCTCGCCGCAAGCGGTAAGCTGCATGCGGTCCCTGCCGAGGATGTGGCCCGATGGCGCATCGGCCGAAAAACGAATCCGGAAACCGAGCCTCGCGCCGACGTTCTGCGCCAAGCCCATGTCAGTTTCGGCGCGGATACTTTTATTTTAGGTTCGTATCTGGTTGTCGGCGCCTGCCCCGATTGCACTGTCCGCATCGATCTGGGCTTGTTCGATGCGAATTCCGGCGACCAAGTAGCGACGGTGATCGAAGAGGGCCGCGAACAAGATCTTCTGGACGTCACCACGCGTTTAGGAGCCAAGCTGCGCGCGGATTTAGGAGCCGGGGGAGCAAGCGCGGCGATCCAGCGCTGGCCGGCTGCAAGCGCGATGAAGGAATACGCCGAAGGATTGAAGTCGCTTCGGCGGATCGATCCAATGGCGGCGCGCGACCACTTGCAAGCGGCCGTGGCAGCCGATCCCGCGAACGCGTTGGTCCACTCCGCGCTGGCCGACGCCTGGAGCATGCTCGGTTACGGATCGCGCGCGATCGAAGAGAACAAGCGCGCCAATGATCTGGCGACTTCACTGGGCCGGTTGGATCAACTTGGAATCGAAGCGCGCTATAGGGCCAGTGCGCAGCAGTGGGACCAGGCCATCGAGATCTACCAGACCATTTTCCGGCTGTTTCCCGACAGTCTCGAAGATGGTCTGAACCTCGCAAAGGCCCAGTTTCGCGCCAGGAAAATCGCTGACTCCATCGCTACATTGGAGAACCTTCGTAAACTTCCGAGTCCGCAAGGAAATGACCCGCGCATCGATTTGATTGCCGCCCAAGATGCCGGAACCACGAACGATTTCGCCAAGACGCGTGATTTAGCCAGGCGCGCGGCCACCGAAGCCAAAGCGCGTGAGGCTAGATATCTCTATGCGCGCGCGCGCCTGCTCGAAGGGGGCGCGATGCAGACCTTAGTTGAACCTGGTTTTGAAGCGGTCCAGAACGAAGCCAGAAGTGTCTGCCAGGAGTTGTGGGACCGTCAGTGCGTCAGCCAAGCTTGGCGTGTGCGGGGCAATGAACTCTATTACAGCGGTAAGTTCGCGGAGGCGCAACAAGCCTACGGGAACGGCTTAGGCGTGGCGCGGGAATTGGGCGATCTTGCCGAACAGGCTAATTTGTTGACTGGCCTCGCGGTGGTCGCGGAGTCCAATCAAGACTGGAGCAATTCGGAGAAAAATCTGAAGGAGGCCATCTCACTCAAAAAAGAGAGCGGCTACGATCCTTGCGGAGAGCAAATCCAGCTCGCGGATTTTTACTTCCGAACCGGTAGGCTTTCTGATGCCGAAGGGGAGATCAACGAAGCAGAAAGAGAGACGCGAAAAACCGGCGCCCACGAATACATCGGCGAGTTGCTGAATCTGCGCGCGTCTCTTGCGCGATCCGCCGGGCGCCTGGATTTGGCGCAAGAATTGAACGAAAAAGCGCTCGCCGAACTTACGATTTCTCAAGCGGGCCAGCCGATTACTCTGGTCCATGCCGCGCTCAGTTCCATCCTAACAGCGCGCGGTGACTTGCAGTCCGCGGAGAGGCAGCTCCGCGACGTGAGCGAAAGCGCGTCTCCGGAGGTTTCCGCAACGGTGGAACTCGCTCGCGCTGAACTGTTCCTCGCCAAGCAGCAGTATCGCCAGGCGGCGGAGGCGGCTCAGCGATCCGCCGCCCATTTCGGCCAGGCACACCAGATGGAAGAATCCGCAATTGCATTGGTGATGGAAGCCGGCGCTTTGGAATTGATGGGCCACAACTCGGACGCGCTGAAACTCTGCCAGGAGGCAGAACGGAGCGCAGCACATTTTCCGAACTTGGTTCCACTTCTCCGATCGCGGCTAGCTGTCTGGAGCTTGAGCGGCGATCCCGATTCCCAGGTTCCAGCCGATCTGCATGCGGAGATCGCGAGCCTCGGGAATCCCGAGCTTTCGCTCGAAGAGGATTACTATCGGGCCGCCCGGGCAAAACGGACCGGCGGCGGTGATGCGAAGGAGTTATCCGAAGCGCTGGCCAAGCGCGCCCGGAGCCTTGGATTCTTCACGCTGGCGCGCCGTGCTGTTTCGATGAACCCTTCACCCACAGCACCCACGCGATAAGAACAAGCTGGAGAGGTAACCGCACCCAAAGCAACACCGGTGGAATGGATGCGGCTCCCGCGGCCGCCGGATGGGCGACCATATAAATATTGGCGGGGAAAACCGCGATGAGCAACGCCACTAATCCCCAGGCGGCCGCGCGCCGGGTAAACCGAATCAGCAAGCCGAGCCCGCCCAGAATTTCGCACACGCCGCTGATTTCGACCATCGCCAAATGCCAGGGAATGTACGGCGGCACGATCCTCAGATACACCGGGGTTTTGGTGAAGTGCAGAATTCCCGCACCGATATACAACACGGATGCGAGAACCAAAGCTATCCGCCGCAGCATCCGAGTACCGGATTAATCGCGGGGGGAACGATTGAGGATGTGCACAGTTCGGCCTGCGAAATAGCCGACCACGATCGCGAATAGGAAGCAGAGAAAAAGAGGCGGCGCGTCCACACTATCTTATCGGCCGCCTCCTGTAAGACTGTAGAGAGCCGTTACGCGGCACGTCTTATTGCGTGATAGATCACTAGAACCACCACGGCGCCAATCACGGCCACTAACAAACTATAGAGATTCAATCCAGTTACACCGGCGGCGCCGAATTTGCTGAAAAGCCATCCGCCCACGACAGCGCCCACGATTCCGAGCACAATGTCGAGGAAAAAGCCCTCGCCTTGTTTGTTCACCAGCTTGCTGCCGATGAATCCGGCGAGCAGCCCGAGAATGACCCACGCTAAGATCGACATATTATCCTCCCGGGCAAGTATACCCGAAAACGCATTGCCTGGGGATTTCAACCGGTAACATGAGCGCGCCGATGGCGTCTCACCCATGCAACAAGGTTTCTCCGAGCCTTATTGCAAGGGTCGAGCGGCGGGCAATGGAAATTCCCCGCCGCTCAATTTGTTTATAACTTCGAAGTGGCCACCCGGACCGGATAAATACCCACCCGCTGAATCGTCGTGCTGACTTGATTGGCAGCTGTGTTTATCACGGTGAGACTAAATCCAAATTCGTTGGTGACGTACGCATGCGCGCCATCGGGGCTCACCGCCACGGAAGTGGGAAGACTTCCGGTTGGCAGCGTATGCAGGATCGTGTTGGTGGAAGTATTGATGATCGAGACGCTACTGGCATTGCCGTTGGTTACGTACAGGTGACTGCCATTTGGAGTCAGAGCAACAGAATTCGGATATACCAAGCCCGTGATGGTTTTTACCAGGCTACCCGAAGGATTTTGATGGACGGTTACCGTGTTTGAATACTCGTTAGCCACGTAAATGTCGGCGCCGTTGGGCGAGACGGCGAGACCCGCAGGTCCCGATTGCGTGGCGAATGTTCCAACCACGGTTCGCGAGGCCGTGGAAATCACCGAGACCGTGTTGCCGAGCAAGTTGGCCACGAACGCGTGTGTTCCATCGGGACTGAAGGCGATGGCAGAGGGCCGGTTGCCCACGCCAATGGTAGCAATCACGGATTTCTGGGTTGTATCGATCACCGAGACTTGATTGCTGCCTTGGTTGAGCACGTAGGCTTGCGCGCCATTCGGCGTCAGGGCCACTGCAACCGGAACGGAACCAACCGGAATCGTCTTAATGATCGAATGGCTTGCGGTGCTGATGATGGATACGTTGCTCATACTTTGGGAAGTTACATAAACGTCGCTGCCATCCGGGGTGGCGGCGAGTCCGGCGGGTCCTGCCGGAACGGTGATGAGCGATAGCAGTTGGTTATTCGCGCTATTGACAACCGAAACATTGTTGCCAGAAACGTTTGAAACATATACATACGGTTGCGCACTGGCGGCGGCCGTAAGAATAAAGAGAAGAGGGACTGTTGTTATACGCATAGAGCAGAAAAATCCGAAGCGAACGCCAACCGCGGAGCTGGTTCGGGGGCGGTTGCCGGGAGAGGTTCGCTTACGCCCTTCGAAGGGTAGAAGGGACATGGTAAACGGATCTGGAAAGTCAGTCAACGGCAAGGCCGCTATTTGTTGTGGAAAACTAACTGTGTTACATCAGAGGCGGGAAATTGGGGATAGATATAAAACGAAAAACGCACTCGGTGGCTGATGCCAATCCGAGTGCGTAGGATTTAACCGATTACTTCGGGAACCCGAGCGTTAGATCCGCCGAGCGCGATGCTTTGCAGTGCCAACAAGCGCCAGCAAACCCATCGCGAGCGGAATCAGAATCTTCGGCTCCGGAACCGCGGAAGGCTGATACGCGCTGAGGTTCACACTGCCTCCGTCAATCAACGCAGCCGTTCCCGTGGTGAACCGGGTTGCGTTCGTGCTAATGATGAACACGTCCGATGCCTGGCCCGGAGCGATCTTCGCCGTGTCAGGAGGATTAAACGAGAAGCCAACCACATCTCCAACCGAATTCCGGTCAGAGGTTACGGGAATCACCGTGCCGTTCACGAAGGAAGTTCCCGTTAGCGTGCTGCCGTCCGTGCGATAACCCGTGGCTGTTGTGAAACCCGAGAAATTCGTATCCGTCTCGCGCGCGATGGAATCGATCGATTTCGCGTTGTTGAAGACTTGGTAGTAGAAGTCCAGCGTGCCGCCGGATTCTCGATACACCGCTGCGTCCAGAATGCCGCTGGTTCCCGGACTGGTTGTGAAGGGTACCGACTCGGTGGCGAGCAAAGTTCCCGCGGACGTACCGGAAGGCACCAAGCCAGGGAACGTAGTAGCGGTGGGCGGGGTAGGCACCGTTCCCACCAGGTCGGCCCTCGCACTTGGAACAGCAACGGTAGCAATAGTCAGAACCAGTGCCAATATCAGCACCGGGTTCTTCCTTGGAAGTTTCATTTCATCTCCTCCTGTTGCCGAAGAAACGCTCTTCAGCATGGTTTTCTTTCACAGGTGAGACTAGCTAGTGGATATTTCTGATACGAGTAAATAGCGTGATTTGTAAGGGTACCGGTACCTGACTAACATCTGTAACAACCTCGGGAAAGGCAGGAAGCAGGATGAAAGCATTGTGCGATGCTTCTGGCGCGGTCTTTGCGCTTGGGTTCTTACTAGGGTTTGGGGAGACACTGCAGGAGCATGAAACCTAGAGCGATAAAGAGAAGCACCGCGGCGGTAAGAAGTGCTTCCGTCAAAGGAGTTCGAACCCGAGGTTCAACAGGATGAAGTTCTACCGAATTCTGTGCGTTCATTTCGATCGGTCCCAATCCGCGACTGATACTCGCGATGTTGGTTGGATGCCGCGATGGTGAAGATGTTTCGCGCGGCGATTTCGAACCGATCAAACGAGGCGGCTATTCACGCGTCGTGCGGCTGAGAATGTGCAGCGTTCTTCCAGAAAAGTAGCCGAGCACAATTGCGAGTACGAATGAGACCAAGACTGGCGGTGCGTCCATGTGTATCTCATCGGTCCATCGAAAAAAAGCCTATATAGAACGATGAAACGCGGCTTCCCAGTGCCTGATGCCGCGGAGTACCATGTGGAATTGCTCAACCGAATGCAGCGATCGGCAATATTGGTACTAACCTGGTCCGGAGTCCTACTGGTGGATTGTGCCGCGCCAAAACATCCGCCGGTGGAAGACTTGGCCGACCGTGAGAATTTGTCCAGCTTCACGCTTCATTCGATAACCGGCACGCGCGATGGCGATCGTCTGCATGCCCAAGCTCTGTTCAGCGATAGCTCCTCCATTCTGACAGTGGAATTGCACTTCGCGGTCGGTTCGCCGACCACGCTGGAATCAGGGACGTGGCGATGGGCGCGCGGCGGCGAACTCCAAACTGGATCGGTAAGCTCGCGTTCGGTCACGTTTCTCGGAGGCCAGGATGGGCCGCCCAGTATCGGCGGAACGTTCGATCTTCTCGGATCGAACGGCGCTGCTCGTTATCGCGTCAGCTTTCCTGTCACCCAGTTAAAAACGGGATGGAGAAAGTTAGAGCGATAGGGCCAGCGCGATAGCCCCCGACACTCCGGCGCGAGCGCCGAGCCGCGGCGGCACAATTTCGGGAACTTGCGCATAGCCGTTGAGCAAGGCGGCGACTTTGGCCTGGATCATCGGATAAAGCTGCGCCCGGCGCATTACGCCGCCGCCGATCACCACTTTTTGAGGCGACAAGGTGCAGATCAAGTTGGTCAATCCGTATCCCAAGTAATGGGCCTCGAGTTCCCAGGCAGGGTGGTCATCCGGCAAGCTCTCGCCCGGCTGCCCCCATCGCGCGCGAAAGGAGGATCCATTGGCCAGCCCTTCCAGGCAATCGCCATGGTAGGGACAACATCCTTTGAATGGATCCTTTTCCCAATCGTGAGGGACCCAAATGTGACCCATTTCCGGATGCGTCAAACCGTGCATCAGTTGACCGTTCACCAAGCTGCCTCCGCCGATTCCGGTGCCGACTGTCATGTACAGAAATGTATCCAGGCCCTGGGCGGCGCCCCAGCGGGACTCTCCGAGCGCCGCGGTATTCACGTCGGTGTCGAAAGCCACACTGACGCCGAGCGCGTGGCGGATGGCGCCCGCAAAATCGAAATTCCGCCATGCGAGTTTGGGTGTTGCCGTGATATAGCCGTAGGTCGCCGAGCCTGGATTGGGATCGATCGGCCCGAAAGATCCGATTCCGATTGCGCTTACCGGCGGCCGTTGTTTGAAAAATTCGACTGTTCGGTGGATGGTTTCATCCGGCGTGGTGGTGGGAAATTCCGCGACATCCAGATCGTCCGGATGGGTCCCCACCGCGCACACGAATTTCGTTCCACCTGCTTCGATACCACCGACTCTGGACATGTGTTTCAGTTTACGCTGAAGCCAGCTACAATAAAGGCGTCAATGAAATTATCCAAAACATCCAGATATTTAGGCTTGGTTTGCGCAGCCGGTTTCGCATTCGCGCAGCAACCGCCCGCGCAGCCCGCTACCCCGCCCAGCCTGGTGAATCCTGCCGCCAATGAAGCCAAACCGGCCGTAACGGTGGCGCCGGACGCAGTGGTGGTGACCGTAGGAACCGAGAAAATAACGCGCGCAAAATTCGAAGAAATTCTGGCGGCTTTGGCCGAGAACGGACGCGCGGCCACCACGCCCGCGGCGAAACGGCAAGTGGCGGATCAAGTCGGTGAGATCATGGGCCTGGCACAGGAAGCGCGGAAACGAAAAGTGGATCAGGCGCCAGGGATTCAGCAGATGGTGACGATCCAAACGGACCAGGTGTTGGCAAATGCGCTCGCCAAGCGCGTCGCGAGCGAATTAACGATCGATGAGGCTGCGCTGAAAGCCTATTACGACGCGCACGTCGCTGATTTCGAGCAAGCCAAGGCCTCGCACATTCTGATCCGATTCAAAGGCTCGCGCGTTCCGTTGAAGCCCGACCAAAAAGAACTTACCGAAGACGAAGCGCTCGCGAAAGCACAGGAGATCCGCAAGAAGCTTCTGGCTGGAGGCGATTTCGCGGCAATCGCCAAAGCAGAATCGGACGATCCTGGATCGGGTGCAGAAGGTGGATCGCTTGGACCTGCCGGTCCGCGCGGAAGATTTGTCGGTCCCTTTGACCAGGCTGTGTTCAGCCTTCCCGTCGGTCAGATCAGCGAGCCGGTGAAAACACCGTTCGGTTATCACATCATCCGCGTGGACGAGCGCAAGGCGAAGTCCTTTGCGGAAGCCCGGCCCGATGTGGAAAAGAAGGTGAAGCCGGAGATGGTTCGGGCAGCCATGGAAAAAATCCACAAAGAGACGCCGGTCACTTTGGACGATTCCTATTTCGGAAAGTAGCTACTGATCGCGTAGCGCCTTCATCGGATCCACGCGCGCGGCCCGATAGGCCGGGATGCTGCTTGCGATAAGCGAGACGAGCAACAGAACTACGGGTACGCTGGCGAAGGTGGCCGCGTCCAGTGGCTGCACTCCGAATAACAAACTGCTGAGATATTTCGTGAGATAAACGGAGGCTGCCAGTCCGATCACGACGCCGGTGGTTGCAAGCGCGAGACCGCGTCCCAGAATCAAAGTCAGCACGTCTTTGCGCTGAGCGCCCAGCGCGACGCGCAGTCCGATCTCGGCCGAACGCTGCACCACCATGTACGAAAGCAGCCCGTATAATCCGACCGCGCAAAGTAAGAGGGCCGTTGCGGCGAAGGAAGTCAG
>DATGIH010000023.1:0-5988 GCA_035295865.1 Bryobacteraceae bacterium
TCCGGGGGTCTGCGCGACGGGTTCAAAATAGGTCAATTTCCTGGAGCGGCGCGCGGTGTCGACAATGCGCGTCGAAATGGCTTCGATGCCGAGCCGGCTGATGGGGGCGAGCGATCGCCGGCCCATTGGCTGCGCGGCGAGGTGGGAGGCGAGTTGAACCAGCGTGAATGTGTGGATTCCCTGGCATCCGTGTGGAAAAGCGTTTATGGCGAGTTCGTTGGCTGCCTGGCGCGTTGGGGCGAGAATCAGAATTTCGGATTGGATCGCGTGTCTCGCGAGGAAAGTTGCGGCGCGCTCAAGAAGCTTCGATGTGGAACGGCTGCGAAGCATCGAGCGGGAGGGCACAACCAATTATTGCTCGCGCGCTTCGCTTACTCGCGGGGTTGGGGATTTGGGATTGGGGATTGGGTATCTACCGGTATACTGGCGAGCGTGGTTCAGTCTCGGGCGCTACGAATTGTCGCTGGGTTTCTGTTTGCGGCTACCGGGATCGCGGCAGTGGTGGGATGTGCGCTGCTTTTTCCGGGTTCGGTGCTGGAGTGGTTGGCACAGTTCAATCGTCCCGGGATGGCCGCGTTTCAGTGGATGGGACGGTGGGCTGGCTTGCTGTTGATGATGCTGGCAGTTGGTACGGCGAGTTCGGCTTGGGGGCTTCTTCACGGAAAGAAGTGGGCTTGGTGGTCTGCTGTGATTCTGTTTTCCGTCAATGCTTGTGGCGATCTGGTCAGCTACTTCGTCACTGGGGACGCGCTGCGGAGCGGGTCTGGAATTTTGATTTGTGCGATTTTTCTGGTGCTACTCTTTAACGCGGATAAGGATGGCCGCGTAAAGTCGTGAAGGCGCGGTAGAGTTGTTCGGCTAGGATTACGCGGGCGAATTCGTGAGGGAAGGTTAACGGGGAGAGCGACAGCAGCAGATCGCCCCGAGTGCGCCAATCCGGCGGCAGGCCGTCGGCGCCTCCGATGAGGAATAGCAAGTCGCGCGATTCTTGTTCGCCGGTTGCGATCAGTTTCGTGAATTGCGCGGAGCTTTGGGGTTTGCCGGCTGGGTCCAGGAGGATTTTCTTGGCGGAGGGATGCTTCGCCCACGGATCGAAACGCGTAGGTTGGATCTCGCGCATTTCGATCCGGGCGTAGTGGGTGCAGCGCTGGATGTAATCCTCCGCAAGCCGGTTGGCGTGTGGGTCACGCGGCTTGCCGATGAAGTACAGGTAGATTCGCAACTAATCAGTCTACGCCGTGCTGCTTTAGCTTGATAATCTGTTCGGGCGTCAGGCCCTTCATGCCGCTGGCCTCCAGTCGCGCGATGTAATCGCCGTTCACGCCGTTTTCCCACATGCTGGTGAGGTCGCGCACGGTGAGGTGGCTGAATCCGGCGGCCTTGAGCTGTCTGGGAAATTCGGGCGAGATACCATGCTCATGCAGCGTGATGACTTCTTCGGTGCTGAACTGGTAGCCGCTGTCGCGGACCGCGCGCACGAAATCCGGATTCACGCCATGATCGTGCAGTTGGATCATCTGCTTCGAAGTGAGGCTCACACCCGCGTGCTTCAATTCAGCCGCGAAGCGAGGATCCACGCCGTGATCGTTCAACTGGATGAGCTGCTCAGGATCCAGATCGTAGCCTTCCTGCTTGAGGCGCGAAATATTTTCCGTGGAAACCCCGTGGTCGTGCAACCGAATCAAATCTTCGGCGGACAAGTGGAATTTGGAAGCTTGCAGATCGCGCACGTAGTGGGCATCTACGCCGTGATCGTGCAATCCGGTGATTTCGTTTGCATTAAGTGTGTAACCGGCTTTGCGCAGCTCTCTCAAGAAATTGCCTTCTACGCCGTGGTCGTTGAGATGGATAAGATCGGCGCCCGAGAAATCGTAGCCGCTGCCGCGGACTTCGGCGATGTATTCCACCGTGATGTTGCGGCTCTTCAAGTCGATCAGCTCGCGCGTGTTCAGGTCGCGGAGTCCGAGCTTCATCAACTGGCGGACGTAGACGAGGTTGATATCCATCAGAGCCATTTGGAACAGCCGGCTCTCATTGATGTCGTCGAAGCCGAGCTTGTTCATTTCGGTCACGAAGGAAGGATTTGGCGAAAAGCTGAATCGTCCGCCGCCCACGCCGGCCACGAGCGCGCCGACGCACACCAGATTGCCGGCATCGCGCTGAAGTTCAAAATGAACATCCGCGTGAAGCGAGCTCATGTCGTCGCGCGAGAGACCCTTCAGATCTTCGACGCGGTAGTCGGAGCTTTCCACCCAGGTGGAGGTTACCGTGGAGCGCTTGAGCGAAAGCTGCACCTTGCCGGTTCCGGCCATCCAGCGGTTGAGACTCCAGCTTCCCGTCGTTGGGACGGTGGTGTCGGCGGCCTGCGCGAGTAACACAACCAGGACACAGAGCGAAATGGCGACCGGTTCGTTGATTCGGAATTTCGGGAATTGCATATGCGGCTCCTAAATAAAACAGCTAGATCACGCCAGCCCGGACCAGCTTGATTACCTGTTCGAACGTCAGACCCTTGAAACCCTGTTCGCGCAGACTGCGCAGAGATTTTGCCGAGAGACCGTTCTGCTGCGCGGTGACTGCCTGCTTGGAATCGACCTTCGTAAATCCGGATTCTTTCAAAGCTTCGAAAAGCGACGAAGAGACGCCGTTGTTGTGCAGCTCGATGAGCTGTTCGACGGTGAACGGGCCGAATCCCAGAGCGTGGATGCGCTGCGCGTTGTCCAGATCGACGCCGTTCTGCGCCAGGTGAATCATGCGATCCACGTTGAGACTCGGAACACCGGCGGCAACCGCTTTGCGCGCATAATCGGGCGAGACGCCGTTGTTGTGCAGATTGATCAGATCTTTCGGGGTGGGTGTGCCAAATCCGGCGCGCAGCATGCCTTGGATGTATTTCGGATCGACACCGTTATCGCGCAGCGAGATAATGTCGTCGACCGAGATTTGCGTGTAGCCGGCGTCCACGAGTCCCGCGAGATAACCGTCGCGATGCGTGTTCGCTGCGATCGGAATGACGGGCTTCTGGCCGAGAGCGGCGACGGGCGTGGGTGCGTAAGATGTGGCGCCCGGGGCCGCCGACCAGGCGGGCGGCGCCACCGATTCGCCCTCGCCGGCGCTGTCGCCAGAACCGACGCTAGGCGCGGCCGGGGGCGTGAATGCCCGGGGAGCTGGACGCTCAATAGAATCCGTGTCTGTTTCATCGGGCGATGGAAGCGCTCGGGGTGCCGGCGGCGCGGGAAGCGCTTGCACATCGGGAGGCGCGGCTGGCTGAGCGACCGGCGCAGGTGGCGCCGGCGGGGTGCTCTGGGCGCGCAATCGCATTCCGTTGCCGATGGCCAGCCCGGCTATCAAAACTGTTGCGAGAGCGATCCACACGGGCAGCGAACGGCGGCGCGGATCGTCCTTTCCGAGCAGACGGCGCACGCGGCTCACGAGGGGTCCGCCGGTGGCGGCCATGGCGAATTGCGGATAGGCGCCGCGCATTTCTTCGAGCGCGGTGAGGGCGCGGGCGTACATCACGCGGTCGCCACAGGCGGCAATGGCGAGATCGTCACAGCAATTTTCACGTTCGGCGCGGATGCGTTTAGCCACCCACCACATCGCCGGATGGTAGAAGAGCAGAGATTCGATGGCGCTTTGCAGCAAGTTGGCGACGTAATCGAAGCGGCGGATGTGCGCCAGTTCGTGAGCGAGCACGGCTTCGAGTTCCTGCGCGCTTAAATTGATGAGTGCGCCGGCCGGAACCAAGATCACGGGCCGAATCCAGCCAATTACCGCGGGGACTTGCGCGAGCGTGGACTCGCAGAGCTTGATACCGCGGCGAATTCCGAGTTGCGCCGCGAGCGCGGCGAGCCGAGTCTGCCAGATTTCGGGAAGCGCGCGATTACTGCGGCGCTTCAGGCGTTGCGCAACAAACCATCCGGCGGTGGACCAGGCCGACATCGCGACAACACCCGTCAACCAGAACCAGACGACCAGCGTCAGATACGGAAACGGAGCGGAGGTTCGCAGGATGGGCGAGGAAACAACGGGTTCCGCGGCGATCTTGCTTAAGACCGGCAGCGTGGCAGGCAGAGCGGCAGAAAGTTCGTGATGCTGGAACAGCGCGAAGAAGGTGGCGACTACTGCTGCGGGCATCGCAAGGAGCGCGGAATATCCGAGCGCGTAGCGCAGGTTGGCGCTTGCGCGCCGCAGTGCGAGATTGGCCGCGGCGAACAGCATCCCGATCGCGGCGCATTGCCAAAGAGAATGAATCAGCGCCCAGCCGAGCGCTTCCATGAGCGTCGCTTGCATTTATGCGCCTCCAGTTTGTTCGAATTCGTCCAGCATCTGGCGGATTTCCGCCAGCTCTTCGGGATTGGCTTTCTTGCTGGCCAGCGCCTGCATCACCATGCGGGCGGCCGATCCGCCGAAGACGCGATCCAGCAGATCCCCCACCATCTGTTTTTGCGTTTGATCCTCGCGCACGCGCGCCGCATAGACATGCGCCTTATTTTTCTCATCCCGGCTCACCAGATCCTTGTCCGCCATGATCTGCATCAGCTTCAAAACAGTGGTGTAACCCGTAGTTGGCTTCGTTTTGCAAAGTTCGCTGTGGACGTCGCGCACCGTGGACGGACCTTCGCGCCAAAGGACGCGCAGGATTTCAAGTTCGCCATCGGTGGGCCGGTGTAGCTTCGACATGAGTCCAGGTTAATACGAAAGGTTTCGTAGGTCAATACCTTTGTTGAAAAAAGAGCACGGAAAGTACCAGCAGGCAAGTGATGGACTTCGCACGGCTTTGGGGGGAGGGAGTGCGTCCGATCCTGGGACGACGTGTGCAGGGGCGGACGGTGCGTGTAGCGCTCCCTTGCGGTCGCGGTTCGGTTTGGGGATCTGCTAACTTTTTTGGCGCTGGCCAGTATATTAGGTCATGTTTGCTGATTTGCGATATGCGTTGCGGCAACTGCGGAAGGCGCCGGGAGTGACGACGACGGCCGTTATCACGCTGACGCTGGGCATCGGAGCGACCACGGCGATTTTCACGCTGGTGCATCAGGTGATGCTGAAGTCGCTGCCGGTGACGAGGCCCGAAGAGCTTTGGAGGATCGGCGACAAAGTTCGCTGCTGCAATTGGGGTGGCTACACCCAGGGAGAGGACGGAGATTTTTCGCTGTTCTCTTGGGAAGCATACCGGAACTTCCGCGACCACACACCCGAGTTCGTGGATTTGGCGGCGCTGCAAGCGGGCAACGCGCCGCTGGGGGTCCGCCGGGCCGGATCGGCGGCGGCTGCCAATACACACAATGGCGAATATGTTTCGGGGAATTTTTTCCGGACATTCGGAGTGCGGCCGTGGATCGGTAGACTGATGACGGACGCGGACGACGTGGAGGGCGCACCGCCGGTGGCGGTGATGAGTTACCGGATCTGGAACCAGAAGTATGGCGCAGACCCCTCCGTGGTGGGGGCAACATACCAGATTAATGGCCATCCGTTCACGGTGATCGGCATCGCGGCGCCGGGATTCTTTGGCGCGAAACTTGCCGGATGGGGAATGCCGGACTTCTGGCTGCCGCTCACGACCGAGCCTTTAATCGACGGCGAAACGGCTCGCTTGAAACGACCGGCCGGCAATTTTTTGGATTTGATCGGAAGAGTGCGGCCGGGAATTTCCGCGAAGGCGCTGGAGGCGAAGTTGAAGGTGGAATTCCACAATTGGCTGGCCAGTCATGTGCAGGATATGGCGCCTGGTGAAAAAGAATTGTGGCAACAGCAAACGCTGCATTTGGTTCCCGGTGGCGCCGGCGTCGAAGTGATGCGCGATCAGTACGAGCAGGGTCTGAAGCTACTCCTCATCGCGGCCGGATGCGTATTGCTGGTGGCTTGCGCGAACCTGGCGAATCTGATGCTCGCCCGGCGACTGAAGGAACAGGCGCAAACTTCCATTCGCGTCGCCCTAGGTGCGTCGCGGGGACGGCTAGTGCGCAGTGTGCTGATGGAGTCGAT
>DATGIH010000024.1:0-12137 GCA_035295865.1 Bryobacteraceae bacterium
ACAATGGCGATTTCGCTGCGCTGCGCGCCCATGAGGCGAGCTGCGCCAACTCGAAGCTGCTCATAGGTATCCAGCCATTTGTCATAGTGGAGCGAGCCGTATTCCAACCCATCCTGCGCCAGCCACTGCATGGCTTCGGCACAACGCCGTGGCAGCGGCGCGACGGCTGCATGATTGAGATAGATCAGGCGCTCGGTGACCGGAAACTGGTCCCGGTAATGACGCCAAAGGGGCTCAGCCGCCAGCGCACCAAGTGAAGTTTTTTGTTCGAAACCCATTAGAACCACTATACGTTCAATGGATAGGGTTCTATACTGGTTCGTAGGAGTGTCTTTAAATGAAACGCACGCTGTCCGCTAGTTTCAGTCTCCTGGTGGTTTTGGCAGTTTCCATCCCCAGCGTATTCGGCGGTACCGATCCCAAGAAAGATCCGGATCAAATCGGAACTCGCGACGTCGGCAAGGGCGTCAACTTCTATTCTCTGCAGAAAGAGATGGCCATTGGAAAGCAGTTGGCCAACGAAGTGGAGAAGCAATCCAAGATCATCACCGATCCGGTGATCTCAGAGTACGTGAATCGGCTGGGACAGAACCTGGTGCGGAATTCCGACGCGAAGGTGCCTTTCACCATTAAAGTGATCGATGGCGAAGAAGTGAATGCGTTCGCGTTACCCGGGGGCTACTTCTTCGTATACGCGGGGCTCATCCTGAAGGCGGACAATGAAGCGGAGCTGGCGGGTGTGATGGCGCATGAAATCGCGCATGTTGCGGCGCGGCACGGCACGCGGCAGGCAACGCGCGGCGAAATCGCACAGCTTGGCATGATCCCAGTCATGATTATGAGCGGTGGATGGGCCGGCTACGGAATTTATCAAGCCGCGAATATTTTGATTCCAATCGGCTTCCTGAAATTCTCGCGCGCCTTTGAATCCGAAGCGGACATGCTAGGCCTGGAATATATGTATAAGACGGGCTATGATCCGACGGCCTTTGTGGACTTCTTCGAAAAGATCGAAACACTGGAAAAGCACAAGCCGGGCACGATGGCCAAAGTTTTCTCCACGCATCCGATGACGGACGACCGGATTCGGGCCGCGCAGAAAAACATCCAGGAATTGCTGGTTGCGAAGCCGGAATACGTCGTTACCACCTCTGAATTCAACGACGTGAAGGCGCATCTGTTGGCCATGCACAACCGGCGCCGGATTGATCCGAAAGAAGATCCGAACAAGCCTCGGCTGCGGCGCGCGCCCGGGTCTACCACGGGTCCGATTGATCCGGATGAAGATGGCAAGACCCCGAAAGCGGATAGCGATGAGCGGCCTACGCTGAAGCGGGCTCCCGGGTCGTCGCAGAACTAGTACTTTCGCTTGTTCTCCGAAACGGAAAGATCCTTCTAGGCGTTTCCTGGATGTGGGTTTATACTGAGTGCTAGGAGTGCTGCATGAATCGCCTCTTTTCCGCCAACATTAGCTTGGTGGTTTCGCTCGCCCTGGTTGTTCCCAACACCGTTTTCGCCACAGACCCAAAGAAAGACCCGGATCAAATTGGCAACCGCGACGTCGGCAAGGGTGTTGACTTTTACTCCATCGAAAAAGAGATCGCAATCGGCAAAGGGCTGGCGCAACAAGTGGAGAAGCAGGCCAGGATCATCAACGATCCGGTGATCGCGGAGTATGTGAATCGCGTGGGCCAAAATTTGGTGCGAAATTCCGACGCGAAAGTGCCTTTCACGATCAAGGTGATCGATAGCGACGAAGTGAATGCATTCGCGCTTCCGGGCGGGTTTTTCTTCGTGAACGCGGGATTGATTCTGAAGGCGGACAGCGAAGCCGAACTGGCCGGGGTGATGGCGCATGAGATCGCGCACGTCGCGGCGCGCCATGGAACCAGACAGGCCACGCGCGGCGAAATCGCGCAATTGGCCATGATTCCGCTGATCATCATGACCTACGGAACCTGGACCGGCTACGGAATTTACCAAGCCGCGAGCATCCTGGTTCCGATTGGATTCCTCAAGTTCTCGCGCGGATTTGAAGCCGAAGCTGACATGCTGGGCCTGGAATACATGTACAAGGCAGGCTACGATCCGACAGCGTTCGTCGATTTCTTCGAAAAAATCGAGACGCTCGAAAAGCGCAAGCCCGGAACGATGGCGAAGGTTTTCGCCACGCATCCGCCGACGGATGACCGCATCAAGGCCGCTCAGAAGAATATTCAAACCATCCTGGTGGCGAAGCCGGAATATGTAATCACGACGTCGGAGTTTAACGACGTCAAGTCGCGCATGATGGCCATGCATAGCCGGCGCAAGCTCGATATGGCGAACTCCGATCCCAACAAGCCCACTTTGCGCCGGGGTCCTGGTTCGACCGAAGGTCCGATCGACGCAGACGAAGACGGCAAGACGCCGAAAGCGGACGAAGAGGAACGGCCGACCTTGAAGAAGAGACCTTCCAACTAGCGGTTAGCAGATCAAGCAGCGCCACTCGTCTTTTTCGAGCGTCTCCCTCGCCGCGAATCCCTCGGGCAATTCCCATTCCGGAAAGCCGGTGAGGATCAGCACGGAATCCGGCTTTCGGATTCGCGCAAATTCTCGCGCCAGGTCTTCGATGGTCGCAGCGTCAATATTGGCGATTACGACATCCGCCCAGCTCGACCGGATGGCAGCGGCCGATCCCACGAACATCGGCAGCTTCACCCGCTCGCCCGCGATTTTGACTGCTTCGGGATCCACATCGCAGCCAACCACCCTCGCTGCCCCTATGAGCGCCGCGGCAGCCGAAAGGATGCCGGAGCCGGTTCCAATGTCCGCAACCGCATCACCGGGCCGTACGTGGCGCTCAATGGCTTCGAGAGCGAGCTGGGTGGCAGGATGACGGCCGGTTCCACACGCCATCCCGGGATAGATGGGTAAACGCAGCCTGCCGGGTGGCGTTGGTTCCTCGGACCAGGGCGCCGTTAGGAAGAATCGCCGTCCCACCGTCATTGGGGGCCAAGCATCGCGCGTCGCTTGCGCCCAGTCGACCGGCTGTTCCTCGCGGATTTCCGGATTGTACTGGGCGAATCGCTGGATCTGGGTTGGGTCGTCGAAGAAAGCCCGGATCCCGCCGTCTTCTTCTACGATACCGGTGGTTCCCGCGTCCCAAAGTTCGGCGATCAGGAGATCGTCGTGGTCGGGGGAGAGGAAGAGGAGGGAAAACAAGATGAATTCAAGAATACAAGGAATTCAGGAAGGAGGTGGCTGCGAATCTTCTTCCTTGAGTTCTTTGGGATTCTTGGCTTCTTGAATTCCTGAATTCTACTTTGAAGCCGCCGCCACTTCGCCGGTCTCTTTCTGCTCTTCCACCGTGACGTACAAGGGCTGCTCCAGCAGATACGACTCCTTGCCGGCGGTCTTGATGACCAGTTGCAGCTTGCCCGGTTTGACGGAGGGGGGAATGCGGAACTCGATCACATCGTCGGATTGGTTCAGCACTTTCACCATCATGTCCAGCGTATGATCGGAGAGATAAAGCCCGTCCACTTTGTCGCGGCCGAGTGAAATGCCGTGCACGCACACCACGGTCCCGATTTTTCCGCTATCGGGGGCGATGCTTTTCGTTTGTGGCACCTGCGCTGTAAGCGATGCAGCTAGCCCCATAAGGAGTAGCGAAACAACAATCCATGTTCGCATGTGATTACGCTCCGTATCTAGGAATTTACGCTGAGCACGAAACACGTGCAATGAGAAGGAATGCCCAATTCGGATAAGAAAAAAAGCGTAGGCAGGTCACCACGGAATCGCTTAGGCTTGCTAAGGCGAAACCGGCGCCCTTACCGCTCCGCGTTGAGGTGCAAACCTTTATGGATGGCGTACAGGGCCAGTTCCAGGCGATCGGAAACACCGAGCTTGTCGAAGATGTTATGCAGATGATTCTTCACGGTCTGCTCGCTGATGAACATCTTCTCGGCCATTTCTTTATTCTTGTAGCCTTGTGCGACCAGTTGGACGATTTCGCGCTCGCGCTGGCTTAAGGGCGACCGCTCGCGGGACTTGCCGGATGCCGAGCCGCCGATTTCGCCGGGCACCGCGAACTGGCGCATGACCGCGGCGGTGGTGTTTGAATCCAGCCAGATCTCGCCGCCGTGAACCTTGCGAATGCTTTTGACGATCAATTCCGGGGCGGTCTGCTTCAGAACGATGCCGGAACAGCCGAGCTTCATCGCTTGCACGAATTCGTTTTTGTCTTCCGACGCCGTGAGCACGATCACGCGGGTACGTTTGTTGGTCTGCTGGAGCGCCTGCAGGGCGCTAAGCCCATCCAGGTTCGGCATGCGCAGATCGAGCAGGAGAACGTCGGGATCCAGTTCCTGGACCTTGTCCAGAACTTCGCAGCCGTCGCAGGCTTCTCCCACCACCTGGACATCCTCTTCCAGGCTGAGGAGCTTGTTGAGGCCGTCGCGGACAATAGGGTGATCGTCGGCGATCAATACACGAATCACACCTTTTCTGGCCTCCAAGAGATTTGGACGTGTTTCCTTATTCTCGATTGTCGCAAAACTTTCGCTCATGTCTAGCCTATCGGCCGCTCGCTCTTCGATTCTACCGGGGTACTGGTACGGGATCAATTTCAGGTAACGCTTAAAGTGGAGGGGGAAATTACCTAGACGGGAATACCCGGAGTCCAGCGGGTCCAATCCCAGTTTGGCGCAGTACCCGATTTGGAACGCCATTCTTTTGTCTGCAAGCCAGATTCTTGCCGGGCCGACAGCCCTAATCCACTGAAAGAGAAGCACGTTGGAGTTTGGAGACACGGGTGCAATTAGCGCAGCGTGATCAACGGTATCACCGATCAACTCGAGCGCTACATGGATCTGCTGAGTGCGCGGCAGAAGCTGGTAGCCTCGAACATCGCGAACGCGGATACTCCTGGGTACAAAGATAAAGACATCGATTTTCAGTTTGAATTCCTGAGCATGGCGCAGGGCGGAAAGCCCAACGTCGTGGAAACGCCGGGTTTGGCTGTCCGAAACGACGGCAACAACGTCAATATGGATCGCGAAGCACGCCTGCTTGCAGAAAACGCTCTGCGCTTCAATTTCGCGTCCGCCCTGATGAAGAGCCAGCTGAAACTGATGACCGATGCGATCGAGGAAGGTAAATCGGGATGAGTCTCTTTTCGGTTCTCTCGGTGAGCGCATCCGGGATGTCGGCTGAGCGCACGCGCGCGGAGCTTCTGGTGGAGAATCTTGCAAATTCGGAAACCACTCGCACGCCGGAAGGAGGGCCTTATAAGCGGAAGGAAGCGGTGTTTTCGAGCGCTCCACAAAGTTCGCCGTTTCAGGCAGTGTTTCAAACCGAGCTGGGTTCCGGCGTGAATGGCGTGGAGGTGAGCGATATTACCGAAGATAACCAGCCGCCGGAAAAGCGCTATCTGCCGGGCCATCCGGACGCGGATAAGGACGGTTATGTGGCGTATCCGCGAGCGAATCCAACAGAGGACATGGTGAACCTAATGGACGCTTCGCGCAATTTTCAGGCGAACACCGCCGCCATGACCGCCGTCAAGGACATGATCTTGCGCTCCATCGATTTATTGAGATAAAAACATGCCGCTCCCTATTACTCCCGTTCGCCCGGCGGCGATTCCTCAAATCCAGCCGCTGGTTCCTGGCCAGAGCAAGGCGGGAAATTTCCAGGCGGTTTTATCCGATGCCATCGGAAGAGTGGAGCAGTTTCAGCAAAACGCGCAGAATTCGATCGGCAAGTATCTGGCCGGCGAAGACGAAGAGGTCCACAAGGTCGCGCTGAGCACACAGCAGGCCGAACTGAGTTTCAACCTGTTCCTGCAGGTGAGAAATAAAGTGATCTCAGCATACCAGGAAGTTATGCGGATGCAGATGTAGTCCGCTCCCGGCATGAAACGGCTGCTCGAGACTCTGAGTTGGAAACAAGGCCTCTCAATCCTGATCGTGGCGGGTGCGGTGGTGGCCGCTCTCGTGGTCTTCTCGCGTTGGAATCAGGAGCGGGATTTCCGGCCGCTGTATAGCGCGCTTTCGGCTGAAGATGCGGCTGGGGTGTTGGCCAAGGTCCGGGAAAGCGGGACGGAATTTCGGCTTTCAGAAAACGGGACCGTTGTACTGGTCCCTTCGGCGAAGGTTGCAGAACTGCGCTTGCAGCTTGCGGCAGCCGGTATCCCGAAGAGCGGACGCATCGGTTATGAACTCTTCGACAAAACGAACTTCGGCGCCAGCGATTTTGCCGAACAGGTGAATTATCACCGGGCGCTCGAAGGAGAACTGGAGCGTTCCGTAATGTCGCTGGCGGAAGTGGAACAGGCCAGAGTCCACATTACATTCCCCAAGGAATCGATCTTTCTTGAATCGCATCAACCGGCCAAAGCCAGCGTTCTGGTGAAACTGCGCGCTGGGATGCAATTGTCGGCGCAGAATGTCGCTGCGCTTTGCCAGTTGACGGCGAGCGCGGTGGAAGGTCTGACACCGGAGGCAGTCTCGGTGGTCGACATGCGGGGAAATCTGCTGAACAAGGCACGCAAGGCCCTTTCGCCCGACGACGCGGAGCCCTCCGAGGCATCCATCGACTATCGCCAAAAGCTCGAACGAGATTTGCTGGCGAAAATCAACACTACCTTAGAGCCGCTGCTCGGTTCGGAGAAGTTTCGCGCCACCGCAGCCGTGGAGTGCGATTTTTCGAGTGCGGAGCAAAGTGACGATACCTACGATCCCAGCAAGTCCGTGATGCTGACTTCGCAAAAGACGGAAGATATTAGCGGAGGCACGACGGCAAATGGCGTGCCTGGCACGGCATCCAATCTGCCGCGGCCGACTTCCCGTCCGGGAACGGGCTCGAACGCCGTCTCGAGACGCACTGAGAATATTAGCTATCAATCCAGCCATTCCGTACGGCACGTGCGGCTTCCGCAGGGTACCGTCAAACGGATGTCGATCGCGGTTCTGGTTGATTCCATGGTCCACATGGAGGGAACCGGCGCCAAAACAAAACGTATTGTCGAACCGCCTTCGGCCGATAAGCTGAAAGGGATTCACGACCTGGTAGCCGGTGTGATTGGATTGTCCGCCGAACGGGGCGACCAGCTCGTGGTAGAGACTATGCCCTTTGAGGCTACGTTGAACCCCGAGCCCATGCCCCAGCCGACGAAACCTCCGGCTCCAGCGCCGCCCTGGTACGAACAGGCACTGAGGAACAAATTCGTGATTGGCGGAGTGGGAATCGCGTTGGTCGTTGTGGTGACACTTGTGGTCTTTGTCATTCACCTGTCGCGCCGCCGTCCTGAATCGGTCGATATGGCCCAGCAACTGGCGGGCGGCAGTGCCGAGAATCTGAATACCCGGATCGAAAACCAGCTCGCCGAACAGGCCGCGGCGCGGCAGAAGCAGGAAACCGAAGCGTTGAATGCGCTGAAACTTCCGCCGGTAACCAAGAAAGCGGAAGTCTTAACCAAGCACATCGCGGAGCAGGCGAAGAAAGATTCTACCTCCATGGCGCACGTCCTCAGAACCTGGATGAGCGACCCGAGGGGTTAACGCGTGATTCAGAACTTAGAAATCTCACAGACACCGCAGATTCCGGGAATTCGGAAGGCCGCCATCATGATGGTGATCCTGGGGGATCAGACCAGCGGCGAAATCCTACGGCAGTTGGATGAGGAAGAGGTGCAGGCGATCGGGCACGAGGTGGCGCGCATCACCAGCATCCCCAACGAGCAAGCCGAGGTCATTCTGGAAGAGTTCTACCAGATGTCGGTGGCCAGGGATTATGTTCTGAAGGGCGGTGTGGATTTCGCGAAAAAGATGCTCATCACCGCGTTCGGTCCCGAGCACGCCCGCAAAATGCTGGACCGGTTGATGAAAACGCTGGGATCGGAAACAGCCAGCTTCGATACCTTGCAAAAAGCCGATCCGCAGCAGCTGGCCAAGTTCATCCATAATGAACATCCGCAGACCATCGCCTTGATCCTTTCGCACTTAAATGCATCGCAAGCGGCCGGGCTTCTGATTTCGCTCCCGGCCGAGCTGCGTTCCGATGTCGCGCTGCGTATGGCGCATCTGGATCAGATATCGCCGGACATCATTTCAAAAATCGCGGCCATCATTGGAAAGAAACTGAAAGACCTGGGAGAACTGAGCCGGGAATCTTACGGCGGCGTGCGGGCGGTCTCGGAAATGTTCAACCGGCTGGACTCGGGGACCAGCAAAGAGATTCTGGAAGGCATCGAGCAGAACGATCCCACCCTGGTCGAAACCATTCGCCACCTGATGTTCGTCTTTGAAGACCTGCTGCTGCTGGGACAGGAATCCATCAAAGAAGTACTCGGGAAAATCGATCGAAAGATCCTCACGGTTGCCTTGAAGGGCACCAGTGAGCAGTTGCGGGCGCATTTTCTGGAAGGCATGTCGCAGCGCGGCGCCGAGATGTTGAAGGAAGACATGGACGCGCTGGGCCCGGTGAAGATCAAGGAAGTGGAGTCCGCCCAGCAGCAGATCATCGCCGTAGTCCGGCAACTGGAAGCCGAAGGAGTGATCAGCTTGAAGGGCACGGTGGGCGAGCAGTATGTCGTCTAAGCTGCACCGCGGCGGGGTTTCGGCGGAACCGATCGGATGGCGCAGTGTCGGGGCGGTCGAGGGCAACCATTGTGTCGTGCCTGGTCTGCAAGGCGCCACCGAATATGTTCCGCGGCAGCCGGAAAGCAGCCGCCGCGGATCGGTTTCGGCGGATGATTCCGAGGAAAAGATCCAGGCCGCGCATCAGCAAGGCGTTGAACAAGGCCGCGCAGCCGAGCGCAAGGAGACGGCCGCACAACTGGAGGCGATGAATCTACGGATGGCGCGCGCGATCGAAGAAATGTCGGGATTGCGCAAGCGTTTTCGGCACGAAGCGGAGGAAGACGTGGTCGCGCTGGCGCTCGCCATTGCGCGGCGCATCCTGCACCGCGAGTTAACCATGGCGCCGGATGCGTTGCTGGGCCTGGTGAAGGCGGCTCTCGAAAAAATGGAAGCCCGCGAGGTGCACAAGGTTCGGATCCGGCCGGAGGATGCGGCCATGGTCCGGCAGTTTTTAGAAAAGATGGGGCTGCCGCAGAAAGTGGAAGTGGTCGCCGATCCAGGTCTCGAGCGCGGCGCGGCGATTCTCGATTCGAGCCGCGGCGCTTTGGACGCTTCGGTAGAAACACAACTCGAGGAGATCGAGCGCGGTTTGGCCGATCTGGTTCGCCGGGTATGATTTCGCTCGCCCCTTATCACGAACGCCTACGCAAAATCGAGACTTGCCGCTGGACGGGCACGGTGACCGAATTGGTGGGCCTGCTGGTGGAATCGAACGGGCCGTCCGCCGCGATCGGCGATTTCTGCGAGATCGCGACGCGGGACGGACGGTTGATCCGCACCCAGGTGATTGGGTTTCGCAATAGCCGGGTGCTCTCGATGCCGCTGGAAGAAACAGATGGCCTGCATTTGGGCGATCCGATTACGGCGCGCAAGGAAGACGCGCGCATGGAAGCCGGGCCGCAGTTGCTGGGCCGGGTGATCGACGGTTTCGGAAAACCACTCGACGATCTGGGTCCGATCGGCGCGCAACTTCCTTACGATCTCTACGCTTCGCCGCCGGGTCCGCTGGAGCGCGAACCGATTAGCCAGCCCTTGTCCACCGGTATTCGCGCCATTGACAGCTTATTGACTTGCGGGAAAGGCCAACGCATCGGAATTTTCGGCGGCAGCGGTGTGGGCAAGAGCACGCTTCTGGGCGCGATGTCGCGGCATAGTTCGGCGGATGTCAGCGTGATCGCGCTGATCGGCGAACGAAACCGCGAAGTGCGCGACTTTATCGAACACGAATTGGGGCCCGAGGGGCTGAAGAGATCGGTGCTGGTTGTCGCTACTTCGGACCGTCCGGCGCCGCTGCGGATCCGAGCCGCTTTCGTGGCGCTGGCGGCCGCGGAATATTTTCGCGATCAGGGCGCGGACGTTCTGCTGGTGATGGATTCCGTTACGCGTCTGGCAATGGCGCAGCGCGAGATTGGGCTGGCCGCGGGCGAGCCCCCCAGCCAAAAGGGCTATACGCCTTCAGTTTTCAACCTGCTGCCGAAGATTTTCGAGCGCGCGGGACGATTTAAGAAAGGCTCTATCACCGGTTTCTTCACGGTATTGGTGGAAGGCGACGATTTCAACGAACCGATCTGCGACGCGGTGCGGGCGATTTTGGACGGCCACATTATTCTATCGCGAGAGTTGGGCGCGGCCGGCCATTATCCGGCCATCGACGTTCTGCAATCCGTGAGCCGATTAGCGCCTCGGCTATACACACCCGAACAACGAGACGCGGCGTACAAAATCCGCGACGCCATGGCCACCCATCAACGCGCCGAAGATCTGATCAATTTGGGCGCTTATGCGAGCGGCGCGAATCCTAAGCTGGACGCGGCGATCAAGCTTCGTCCGCAACTGCTCGAATTCCTGAAGCAGGATCATAACGCACGCGCGACGTACGCGGAAACCATGGCGCGATTGCGAGAGCTGGCCACGCAAGCAGGATGAAACGCTTCCAATTTCCGCTTGACCGAGTACGGCGCTGGCGGCTGGAGCAACTCAACGTCGAAGAACTCAAGCTCCAGAAGGTTCGGGCCGATCGCGAATTGCTGGCCGAAGCCAAGCGCCAGGTTCGGGAGGGATTGGCGCAATCGCGCGGCGATGTCCTGGCGCAGCCGGCGTTCACTGGCTCAGAACTCGAGAATCTGGATTCTTACGCGATCCACGTTCGCGAAAGAGTTCGCTACATCGAGAAGCTGGAACAGGAAGCAGAGGCGAAAGTAGTGGAGCAGCGAACCCGGGTGCTCGAAGCCCGCCGGCAGTTTGAGCTATTGGACGGCCTGCGCGCGAAAGCTCTGGTGCAATGGCGCGCCGCGGGCGATCGCGAGCAGGAGACGTTGGCCGCCGAGTTATACCTGTCGAAGTTCACGCGCAACGCATGAAGAATTTACTGGGCCGCCACGGCGAGCGCGCCACCTCGGGATCTCAGAAAGCCAGCGAAGAGCTGGACGTCGCGCGTGGAACCGGGGAAGGTCGCGATCACGTGTTCGTCCGGATCGAGAATCACGTAGAAGGGCAGGGAAACGGTCTTGTACCGCTCCTCTTCCATCTTGGCGTTTTCTTCGGAGGCGGCATCTGTCCCGTCGGTGTACAGGTCGACTAAAACGAAGTCCTTCATGAGCGGCGCGATTTCCGGGCGCGGGAACATGTTCGCTTTCATCCAGTGACAATTGGTGCAAGCGTTTCCGGTAAAGTTGACGAACACCAGCTTATTTTCCGCGCGCGCTTTCGCCAGCGCTTCCTTGTACTGATTCTTCATCCAGACCGCGCCCGCAGAATCCGCGCCGCCACCGGATGGCCCGAGCGAGGCCGATTTCGCTTGTACGGGAATGGCGGCTTCGAGTTCTCCGAGCGTGGCGCCGAACAATCCGGGGATCAGGCTGATGGAAAAGATCAGGAACACTGTTCCGAGCAGCATGCGCGGGACACCCAGCGATTCGTCCGGCTTGATTCCTTCCAAACGTAGAAATCCGAGCAGGTATAGACCAGGCAGCGCGAACAGGACCACCCAGGCCGCGATGAAAACTTCGCGCGAGATCAGGTTGGTTTGCAAAATCTGATCCGCCGTGCTCAAATATTTGAGCGAAACCGCCAGCACGATAAACCCGAGCACCACTTTCACGCGCATGAGCCAGCCGCCGCTCTTGGGCAGCTTTTTCAAGAAAGACGGGAACAGCGCGAGCATGAAAAATGGCAGCGCCAATCCCGTTGCGAAGGAAGCCATGCCAAGCACCGGCTGAATTCCGCCAGTCTGTACGGATGCCACCAGCAGCGGGCCGACGATGGGTCCGATGCATGCGAAGGAAGTGAGCGTGAACGTCAGGCCCATGATCAGCGTGCCGAGATATCCGCCGCCTTCCGAGGCTTGATTTAATTTGGTGAGGAATCCCGAGGGAAGCGTCAACTCGAATGCGCCGAGTAAACTCACGCCGAACACGATGAACACGAGTCCGATGAACCCGTTCACCCATGGACTGTTGCCCAGCTTCACCACGCCGATGGGTCCGGCGATAGCTTTGGTGATCAAGCCGA
>DATGIH010000025.1:0-29062 GCA_035295865.1 Bryobacteraceae bacterium
CCCACGGAACACGGAACCCGCGCTTGCGCTCCGGCTGCTTCTTGCGCAGGACGATCACGCCGGCCGACACCAGAATGAACGCGAAGAGCGTTCCGATATTCGACAGATCCGAAAACCAACTGACATCGAAGATGCCGGACGGAATTCCGACCAGGATTCCCGCCACCCACGTACTGATATGCGGCGTCTTGTACTTCGGATGTACGCGCGAAAAAACATCGGGCAGCAGCCGGTCGCGTGACATCGCGAACCACACGCGCGCTTGTCCATATTGGAAAACCAGCAGCGACGACAACATACCGACCAGAGCGCCGGCCGTCACGATCAGCCGCAGCCGGTTCATCCCGATCGCCTTGAGCGCGTTCGCCACCGGCGCATCGTTGTTCAACGTGTCCCAATGCGCGATGCCCGTGAGCACCAACGCCACCGATCCGTACAACAGCGCGCAGATCGCGAGCGTCGCAAAAATCCCGATCGGCATATCGCGCTGCGGACGATGACACTCCTCCGCCGCCGTCGATACCGAATCGAAGCCGATGTAGGTGAAAAAAACGATCGCGCCGCCGGTTAACACGCCCGAATATCCGTTGGGCATAAACGGATGCCAGTTGCCTGCGTTCACCGCTTTGGCGGCGCCGAACACGAAGAACAGAATCGCAACCAACTTAACCAGCACCATGATGTTGTTGGTCTCGGCGCTCTCGCGCACGCCGCGAACCAATACATACGTCAACAGCATCAGCACCAGGAACGCCGACAGATTGAACCATGCGCCAGTCCGCTGGCCCTCTTCAAAAATCGGCTGCGACAACTCCTTCGGCAAATGGAAACCGAACAGGTTATCCAGAATGTCGTTGAAGTAGGCGGAGAATCCCACAGCGACACTCATATTGGAAAACGCGTACTCCAAGATGAGATCCCAGCCGATGATCCACGCGAAAATCTCGCCCAGCGTCGCGTAGGAATACGTGTAGGCGCTGCCCGCGATCGGGATCATCGACGCGAGTTCGGCGTAACAGATGGCCGCGAACCCGCACGCGATCGCCACCAGCACAAAAGAAACGGAAATAGCCGGGCCCGCGCCGGCTCGTCCGCTCAACGTTGCTGCGTTTCCGCCGTTCAGCAACAAATCCAACACGGGCGCCTTCATGATCGATTTCCCCATGAAGTGCTCGCCGGCCGCGGCCGTGCCGGTGACCGTGAAAATACCTGAGCCAATCACCGCCCCGATGCCGAGCGCGATCAAACTCCAAACCCCCAGCGACTTCTTCAGAGCTTTGCTCGGATCCTCCGAAGAAGCGATCAGCGCATCGATACTCTTACAGCGAAAGAGTTGGCTCATGCGAGGGAGTTTCTGGTTCCTAGTTGCTGGTTCCTAGTTCAAACACAGGCAACCAGAAACCAAGAACCAGAAACCAGAAACGCGTTTTTACCGTTTCCTCTGACCCTTCGTCAACTTCTTCACCCGCTTTTTCATGGAGCCGCGCGCTACACCGGCTGCCCGCTTCGCCTTGGGCGCTGCCTTCTTTCTGGATGCGCGCTTCAGCTTCTTGCGCTCTGCTTTGTCGGTAATGGTCTTGGTGTTCATTCTTCCTGTTGTCTATTCTTCTTGTATTCCTGCGAATTTTTCAACCAGCTTCTTCAGTCCGTAACCCTGAAAGCTTACAGTGAGCTTAGCATCGTCGCCCTCCCCTTCGCGACGCAGCACGGTTCCGATGCCGTATTTCGGATGCCGGACGGTAGCTCCTGTGCGCAGGCCTTTCTTGCCCGCGGGCGCACGCGGTGCGGCGACCACTGGTTTCGCTACGGGATTCGGTTTGGATGCCGCGGGTACCGGCATCCCACGCTCGGCGAAAAATTTCTGGACATTCTCCACCGAGTTGTACGTCTTACCCGTGTACGGGTTGGGCCTGGGCGCCGCGCGCTCCTGCCGCGAATCCGGATAATTCTTCTTCGGATTCAGATCCTGCACCAGTCCCACCGGAACTTCTTTCAAGAAGCGCGATGGAATCGACGGCTCCGGCTGCCCGCCGCCGTAACGCCTGCGATAGCGTGCGTTCGTCAGAAACAGCCGCTCTTCGGCGCGCGTCATGCCCACGTAACAGAGCCGGCGCTCTTCTTCCATGGCCGCTTTGGAATCGAGCGACCGGGAATGCGGAAACAAGCCTTCTTCCAACCCGGCGAGAAAAACGATCGGGAACTCCAGGCCCTTCGCATTGTGCAGCGTCAACAGCGAAACTTTTGCGCGAACATCCAGTGAATCACTATCGGCCACCAAAGCCGCGTGATCCAGAAAATCCGAAATCCCTTCGCCCCGCTCCGTCGCTTCCACCGCCGCATTCACCAACTCAGCCAAATTGGCGAGGCGCGATTCCGATTCCGGATCGTGATCGGATTCGAGCATCCTGCGATAACCCGTGCGATCCAGAATCTCTTTCAACGTCTCATGCACCGGCTGTGATTCCGCAATCGCCGACAACTCCTCAATCAATCTCCGGAATGCGGCCAGCGCCGCCTCCGCCCGCTGCGGAAAAATGCGCTCCTCCAGCATCTGGCCGATCGACTGCCACACGCTGATCTGCCGCTCACCCGCAAACTGCTCAATTTGCTCGATGGTCGTTTTACCGATCCCGCGCGCGGGCGTGTTGATGATCCGCAGCAAGCTCACCGAATCCTGCGGACTCGAAACAGCTTTGAGATAAGCCAGCGCATCCTTCACTTCGGCGCGCTGATAAAAGCTCAATCCGCCGACCACGATATATTCGCGCCTATACCGACGCAGCGCTTCTTCAATCTGCCGCGATTGGAAATTCGTCCGGTACAGCACCGCCACGCGCTGATTCGGATTCACCGAAAGCAGCCGTTCGATATTCTCCGCGATGAACAGCGCTTCCTGTTCGCCGTCGAACGCCTCGAAGCGTCCGATCTTTTCACCGGCGCCGGATTCCGTCCACAACCACTTGCCCTTGCGCTCTTCATTGTTCGCCACCACGGCGCTCGCGGCTTCCAGAATATTCTTCGTCGACCGGTAATTCTGCTCCAGCCGGATCACCGTCGCATTCGGATAGTCGCGCTCGAAATCCAAAATGTTCCGGATGTCCGCCCCGCGCCATCCGTAAATCGATTGATCTTCGTCACCCACCACCGTGACGTTCTTGCGCTGTTCGGTCAGCAATCGCATCAGCTCATATTGGCTGCGATTGGTGTCCTGATATTCGTCGATCATCACGAATTCGAAGCGGCGATTGTATTGGCGCCGCAGATCTTCGTCGTGTGCCAGCAGGCGAACGGATTCGAGCAGCAAATCGTCGAAGTCCAGCGCATTCGCCTGGCGCAGCCGATCTTCGTACTGCTTGTAGATCGAAGCCATGCGCTCGGTTTTGTCATCGGTGGATCCGCCGTATAAATCCGCGGGCGAGAGTTTGTGGCTCTTCTGATGGCTGATCCACGAAGTCATCGCGCGATACTGAATGAACTTCTCATCCAGGCCGGCCGCGCGAAAAATCGACTTGATCAACGAAAGCTGATCGTCTTCGTCATAAATCGTGAAGCGTGGCGTGAAGCCCTTCCGGATGTCGGCCAGGCGCGCTCCATCGCGCCGCAGCACCCGCACGCAAAACGAATGAAACGTGGCCACCAGCGGGCTCTCGCGGGTATTCAATCCGCCCAGCAGATTCTTCACACGCTGCCGCATTTCGTCCGCGGCCTTGTTCGTGAATGTGACGGCGAGAATGGAAGGTCCCGGAACCCGATGGACATCGATCAGATGGGCCATCCTGTGCGTAATCACGCGAGTTTTGCCGCTTCCCGCGCCTGCCAGCAGCAGCAGCGGACCTTCGACGTGCTTGACAGCCTCTTGTTGTTGCGGATTTAGGCCCTGAACGAAGTCCATGAGGGGGGTAATTTGGATTTTAGCATGTTGATGCCAAAGGGCCTATCGTTTTGAAGCTTTTCACGTCTACGGGCTTGTCCTGTTGGCACAACCCCTTGTAACCTAACAGTTTGCCGGTACGCCTCTATAACTGTACAAATGGCGGCCGGATTTCAGGCCGCTATGCTGGTTGAATTCGAACAGATCGAGAAGGCGCAGCACGGCGACGATGCCGCTTTCAACCAGGTTGTAGTGGCGTATCGGAAGAGAATTTTGGGGACCATCGCCCGGTTAATAGGGCGGCCCGAAGATGTAGAGGATGTCGCGCAGGAAGTTTTCCTGCGATTGTATTACTCGCTCGATCAACTGCGGACTCCGGAAGTTTTCGAGCCGTGGTTGTACCGGCTGACGGTGAATGCGTCGTATGATTACCTGCGAAAGCAGCGCCGCCGCAGCGAGTCGCGGATGTCGGACCTGAGTGAGCAACAGGTCATGCTGGCGGACGCCGCGGCCGGAGGCAAAGTTTCGAATGAAGAGCAGCGCCAGAAGCAGGTGAAGGAGTTGGTGGATTCGCTGCTCGGCGCGGTATCCGAGCAGGATCGGATTTTGCTAACTCTAAAAGAAGTGGAAGGGCTCTCGTTGAAGGAGCTGGAGAAGATTTATTCCGTGAACGAAAATGCGTTGAAGGTGAGATTGTTTCGCGCCCGCCAGCGGGTTCTCAACGCATTCGAAGCCACGCGCCGCGGTAAGGATTGAACATGGAAGAATTCAACAGGGAACTGAAGTCGTTGTTTGCGAGTTACCGTGCCGCTCTGCCGGATCCGGACGCGAGCGCCAATTTCATGCCCGAATTGTGGCGCCGCATCCAGGCGCGTCAAACCCTGGTGATGCGCGTACGCAAGCTCACGCAGATCTTTGTCGGCGCAGCCGCCGCCGCTTGCTTGGTGTTCGCAACCATTCAGGTGATTCCAGGAGCGTCGCGCCAGGAAGTCCACGCCAGTTATGTGGACGGCCTTGCCGCCGCGCATCCGGCCGAAAACCTCGTCGCTTTAGGCATAGTCGCTAAAGATTCTCCCGATCCGACAAAGAAATGAAGCGCTGGAATCTACCCATCGCGCTCTATATGTTTCTCGTCTTCATCAGTGGAGGCGTGGTGGGTGCGCTTGGTTATCGGATGTACAGCCCGCCTGCCGCCCACACTGAGCAGAGGCTCAACCCGGAAGCTTGGCGCAAGAAATATATGGATGAATTAAACAGCCGGGTGAATCTCACGCCCGAGCAGGTCCAGAAAATGAATGCGCTACTCGATCAAAGCGACGCCAGTTTCACAGCCGCACGCAACCAGCATCATGAAGCGGTGGAAAAGATCAAAGAAGACCATCGGGCGAGGGTTCGCGGACTGCTCACGGCCGATCAACTTCCAAAATACGAGCAGTTCAATGCGGACATGGATGCCCGCGCCAAAGCCTACAAGAAATAAAACTTACTTCGTAACCAACTGCTTCTTGGTCCGAACTGCCTTCATATCGTTCGACTTCTGCATCTTCTTCTGGAACCGGTCTACACGGCCTTCGGTATCAACCAGTTTCTGGCGGCCGGTGAAAAACGGGTGGCAATTCGAGCAGATTTCAACGCGGATGTTGCCCTTGTGCGTGGAACGTGTGCGGAACGAATTCCCGCAAGCGCAGATGACGCTGATTTCCTCGTAGGCGGGGTGGATAGCGGCTTTCATAAAAACCAGTATAGCGCACGCCACACCAATTACCGAACCGCGACCGCGAGGGAGCGCTACCACGATGGCGGGCCTAAACACAAACCCCCTGCAGCACCAGACGGCGCCACAGGGGGTTCTGACTTATGTCGCGCAGTGAAGCGGCCGGTCCACAGGAGCAGCGGCTTCGTCACTGAACGAAACCTGAACGTTCAAAACGACGGCGACTTTAACAGTCGGCCACCTCGCGCGGGGTATTAAAGCTACAGTCACTACAATTACTCATGTTAGACTGGACCACCTCCTTTCTCAGTGATAAAACCATCTTAAATCCCGATTCGGAAGCTGTCAAACAGTTTCTCTCGCAACACGATATCTGGTAGCTTGGTAATCCGGAGCCCCTACGAATTGTTACGGCGATAAAAAAGCCCCGCATCTTGGTGCGGGGCCCGACGAAAAACCAACCTAAACCGAGGCAACTCCCCAGAAAACCCTGATCAACCCTTGCCCCTATGTAAGCAATCACAAAGCCATGCGATAAGTGATTGAAAAATAAAGGCCCTCACCTAAAGGAATCCGCTTTCTGGAAGATCTCGCCCCCGGATAGCTCCTAGAATCGGGAAAGGGCCATGAGTTCGTTTCGCAAAACAGGGGTACAATGTTCTCTGATGTCGAGTCCTGCTCCCTGGCGGCTGGAAGAGCCTGTGGAGACCCTGGCCCTGGACGCATCCGAAGGCCGCCGGTCGCTCACCTCGTTTCTCATATCGGGAATCCTTATGTCGTTCCTGGGTGCGATCCTGCCGGCCTGGCGCTATCACCTCAGTGCGAACTTCAAGGAAGTCGGCTACTACTTCCTCAGTTTGAACCTCGGATTCCTGCTCTCGGTCGCCGCCGCCCATGCGCTGTTGCCGCGCAAAGGTGTGAAGTTTGTACTCATCGTCGCCAATGCGATGGCCTGCGTTGGGTTCGTTTTTCTTGCTCTCACATCGCCCCCGGTTTCGGCAACCTGGCGATTGTTAGGTGTCTTATGGATCGGAGTCAGCGCCGGACTTTTAAACGCCGGCGTATTCCAAGCGCTATCGCCACAATATCGCCACGATCGCGCTGCCACCATGAATCTTGCGGGGGTTATGTTCGGATTAGGTTGCCTGATCACGGCGCTTCTGGTCGCTGGCACCTACTATGTCTACACCGTTCCGAGTATCCTGATGCTCTTCGCCATTTTGCCCGGCTTCTTTGCGGCGAATTACTTCAAGGCCAAAATCACTCCCCGGCCGCTGCTCCAGCAAGTTTCGCTCACGCAGCTTCTCCACGATTTCCGGAATCCCGGCGCGATTCTTTTCAGCTTGCTGCTCTTCTTTCAATTCGGCAATGAATGGTCGATCGCAGGCTGGCTCCCTCTGTTTCTCATTCGCCGCCTCGGAATCAGTCCCGCCGATTCATTGCTGATGCTGGCCCTCTTTTGGACCGCGCTGCTCGTCGGCCGTATTGTCTCGCAACTATTGCTCAAGCGGATGAGCCATGGCGTACTGCTCATCTGCTCCATCGTATCGGCGCTGCTCGGGACCCTGGTTCTCGCCTCCACCAACAATCAATTCGGCGCCATCATGGGCATTCTCTTCGTCGGCGGCGGATTCGCTTCCATCTATCCGCTGGTGGTCGAAAAAATCGGCCACCGTTTTCCTTATTACCATCCAGGCTTCTACAACGGAATATTCTCATTCGCCATCACCGGCGGTTTCATCGCGCCCTGGATGCTCGGCTATTTCGCCGAGAATTGGGGGATTCAGGCCGTGATGATTCTCCCGCTGCTCGGCACCTGCATGGTTTTCACCCTGGTGCTGCTGATCATGCTCGAAGCCAAGCTTAGCGGAATGGCGGATATCAAAACAGTGAGATCGTAGCTTTTGGCCCGCCGTCGCCTGCATCGTAAACCAATTCGAGCGACTTGATCGATTTCGTCTTTCCCCGGAAATGGAAATACAGGAAGCCTTTCATCGGCTTGTTGCCCGATCCATCGGGAAACGCGGCGTTCCCCACCGACTGGTCAATCGTTTTTCGGATTTCGGTGTCGATGCCGTGCCGTTCCGCCTCTTTCGGTAACGGCGGCGCAATCGGCGGAGGCGCATTGGGATCGCCGGGAAAACGCGGGTTGCCCGGGTCCGACAAAATTACCGGCCCGGCCTGTCCCACCACCGTCGGATGCGTCTCCCAATCAGGGTATTTGATGTCCGCCGCCACGCTGCCCGGAGAATCGGTCGAAAGTTCCGGCGTTTTGTGATTAATCCGCAAGCGAAACTGGCCGGAATTCATCTTGACGGTTTCATGCGCGGCCGGAAACACGCCGACGTCCACCACCAGGTAATCCGGCGCCACGTAAACGCCTTGGTCGGTTGGAATGCTGTGGAGCAGAAATTCGGCGCCGATCTCCATCGTGGGGAGCGCGATGTGCGCCTGATAATCGGAAGCCTTGGAGCGCGGAGCGTCGGCCGCGATCAGCGGCAATACCAAGAGCAGGAATGCAGCGCAACGCACGCTTTGAGTATAGGGACTTTGCAACTTCCTCATGCTACATTTGAAAACCATGATTGAATTTTGGAGAGCTGCCATTCGCCGCCAATTCCACGCATCGATCGATATGCTGGCCAACGCGATCGAAGCTTGCCCTGATTCCGTGTGGATCGGCGAAGGCCGCGCCTTCTGGTATCTCGCCTATCACGTGCTCATCTTCCTCGATCTTTACCTGGGCGCGGTGGACGAACCCGAATTCCAGCCGCCGGCGCCATTTGGACGTACCGAACTCGAGGAAGAATCCACCCCGCCCGAGCGTATGTACACAAAGGCCGAAATCCTCGGCTACGTCGCCCATTGCCGCAAAAAGCTGGACTCCGTGATGGACGCAATGACCGAAGCGTGGGTTGCGCACGACTGCCCGATTCCTTTTCGCAAAATGAGCAACGGCGAACTGCTGCTCTACAACATGCGGCACGTCCAGCATCACGCTGCGCAGCTCAATCTAATCTTGCGCCAACGCACCAACTCGGCGCCCGATTGGGTGTCGAAGGGTCCGCAAAAGGCTTGACGATGTTTCGATGTTGTGACATACTATGTCTATATTTGTACTAGTATGCCACGCAAAGAAGAATCGCCAGTTCAAGAGTTTCTCCCGCTTCCGCCCGCAGTCTTTCACATGCTCCTTTTGCTGAGCGAGGGTGAGCGCCACGGCTATGCGCTCAAGCGTGAGATGTCCAAACAAACCAATGGAAAGCTCAACCCCGGCCCCGGCGTTCTCTATGGATCCATCAACAAAATGCTGGAGCAAGGTTTAATCGTGGAATCGGAAGAACGCCCCGCATCTCACTTGGATGACGAGCGCCGGCGTTACTACCGCATCACTCCGCTGGGCCGGAGAGTCGCCCAAGCCGAAGCGGTCCGCATGCGGCAACTGGTGGAAATGGCCGAGACGAACCTGGGCCTGCCGGAACCTGCCTGAGGTGGCGCGATGAACGATCCGCTGAAGCTATACCGCTTTTTTCTCAAGCTCTATCCCGCGCGATTTCGCGAAGAGTTCGGGACGCCGCTCGAGCAGCAGTTTCTGGATGAATATCGGGATGCCGGCGGATCGCTGGCTCGTTTCGCGGTCTGGCTGCGCACGCTGCGCGATCTTGCGGTATCGATCCCTGTGGAGATGATGCGCGAAGTTCGTCAGGACCTGAGCTACAGCATCCGCATCTATTCGCGAAAGCCGGGTGTTACGTTTCTGGCTGTAGCCGCGATGGCGCTCGCCATCGGCGCCACCACAGGCGTGTTCAGCGTGGTCAACGCCCTGCTTCTGCGATCGCTGCCTTTTCGATCCACCGAGCGCCTGGTTCAATTCGGAAATCCGTTCAACCCTCCGGACTCGCCGGCTTCCTTTCATGCGTGGAGAAGCCACAGCGATTATCTAGAAGACGCCGGCGTCTACAATCAATCGGAAATGAATCTGGCCGGCGCAGCCGGATCGGCGCGAATCAAAGTTGCCGAGACTTCCTCGAATTTCTTCGGCGTGCTCGGGTCCGAACCGGTGATTGGACGCAGCTTCTTGCCCGGCGAGGATGGGAAAGGCAAGAGCGGTGTTGCCGTCATCGGCTACGGGCTTTGGCAGCAGTTTTTCGGTGGCGACCCACGCGCGCTCGGTTCCACCATTCATCTGAACAGCAGTCCGCTGACGATAGTCGGGATCGCGCCTCCCGGGCTGGATTATCCGGCCAAAACGGCACTCTGGACGCCATCGGTCTTTGATTTGGAGCGCATCCCGAAATCCGGTGTGATCTGGCGGGAGAGCTTCGGACGCTTGAAACCCGCCCTCAGCCTAGCGCGCGCGCAAAGCATGTTCGATGCCGATCGCTTGCACTTGTCGCCGGCCAGCTTCAAGGAAGATGGCGACGTGCGTCTGATCCCATTGCGCGAGCAACTGGCGGGGCCGGTAAGGCGCAGTTCGCTGGTGCTGTTCGGCGCCGTTTCATTCGTATTGTTGATTGCCTGCGCGAACGTAGCGAATCTGCTGCTCACGCGAGTCACCGAGCGGCGCAAGGAATTGGCGCTGCGAGCTTCGCTTGGAGCCAGCCGGGGGCGTCTGGTGCAGCAACTGGTTACCGAAAGCGTATTGCTGACTGGATCCTCCGCCGCGGCCGGGATGCTTGTCGCCAAGTGGGCGGTCCGGTTGGCCACAGCGGCGCAACCTACGCAATCCACCGCGCAGAATTACACAATCCTGGATTGGCGCGTGCTCGCCTTCGCCGCCGGCCTCGCCGCCATCACGGGTCTTGCCTTCGGGGTACTTCCGGCGTGGTTGATTGGCCGGTTGCAGCCGGCGGAAGATTTGCTGCGCACTTGCTATGACGGATCAAACTCCCGCGTGCGCCGGTTGAGAAGCGCGCTAGTGACCCTGCAAATTGCATCCACGTTGGTATTGCTCGGCGGATCGATCGTGCTGGGCCGCAGCTTTTTGAAACTGCTCGGAACGGACTTGGGCTACCGCACCGACCATGTGATCACCATGAACGTTTCGCTCGCCGGCACTCATCTGGACAAGCCGGAATTGCGAAACCAGTACTACCACGAAGCTTTGGACAGGCTGCGCAAAGTTCCGGGAGTCGAAGCGGCCGGAGCCATCGATTCGCTCCCGCTGGCCACCAACGCATTCATGGGAATGGACGCGGATCTGGATTCGTCGTACAAACCCGCCTTCTCGTGCATCATGTGGGTTGCGCCTGGTTATTTTGACGCGATGCGCACTTCCGTCGCAGCCGGCCGGGATTTTACTGCGCGCGATCGGCAGGGCGCCGCACGCGTCGCCATCGTCAACGAGGAGTTTGCACGGAAGGCGGGCGGAAATCAAGCGGCGCTCGGTCAAACGGTGAAGTCGCTTTTTGGTAAGCCGGGAACTGGTATGACGATCGTCGGCGTCGTTCATACGGTTCACTACCACGCGGACCCCGATGACAAGCCCTTGCCCATTCTGTTTCTTCCGCTCGATCAAAACCCACACCCGTTTATGACTCTGGTCGCGCGGGTGCACGGGACAACCGAAGCTTACCTTCCAGTGATGCGCGCTGCGGTTCAATCGCTCGATCCGCAAGTGCCGGTCTTCGATATTCAAACTTTGGACCAACGCTTGGAACAAGCCTTGGCCCGGCCGAGGTTTTACACAACGGCTGTGGTCTTCTTCGGAGCTTTCGGATTGCTGCTCGCAGCTATCGGCGTTTATGGCGTCGCTTCGTTCTCGGTGATTCAGCGCACCCACGAGTTAGGTGTCCGGATCGCGGTGGGCGCCACGGCGCAGCGCGTCCGCTGGATGCTTCTGCGCCAGAGCCTTCCACCTGTCGCCGCCGGCGTAGCGGTAGGCGTGCTTGGAACATTCGCCTTGGGCCAGTTCCTGCAGCACCTGCTCGACAGTGCGCAGCGTGTAGACGGTTTAACTAGCGCCATTGCCGGTGGGATTCTAGCCACCATCGCCGCGGTTGCCGTTTGGTCGGCCACCCAGCGAATTGTCCGGCTGGATCCGATGCAGGTTCTGCGATCCGAGTAGCTAAAAGAACCGCACCGATTCGAGCATCTGTTCGAAGATCTTCTGCACCGAATCGAATTCGCTTTGCGGCGCGACGAAGATCGCATAGAACAGCCCTTGCGGTCGTGCGACGGTCGCCAGAACGTCAACTTCCTGCTGGCCGGCGTAGGGGGAAAGCGAATACAGCGTGGTCAAAAGAGCAGGTTCGCCGGCCACTAGAATCGATCGCGTTTCGCGGCCGGTTCGCATTCCGGCATTGTCGCGCTTGAACTGCCTAACCAGTTCGTCGGTGTCGCGATTCAGTTCGACGCCCGCTTCTTTGGGATGAAAATACCTGGCCCGGAAACCGTAGACGATTTGTGTTTTCCGATCCTCGCTCTCTGAGAATCCCCGGTGCGGCGCGATCAGCACGCCGTCCGCCACGCGATCTTCAAAAGCGTCCCAATTTTCGGGATACGCGATGGAAAACGATGGCCCGCGAAATTCCACCAGCCGGCCGCTCGCTCGCGCTTCCGTAATCGGAGGCTCCGGCTGTTGACGGACGAGCGCCTGCATCGCATGAAACCGGCCCGTCTCGTCCAACACGTAATTGCGCCGGGGTAGATAGCGCGCCTCTTCGTTCACCGCTGCAACCCGATTGCCCGGATTAGGATGATCCGAAAGAAACTGCGTCACCGCGTTGCCTGGGCCGTGCTTGGCTTCCAACTTCTCGAAAAAGACCGCAAGCTGGCGCGGGTCGTATCCGGCATCTGCGACGATTTCGGCGCCGTTGTAATCCGCCTCGGCTTCGTTGGTGCGTGAAAACTTGAGGAACACAGAATTCGCGCCGAAGTTCAACCCGATCTTCGCCAACTGTCCCAGCATGCTGTTTCCGATCAGCGCTTCGGCCAGTAAAGCGGGCAACGCCACCAAATTTTGTTTCGTAGCCTGGTTTGTGCCGTGCCGCAACACTACGTGCGACATCTCATGCGCGATCACCCCAGCCAACTGCGCCTCGTTTTCCGCCGCTTCGATCAATCCCGTGTTCACAAAGATCGGTCCGCCCGGCAGCGCGAATGCATTCACCGTCTTATCTCGCACCACATGGATGCGAAACGGAAACGGTTCCGAAGTCTGTGCGTAAGGCGATCGCTCCAGCTTCTGCAGAATGGACTCGAAGTACGAATCCAGCTCGCGATTGTGCACAATCGGTTTCTGCCGCTCGATCTCCGCCGAAGCCTCTTCGCCAAGCTGAATGTCCTGCCGCGGCGAGAACAGGTTCCAGCCAGGCTCCAGGTGCTTCAACTGCGCTACTGCGAGCGCCGGCGCGAGCAGCCAAAGAAAGTTCCGCATAAGGCGTAGGACAAGCCTGCGGCTTGCCAGTTTATAATTACAGTATGCTAAAGCCCACGGAAAAGATCTGGCACAATGGCCGCTTTATCGCATGGGATGATGCCAAGATCCACGTCCTCTCGCACGTCACCAGCTACGGCAGCTCGGTGTTTGAAGGCGTTCGTTGCTATGCCACCAAGTCGGGACCGGCCATCTTCCGCGTCAAGGAACATCTGCGCCGCCTGCTTGACTCGGCGAAGATCTATCGCATCGACGTGAAGTATCCGATCGCTGAACTGGCCGATGCCATGGCGGAGCTCGTTCGCATCAACAACATGAACTCCTGCTATTTCCGTCCGCTTATTCTGCGCGGCTACGGCGATGTGGGCGTCCTTCCGAACAATCCCACCGAGACTTATATCGCGTGCTGGGAATGGGGCAAGTATCTCGGCGAAGAAGCGCTCGCCAAAGGCGTGGACGTGTGTGTCTCCAGTTGGACCCGCATTGCGCCCAACACGCTTCCGGCTTTAGCGAAGGCCGGCGCCAATTACATGAACTCGCAGCTCATCCGCATGGAAGCGCATACGAACGGGTATGCCGAAGGCATCGCGCTCGATTCCACGGGCTACGTGAGCGAGGGTTCGGGCGAAAACGTCTTCGTGGTGCGCGACGGAAAAATCTTGACACCGCCGCTCGGTGCTTCGGTATTGCCCGGTATCACACGCGATACCGTGATTGAGCTGGCAGAATCGCTTGGGATCCGGGTGGTGGAAACACTCATCCCACGTGAGATGCTGTACATCGCCGACGAAGTCTTCTTCTCGGGAACCGCCGCCGAAATCACGCCCATCCGTTCGGTGGATCGCGTGGAAATCGGCAAAGGCTCGCGCGGTCCGATAACGGAGAAGCTGCAGAAGACATTCTTCGACATCGTGAACGGCAACGTGGCCGACAAGTTCGGCTGGCTTACGCCTGTTACCAAGAACGTCCCGGTCGGCGTCTAACGAACCGCGACCGCAAGGGAGCGCTACCACGAACGTTACGCCTGCTGGCGCGCGCGGTCCGAAATTGCAAGGCGTGCTAGCATTCATCCAATGCTCAAGCGGCGCGATACCGTCTTGCTTTCCGTTGTCGTTCTCTCCGCGATCAATCTTCTGAATTTTTACGATCGCCTGGTTCCCGGTGCGCTCGTGGAACCGATGCGCCGCGAGTTCCATCTTTCCGATACACAAATCGGACTGCTGGGCAGCATCTTCATCTGGGTCTACGCGATCATCGGCGTTCCGCTGGGCCGGATCGCGGATGTCTGGAGCCGGAAGAAACTGCTCGCGGCGGGACTGACCGTGTGGTCCGCGCTCACGGCCGCAGCGGTGTTCGCCTCCAGCTTCCTTTTTCTCTTGTTCACTCGCATGGGCGTCGGGATCGGCGAAGCGGTGTGTGCGCCTGTCGGCACAAGCTGGATTGGCGATCTTTTTCCGGCGAACCGGCGAGCTCGCGTGCTGGCACTGTTCATGCTTGGCGTTCCTGTAGGCAGCGCATTGAGCTTCTTCTTCAGCGGACCTATCGCGCAAGCGTGGGGCTGGCGCATCGCGATGCTGGTGGCGGCGATCCCCGCGGTTTTGCTGCTGCCTGCTTTGCTCTTGTTGAACGAGCCGAAACGCGGCGCATCGGAATCTCACGTCTCGGCGGCCCCGGCCTCGTTGTGGACCGTCCTGAAAATCCCGACGCTCTGGTGGATTATCCTGTCGGGCACGTTTCTGAACTTCAACATGTATGCCCTGGGAACTTTTATGCCCGCGTTCCTGAGCCGCGTGCATGGTTACACGCTGGCCCAGTCCGGCGTCGCCACCGGCTTCGTCTATCTGTTCGGTGGAATTTGCGGCGGATTGCTGGGAGGACATTTGGGCGATCGCGTGGCCGGCAAAAGCAGCAATGCACGGCTCTCTATCGTGGCGTTGATCTCGCTGATCAGCGTCCCGATTGCTTTCCTTGGCATATCCCAGCCGGCTGGTTCCACGCTCATTGCATTGGTATGTCTCGCGGCCACCTACGCTGCATTGAACAGTTATTACGGATGCGTGTATTCATCCATTCAAGATATTGTCGCGCCCGATCAACGCGGATTCACCATGTCTGTCTACTTCATGGCGATGTATCTGTGCGGCGCATCGTTCGGACCGCTGCTCACGGGCAATCTCAGCGACCGGTTGGCCCGCCGCGCGATGACTGCGGCCGGCGCGAGCCAAATGACGGAAGCTTTCAAGGCGATTGGCCTGCAGCAGGCGATGCTGATTCTTCCGGTTCTTTCGTTGGCTCTCGCGATTGTGCTTTATTTCGGCTCGCGCACCATGCGCGCGGATGTGTCGCGCCGGGATGCCGCTCTGGTAGCCGCTACAAGCTAAGACAGGACTTCGATCCGCAAGTGCGATCCCGACGGCCACCTCCCCCGAGATTACCCGCCTGGATCGCACTCGCAGGGGATCTGTTCCTTTTTAGCAGGCTTGAAAGCGAAACGCCACAAAATTTTTTCACTCGCAAAAAGTTTTCAACAGGTTCCTTTCTTTGTAGCTTCTTGCGCTTAGCTCGCCCTGCCTGTGGGAAACTTGTGCATAAACCGGGGAACGCATGAAATGTAACGGCATAGATCCAACTTCCGGCGATGAAGTGGAAATTCACTTCGAAGAATCGATCCAGAGCGTCGATGCACTTATCTCGAAAACGGGCGATTCCACCTTCGTCACTCCCGGCTGGATCGATCTGCAAGTGAACGGCTTCGCGGGTGTCGATTACAATTCGCCGTCGGCGAGTCACGAAGAGATCGTGCGGTCCATTCGTGCCATGTTTCAAACTGGTGTCACGCGTTTTTACCCAACTGTCATCACCGGATCGCCCGAGGATATGACCGGCGCGCTCAAAAATCTGGCTCGCGCGAAGGAAACTTCGTGGGAATGCGCGGCCATGGAAGCGTTTCATGTTGAGGGCCCGTACATTTCTCCGGAAGAAGGCCCGCGCGGCGCGCATCCGGAGCGCTGGGCCCGGCCGCCGGATCTGGCCGAGTTCCATCGCTTTCAGGAAGCCGCGCGTGGAAACATCCGGTTGGTGACCTTGTCGCCCGAGTGGCCGTCGGCGCCGGCATTTATTGAAGCGGTAACGCGCGAAGGTGTGGTGGCGAGCATCGGACACACGCGCGCGTCATCGGAACAAATCGCGGCCGCGGTAAGTGCGGGCGCGACGCTTTCCACGCACATCGGCAACGGAGCGCATTCGATGCTGCCGCGCCACCCGAACTACATCTGGGACCAACTCGCCGAAGACCGCCTGGCTGCGAGCTTCATCGTGGATGGGATTCATCTCGCGCCGTCGTTTTTGAAAGTCGCACTGCGCGCCAAAGGCCTCGAGCGTTCAATTCTCGTAACCGACGCCGTGATGCCGGCCGGATGCGCGCCCGGTCCGTACCAACTCGGCGAGGTGGATGTCGAGCTCCACTCGGACGGAAGCGTGCGCTTAGCCGGCGGTACGCGACTGGCCGGTTCTGCGCTGCGCATGGACCGCGCGCTCGAAAATGTCATGCGCATCGCGGGCATCACTCTGCGCGAAGCCATCCCACTTGCAACCCGGAATCCAGCGCGAATCGGCCGAATCGCCTCGCGCCAACGCGGCCTAAATCCCGGCGAGCGCGCGGACCTCGTCCGGTTTCGAGCCGGCAGCGCCGGCGAGATCAGGGTAGTGGAGACGATCGTTGGTGGCAGACGAGTGGGGATTTGGGATTAGGGATTGGGGATTGCGAAGCGCATCGCTGGGTTTGGGGTTTGTTTTAATCCCTAAGCCCTAATCCCTAATCCCTAAACCCGACCTTTCCACCGCCGCATACAACTCCGCCGGCTGAAATGGCTTGCTCAGAAATCCATCCATGCCGGCGGCCAGGCACTGTTCTTGATCGTGCTTCATGGCGTGAGCGGTGAGCGCTACGATCGGGACATGCTGGGTTGTGCCGCGCTCGCGTTCGCGGATGGCTTGCGTGGCCATCCAGCCGTCCATGACCGGCATTTGCACGTCCATGAGGATCACGTCGAAGCGACCTTGAGCCATTGCTTCGAGGGCCTCTTTGCCGTTCGAGACACTGGTGATCCGGTGGCCGCGCTTTTCCAGCAGCCGTGTAGCCAGCCGCTTGTTCATAACGTTGTCTTCCGCGAGTAAAATGGACAGCTTCCGCAGACTCTCCGTCAAATGCTGTTCTGAGATCGAGGGCAACTTGGGAATCGCACCCAGGGCTCGCAGCATTGACGTGCGCAGTTCGGCCTTGGATACCGGTTTGACGACATGACAAGTGATTCCTAAGCGGCGGCAGCGCGGGATGTCGCTTTGCAAATCGGAGGAACTCAACATCATGATCACGGGTTGGATCAGATCGCGATCGTGCATCATTCCCTCGGCCAGCGTGAAACCATCCATGCCGGGCATCAGAGCATCCAAAATGGCCAATTGGAAAGCCCGCTTCTCTTCTTGCGCTTGATGCACCAGCCGCATGGCCTCGGCTCCCGATTCAGCCAGCGTGACTTTCACGCCCTCGGCCGCCAGCATCGCGCCAATAATGCGGCGATTGGTGCGGTTGTCGTCCACCGCGAGAACCCGCAAGCCTTTCAGCACTTCCGGTTTCGCGGGCTCCGGGTCGGATTGCGCATCCGGAACGGCCTCGCACAATATGGTGAAGTGGAACCGGCTCCCCTTGCCTGGTTCGCTTTCCACCCAGATTTTTCCGTCCATCAGTTCGGTGAGTTTCTTGGCGATCGCCAGACCCAATCCCGTTCCACCCCGGTTTCGCGTCATGGAACCGTCGGCCTGGGTGAAGGAATCGAAGATCAGATCCAGTTTCTCTTTCGCGATTCCGATTCCGGTATCCTCCACTTCAAAATGGAGCTCCAATTCGTGCGATCCACGCGGCTTTTGGCTCACCCGCAGCACTACCTCGCCCTGCTCGGTGAACTTTACCGCGTTGCCGAGCAGATTCACCAGCACCTGGCGCAGACGGTTGGCGTCGCCGTTGATTTGCGAAGAAACCCCCGGATCGATTTCGAGCGCCAGCTCCAGATTCTTCTGGTGCGCACGCAGGGCCACGCCGCGCGCGGTCTGTTCCAGCAGCTCGCGCAGGTCGAACGGCTGGACGTCCAGGCTCATCTTGCCGGCTTCAATTTTGGAGAAGTCCAGCACGTCGTTGATTACAGTCAGCAGCGAGTCGGCCGATTCGCGCACCCCTTCCATGTACTCTTTTTGGACCGTGGTCAAGGGAGTGTCGAGCGCCAGTTCGGTCATTCCGATGATTCCGTTCATGGGCGTGCGCAATTCATGGCTCATGTTCGCCACAAACTGGCTCTTGAGACGGCTGGCTTGTTGAGCCTGATCCACCATGCGTAGCAGTTCGCCGCGCGAGGCGCCCAGTTGCGCCACCATGTCATTGAACGCGTGCGACAAGTCATCCACCTCGTTCCAGGCGCCCACGGGCGCCCGCTGTGTGAGATCTCCCTGCGCCACCCGGTGCGTAAACTTGATCAATTCCGCCAGCGGGCGCAGGATCCGGCGCAATTGCAGATGTTGCAGCAGCAGAACCAAACAGAGGCCGAGAACGGACGCCAGAATGACGGCGCGCGCCGAACGCGCCAGAAGAATTCTCTGCCGTTCCATCGAGAAGCCGATTCGCAAAGAGCCCAGCCGCTTGGATTTAACCTGGCTGCTTTCCCAATCGAATAGTCCGTTGGTCGCGGATTGTTGAACCGCTCGCGCGGCTTCGACGTGCGGCGGCAGTTCGCCGCTCGATTTGGTGGCAAACCGGCCGGCCTGGACCAGCGTCTGACCGGCATCGTTGGCGATGATGACGTACAAAACGTCCTGGCTCGATGCCGCCGACTTGGCAACTCGCTGCAGTTCGTTGCGGTCGTCGATCAAGAGCGGAAATTCGCATTGATTGGCCAGAAACTCGGCCGAGGCCTCAGCGCGAAGCTGCAGTTGTTCGCCGGAGCTGGCGCGCTGTTGCCAAACTGCCAGTCCCGTGCCGCCGGCCACTGCCGCCACCATCACCAGCATGTTGCCGATGGAGGCCTGCATCAGCAGGCTCTTACGCCGCGAAACGGGGCGAGACCGGGGCATTCTCATTCGATCACCACCACGCCCGAATCGGATCCGTTCCGCCCCGGAAGCCGAAGCCCCAACAGCCGCGCCACCCGCGGATTAGCGGCCACTTTTAGTTTGCGGGGACCCTCGCTCGCCACGATCGCTCCGCTGCTCAAAAACTTTTTGGCCAACTCTCCGGCCTGGGCCCCGACATCGAAATAGTCCGGATAGACCGCTGCCATCGCGCCGGTGCGTACAAAACTTTCCGAGAAACCCACCACCGGCAGCCGGTTTTCGAGCGATGCCAAAATCAGCGGCCGGACGGTTGTGCCGTTGTAGAGCGTCCCATCCGGCGGACAAATCACGAAGTCCACCTGCCCGCGCAAAGCGAGAAACGATTGCAACAACTTCTCCGGCCGCGGGCAATCCACGATTTTTAGAGTCATTCCAGCGCTTTTCGCCTGTGCGGCCAGGGTCGCTTGGGAAGTCGAGTGCGAATCCGGATTTCGGATCAAAGCCGCCCGGGTCTTGCCCGGGAAGACGAAGGACATCCGCGCCAGGATCTCGCTCACCGGCACGTCGAGGGCTAAGACTCCCGCCGGCGCGCGGAACCCGGGGCCGGCCAAATCCGAGCGCAGTAACATGGTGGCGAGAATGGGTGCGGTTCCGAACCGAGCTGCGGATTCATAGGCATTGTTGCCCACCGTGATTAACAAACGAACTTCCTTGCCTGCCAAGCGGCTTTCGTTTTCCGGGGATTTCGCCGAGAGGTCGAGAACCAGAATTTTGGCGGACGAACCTAATCCCTGCTGGATGCCTTTTACCGCCTCCTCGAAGGCCTCTATCGCCGAAGAAGTTGCAATGATTACGGTCGGCTGGTCTGCATGCCCGGCGTTATCCCGGAAGGGTGCTTGAGCTTGCAGCAAGCAGGATGCAATCGAAAGAACGGTATAGATGCGCAGTTTCATCCCTGGCCACCGTCTCGAGGACCGTACATATGTTGCTCATCGGCCGAAAAGCCTAGAGTTTGGGAACTCGCGCTTCGTCCTTCCGCTCCGGCGCCCAACTGAGGCGCACAAAGCAGCTCCGCCCATTCTGTTGGATGCTCGCCATTTCCTGCACCGTTCCGGCCGGATCCCAATAGCGGTAGTTGAACAAATTCTGGATGCCCAGGCTCAGCTCCAAATCTCCCGGCAAACGGCGGGCGACAGCCGTGACGTTCACCAGATACACCGGCGACACTTCGCTTCCCTCCAATGTCAACCGGCGGCTCAAATACTGAAGGCCGCCACTCAACGACCAGTGGTTGCGCCAAACGGGCGAATCTAGCAAAATCTTTCCGATGCGAGCCGGGGAATTCACTTTGACCACCGATCCGCGATCGCCGGAAGTATCCTGAAACGCCAGGCTCGCGCCCAATCGGAAGCCGGAAAGCAGGTTTGCCCTGGCTTCGAATTCGACTCCACTGGCTTGAACCGGATCGGTATTTCGATACTGCTGTATACCATCGCTGACGAGAACCGCTTGAATCAGATCGGTCAGCCGGTAGTGATAGACATTGGCCTGCAATTCAAAACGTTTCGCGATTTGCTTTTCAAACGCTGCCTCGAACGTTTGCATTCGCTCGGAGGCCAATTTGAGGTTGGCGATTTGCGTCACGCCGTCCTGGTAGAACTGTTCGTAAGGGCTGGGATTGCGGAAGGACCGGCCGAACAGCAGTTTCAGCGCGCTGGTTTCCGACGGATGATAGATCAACGCGGCGCGCGGGGTTAACTCGAGTTGATGGATTCTGGAATCGTCGAACCGGCCGCCCAGATAAAAGGTCCAATGTCGGCCAAGACTCCGCTCGTCCTGGAAGAATAATCCAGCGGTACGATCTCGCGAATTGACCGCCGGAATCGCCTGATAGATCGGCGCTAAATAGTAGGAATCCAGGTGCGCTCGAAGATCCCAGTCGGCTTGGCCGCCGAGGGTCAGGAAACCAATGAGCGGCGCCCGGAACCGATAGGTCAGTTCGGTTCCAATCCAGTCCGCTTGCGCGACGTTGCGGCCGATCAGTGTTCCGATTTCGCTGGGAAAATCCAAACCCGCCCAAAAGCGGTACTGATCGTAGTAGATGCGCCAGCGGAGTTGGCCATCGGTTCCGATATCGCGCTGATAGCTCGCTTCCAGGAAATTGCGCCCATCCGATGTTTTGTCGCCGCGATCGTTGAAAATCGTGCCGAACCAACCCGTCGGAACCACTTTCTCCCGGTTGTTGAAATATGCGGTAAAACTCCAATGGCCCCAGATCAGATTGGCAAAGGTGTGGTAGCCGCGCTCTCCATCCATGTGGATCGCCAATCCATGATTGGTTTGCGGAGTGTCGAACGCCGGGAAATACAGCGGCGATTGCCCGGTATTGTTAAAGACCGATCCTGAGACGATGAGGTTGGCGCCGCCGCCCAGATAAACGGAACCGGATGCTTGTCCCTTTCGCTCACCGAACGTATCGAATTCGGAAGAGATGCGGAATGGTTGGTAATCCACAGGCGATTTGGTGACGATGTTGATGGTGGCGAACATTCCGTTCGTCCCGTACAACGCCGAGGAAGGGCCCCGCACAATCTCAATTCGCTTGACCAGGTCAAGATCCAGCCCAAAATCCTGCCCGAACAGATTCGCCGAGCCATACAGGTTTTCGCTGAGGGAATGGCCGTTGATCATAACCAGAAAGCGATTGCTGGCGTCCCCGGGAAGTGAAAAGCCACGGACGCCAACGTAGTGATAAGCGCGGTCGTAAGTGACATACATGCCGCGTACATCGGCCAGAACATCCGCCATGGTCCGATAACCGCGCCGGCGGATTTCTTCTTCGGTGATCACGGTGACGCTGGCCGGAGCTTCGAGCAAGCTCTGGGCGTGTAACGACGCCGCTTCCACCATGGGGAGCGCTTCAAAAAGAACGGATTCCGGCTTGGTAGCCGCGCTGTCGTCGGGGTTTGGGGCGGGTTTGGGAGCCGAATTGTCTTGCGCTATGACACCCGTAAAGGCAAAACAAAATGCGAGCGACGCGCGTTTAGCCATCCCAAGACGATCCATGTACTGCTCATCGGCCTGAAGTAGCTAAGCTTTGGCGGACTTTCGCGACTTCGCCGGGGTTCCGTTGCGGCGCCCAACCCAGCCGCACAAAGAACCTCCGGCCGTCTTGCTGAATATTTCCCATCTTTTGCAGCCTCTTGGAGGGATCGGAATAGTGGTACTTGAATACACTGCGAATGCCGAATTCGAGTTCCATGTCTCCCGGTAAGCGGCGGCCTACAGGGATGAAGTTCATCAAATAAACCGGCGGCAACGCTTCCTACACCGGGCGTCAGCCGGCGGCTGAACGACCAGCGATTCCGGTAAACGGGCGAATCGAGCAAAGCTTTCCCACCCCGGTGGGCGAATTCACCCGCGCGAGACTATTAGGATCCAGAACCGCTTTTTGTAAGGCAAGACCTCTTGTCAGTGGTTTTTCGATTCGAGATTTCGTATCTTCTCGTGGCACGCTGGCGGAAGCTTCTTGCAGACTTTGCGCGAGAAAGATCCGCGGATCCTGGGCCCAGCCGCGCGCACAAGCACGTGCATGCCGGGCTCATCGGCCTAAGCCAACAAATTTTGAGCGGCTTTATCGGGACTGGTCCGCGGCGGTGACAGCGCCTTTTACCGTCAGATACGCTCCCGACGGTGACTTCACTCCGCCCACCGTGAGTTCCAGGAGCTGATCTCCGTCCGGCACGCCATCCGGAACTCGCAGATTGACCTGATAGAGGCCGGCGTTGCTGGTGACGCCCACATACAAGATGTCGGTGGCGGCGAGCTTCACCCCGCCGAATGTAATGCTGGTGGCGGCCGTCACCTGCGCGGCGCCTCCCGGAAGCACGCCCGGGAAAAACGACGGATTCGTTGCGCCGAAACCGGTTCCAAAGAGTGTCAAGATATCGCCCCGCTTGGCGGGAATGAACGGAACGCCGGGAACCAATCCCTGGCTTCCGATGCTGACACTGGTCTTGGCATTGATGGCTGCGATTGCGTTGTGCCCGCTGGCGGTGTGAGTGAAATAGAAGAATTCAGGCGATGCGGCTGCGATTGTCACCGTCTGGCTGTTGCTGGTTTCCGCATCCGCCGTTCCGCACTTGGTGATCACCTGGACTTCCACTTCGCCCGGCGGAAGTTGTGGCACCTGCACATTGAGCTGACCCGGATACACGTTCAGGATGGGCGCCAGTTGCGTTCCAAATACCGCGCAGGCTCCCGCTAGATTGGTCGGGATTTTTCCATCCACTAAATCCTGCTGGCCCACTTGCCGGGCGGTGCCCGCAGGGGCGAACTTGTCGCCGAAAATTGTCGCGATGCCATTCGAGGAAACCGTGGTCAGCGGTGGAGCGCTCAATCCACCGCTCACGATCCCGGCGGCGGAAATCACGGGAGCCGTCGGCGAAACCGCCGGATTCGCGGTTCCGGAGAACGTCGCGCTGGCCAATCCAGCGGCCGAGGCGGTAATGGTAAAGGGTCCCGCGGTGGCGCCGAGCGTCACGTTGACCGACGCAGTGCCGTCATTGAGCGTGATCAACTGCGAGGCGCTTATCGTGGCGGCTCCCGGTGGAGTTACCGCGAAATTGACGACTACTCCGCCGATCCCGGTTCCGCTCGCGTCCAAGACCTTTACCACCAGCGGATCGCCAAGCGACGATCCCACGGTGGCGCTCTGTTTATCGCCGCTGACTACGCTGAGCCGGGCCGGCGCCACTGCCAACGGCGAGAGTTTGCGCACGCGATCGTTGAGCGAATCCGAGACATAGACGTCGCCGGCCGAGTCCACCGCGACACGGAATGGTGAGAGTTGGGCGGCGATGGCCGGACCCCCGTCACCCGTGGCCGGCTGCAAAACTCCAGGCGTGCCTGCGATGGTTGTGATCAAGCCGTTCGGAGTGACGCGGCGAACCACGGAGTTGCTGTAATCGCCGATGTAAAGATAGCCGGCGCTGTCCAATGCGACGCCGGTCGGAAATGCGATCTCGGCCGCGGCCGCGAGACCGCCATCGCCCGTATATCCCGCGACACCCGTGCCGGCAACCGTGGTAATGGTTCCGTCCAAACCGATCTTGCGAATGCGGCTATTGAGATAATCGGCGACGTATAAATTGCCCTGGGCGTCGGATGCGATGTCGTAAGGATCGATGCCGGCATTCAGCGCTGGACCTTTGTCTCCGGAATAATTGCTGTTTCCAGTGCCCGCAATGGTGGTGATGATTCCAGTGGAAACCGTGACCTTCCGGATTTTGTGATTCGTGTGGTCGGTGAAGTAGATGTTTCCCGCGCCATCCACGGCGACGCCGGCGGGATCGGTGATCATGGCGCTGGTGGCGATCCCGTTGTCGCCCGAATAGCCGATCTGAGCATCGCCAGCAACTGTGGACGTGCTGCCGGTCTTCGAGACTTTGAGAACAAGCGGCTCGGTGTCGCTGATATAGAAGTTTCCGGCAGCGTCCGAAGCAACAGCCGTCGGCGGTCCTAGCACCGCGCCGAAGGGTGCGATCGGTCCGCCGGGAGTGAAGCGCCGGGCAGCGAGGTTTCCGCTATCGGCAACGACAACGTTGTTGGCGGAATCCACGGCCAGTCCCAATGGAAAATTCAGGAATGCCGATGTTGCCGCTTGGCCATCGCCATCGCTTGTTCCTGCGACAGTGGAAATGGTGTTGCCAGCGACTTTTCGCACGCGGAAATTTCCAAAATCGGCGAGGTAAACGTGGTTGGCGCTGTCTATCGCCAACCCCTGTGGGAGATTAAATTCGGCCTGCAGCGGGGATTTCCCGTCTCCCATGAAACCCACGTTGTTGTTTCCGGCGACGGTGTGAATGATGCCGGTCGTCATGTCCACCACGCGGAGATCGCTTAGCGTCAATTCCGAGATGTACAGGTTATTCCCGGTGCTATCCAGCGCGAGACCTTGGGCCGACATCACCGCCGCGGTAGCCGGAATATAATCCAAAATCAAACCGACTTGTCCGGCTCCCGCCACCGGGTGGATGATGCCTGCGAGATCGATTTTCCGTACGTAGCCATTCAACGGGTCGGCGATATAAAGATTACCCTGCGCGTCGCAAACCATGGCGGGCGAGGGGCCGAGCCCCGCATTCACGGCTGGTCCATTGTCGCCGGCGTACAGAGAATTACCGGTTCCCGCGATGGTTGTAATTGTTCCAGCCGTATCCACTTTTCGAATGCGGTTGTCGGTGGTGGAGATGAACAAATTGCCCGTGGAATCCAAGGCCACGGCAAGCGGGTTGAGTTGCGCCTGAATAGCGGGGCCGCTATCGCCCAATATTCCCGGTGTTCCGTTTCCCGCCACGGTATTAATTGTTCCGTCGGAAGAAATCACGCGCACGCGAGAGTTGCCCACATCCGAGACATACAAATTGCCGGAGGCGTCAAAAGCGAGCGAAGTGGGCAAGTTGAGTTGCGCGGTGGTTGCTTGAATACGATCTCCGTTGTAACCCGGCCGTCCCGTTCCAGCGAAAGTGGTGATGACTCCAGAGGTGTCCACTTTGCGGATGCGATTGTCTAAACGGTCGGCAATGTATAAATTCCCCGTGGCATCGACGGCCACAGCGATGGGGCCGCGCAGTGGGGCCGTGTTTGCGGCGTGACCATCCAGCAGGCGATCCGTTCCGGCGACGGTGCTAATCGTATAGGGTTGAGACCAGCCGGTTAAGCCAAGGCAGAAAAAGATGAACGAAATAGCAGACGTTCGAGAGCGCATAAGAAGGGGCTATATTAGCACGAACATTTACGGCCAAGCGTTGAGTAGCTTACGTAAATATACGATTTGTCCGGCGTGATAGGCGTTATGATCGGCCAGTAAAAGCGCTTCGCGCAGCAGGTTTTGCCCATCACCGTGTGGAAATGGGCGGAACAGGTCGTTCTCTTTACTTTTAACCAGCGACTGCATTGCCTTTAAATCGGCGTGAAGTTGTTTTATGCTTTTGTTCCATGCCGCCGCGCTCGGCGGTTTTTCCGTTTTCGGCCAATAGCCCTCCGGCCAGGCGGGCGAAACATGCTTGGGATTTCGGCTGAATTCAAGAATGTCCCACTGTGCGATCCGGATGTGTTCGAGCAACTGCCATGCGGTGTGTTCGGCGCCTTTAGGTTTCACACCGCGCAGGTTAGCGGGGAGGCCCTTCAGAGCCGCGTCGAGATTGGCATGAGCGTGACTGCTGTCGAGCAGATCGACGAGTTGCTTTCGGAGCGCATCGGTTTCGGCCATGTACACCTTATAACAAGTTTTTGTGGGGCGGCCTTTCAGGCCGCAGCCGCGTTTCTACGCGGCGTACCGGTGCCGGCTCGAAAGCCGGCTGCAGCCAGGATTGGCTGCCCCCCTACAGATTGCCCGGTTTGGCCGTGCAGGTACCTTGCAGCGACCGGATCCATTCGCGGATCAACGCCACACCCTCGCGATGGATCACCGTTCGCCCTAACTCCGGCATCATAACTTTCGGCAGCGCGGAATCCATGCGCCGAATCAATATCGACTCTTCGGGTTTTCCATCCACGATGTCGAACAGCAAGTCGCCCGCGCCGTGTCCCGCTGACACCGGAACTTTGCAGACGCCCAACCGCATCAGATCAGTTTGCCCGGCTTCCAGGAAAAGCCCGGAGGTATTCGCAGTCCCGCCGGAATTGTGGCAATGCGCGCAATTAACGTCGAGATACGTTTTCGCGCGCGCTTCGAGCGATCCACTTGCGGGATCGTCCCAAACCACCGCGCGCGGGGCGTTATCTGGGGCCGCGGGCGCGCCTTTGAGATACCCGATGCGCGTCCAATAGGCGAGTTGATTCTCGCGGCCGCTTGCATAGTTGAAATCCTTATTCAGATTGCGCGCTTTGGGTCCGATGGGAATCGTAACCTTCGATTTCTCGTGGCATTCCTTGCACTGATTTTGATTGGGGATGACGTAATCGATGGTGAGCGCTTCACCCGATGGGCGCGTCCAGTGGACCACCGTGGGATCGGCAGCGACTTGTAGCTCGGCTTCCGTCTGGCCTTCGTTCCACACATACGGCAATGTCGTCCAGCCGCTGCTGCCGCGAACCAGCAAACGGGTTTCAATCAAGCGCTGCTTTCCGCCGCGCTGGGCATCGGGATACGCAAATGTCTTCGAAAAAATCGTGCCGACGGGAAAATCGAAGGCCTGGGTGTCGTTATAAACTGCGGACGTGCCGGCCGGCATCCAAACAAATCGATATTTGGTCGCGTAGTCGGAAAACAGCGGCGTGACCAGATCGTAGGGAATCACGCCTTCATTCGGATGCAGTTCGGCAGGCGTGCCGGTGAACAAGCGCCAAGCCGAAAGCTTCGTGGGATACGGTTCCCCGATATGCGAATGGACTTGCTTGCTGCACGCGCTCAACAGGCCGAACAGGATGATGGCCGCGAAAGAACGCGAATAAACGCCGATACCGCTCACTCCGTGTCTAATTTCCTCCGAAGCCCGCAACAGCGGTCAGTGGAGGCAGCGTGCAGTTATTCGCGCTGGCGTTCTTCAACATATGTTTCAATCCGCCCGCCGCGTCATAATTCACGAGAACTGCGCCGCCGTTATTCTGCGCGCAAATGGTGGCCGTCTTCTTTTTTGGATCCACCACGCCGTCATAAAGAATGCCGGGCAGTGGTTTACCGAGGCGAGGTGTGAGATCGTCGGCGATGCGGCCGGTTGGATTGTCACCGCCTCCTGAAATGGTGTTGTCGTGGATATAAATGTCGTCCGTGTACGGATCGTAAGTCGGATCGTTCATCGGATTGCCCGTGGTCAGATAACTAATGATGGAGACATTGGCCGTGGCATTATCCTTGATGGTGTTCTTATACACATCAATATGATTGGTGGCCAGGATGATCACGCCAGTACCTGCCGGAACCTTGGCGACCATGGTTCCTTTGGGCGCGAAATTCGGAGTGTTGTTGCCGTAGACGTTGTTCTCGAACATCCGCGCGTTGCGTCCATCTTTGACTGGAAGATCGGGAAGGTTGAACGCCAGTAATCCGCCGGTGTTGTTGGTGCTGGTGTTTTGATATACGTCGGCATCTTGCGAGTTTTCGATCTCGATGCCCGCGACATTATATTCGGCGCGATTGCGGCGCACGATAATGTTCTTGGATTGGCCCACGTAAATTCCGGCGTCGGACGCGCCCTTCACCACGGAATCCTCGATCAGCACATTTTTGCACTGCACCGGATAAAGTCCATAAGATCCGTTGGTGTCTTTGGGACCGCCAGTCCATTCGGCGCGCACGCGCCGGATGGTGACGCCCGTTGCGCCATTCACCTTCAATCCATCGCCCTTGGTGTCTTCGATCGCAAGGTCTTCGAGCGTGAAGCCGCCCGCCGTCACCAGCATTCCCGCCGAACCGGTCTTCTGATCTTTAAATGACAGGATGGTTTTATCCATCCCCTTGCCGCGGATCGTCACATTTTCCACCGAGAGAGAAAGCGTGGCCGTGAGATCGAGCTTTCCTTCGGGCAGTTCGATCACATCGCCTGGCTTGGCCAGGATCAAGGCTTCCTGAGCTCGCTTCTGGAATTCGGGACCGGCCGGGATTCCGGCTTTTTTTCCGCAAGAGCAGATCAGCAGCGAGGCGAGCGGCACGGCGGCCAGCAGAGCGGTGGAGCGCGCCGGGGTGATGGGTAGCTTCATGGTACCTCCGTCAGTTGTTTGCTGTTATACCGCAAGTAGCGGGGCTATGCAACCGTCTAAACCGGTCCACGAAACCAAGAAAGGCGTTCCATCATCCATGGTTTGACGCCATAATCAATCATGGATCTCGTGATGGGGCGTGCCACCGGAAATAATAACGAATGATCTCGGATGAAAAGCCGACTATGGACGCCGTTGTGTCCGCAATCCCAATTGGAAAAAGCGGTGGGGAGATGGGCCGGCGGATCCGCTCGCTCGATTGGTCCCAAACCCCGCTGGGTCCTATGGATCAATGGCC
>DATGIH010000026.1:0-3768 GCA_035295865.1 Bryobacteraceae bacterium
GTTCGCGCATCCTCCAAAATCCGGCTGATGGCGGTTCAGAAAGGAAGGGACGCCGCGCCGTTGGTCAATACAGCCGAGGAAACCGCGGCGCCCGTGGCAGCTTGCGGCGCTCGCGAGATTGCATTTATGATCGGGCCCGCGCCGCACGAAACCATCGCCTTTGCGGAACCTGCTTCCGGCCGCTTGGTCCGGACCATCGCGCCGGACAAAGGGCCGGTGGATTCGCTGTCCTGCTCGCCCGATGGTAAGACAGTCTATTTCTCGGCGCGCGGAATTGTTTGGAGTATTCCGTCGAGCACCGGAAAGGACGCCCGCAAAATTCGCCTCGGCAATGGCGTGGTTGCCGATCCTTCCGGCCACCGGCTCGTCATTCAAGCGCAAGAACGTATGCAACTCCACCGTTTCAGCGTTCCGCTCGACGGCGGACCCGAGCGCGAAATACCGACCGATCCTTCGTTCTCCGTAGCTCCTCTTCCTCTGTCGCCCAACGCAATGCGAGCCGACGGCCGGCTGCTCGCGCCACTTCTGCCGCGCGATTCGTGGTTCAATCCGCCGGCTATCATCGACGCCGCAAGCGGCCGCATCACGCGAATTCCGTCCGACAACTTGAGCGATTATCAATCGATCGGCTGGACTCCGGACGGGCAAGTCATCGCTCAAAAAACCGGGTTACGAGCGACGCTTTGGAAGTTCCAAGCGGTTCCCCGCTGACCACTGCCTTGTTGGTCAGCCAACGCTAATTCTGGCTGCAGCCAGGGTTGGCCCCTCACTCAAAACGACCGGCGCATCCGTCCGTCCCATTCCCGATAAAACAGTCTCCATATTTGCCTCCCTTTTGCAGCATGGCCCACACCTGGGCGCTCTAGCAGACATTCTTCTAGACAAGCAAGCGGTCTTCTAGTAGAATGTCTTCTAGAAACAATGCCGAAAAAGACCGCCGACAATTCAATCGAGCTGCTGCAGGGTACGCTCGACATGCTGATTTTGCGGACCCTGCAATGGGGCCCGCAGCACGGGCATGGCGTGGGGCAGTCCATCCGCCAAAGCTCCTCGGATCTGCTGCAGATCGAGCGCGGATCGCTATATCCGGCGCTACATCGGTTGGAAGAACGGGGCTTGATCGCGTCGGAATGGAAGGCGTCTGATCTCAACCGGCGCGCGAAATACTACCGGCTCACTGCGAAGGGCCGGGAGCAGTTGGTGACCGAACAATCGAAGTGGAAGCTATTGGTGAAAACCATCGGACGCGTGATGCGCCCGGCCTAGGAGCTATTATGCGGTGGGATTTCTGGCGCCATAAACAACATGATGCGGATTTGGACGACGAGATCGCGCACGATCTGGCGCTCGACGCCGAAGAACGAATTCGCGCCGGTGAAGCGGTGCGCGAAGCTGAACAAGCCAGCCGCCGCGATTTCGGAAACGTCGGTCTGCTGAAGGAAAACATCCGCGAAAACTGGGGTTGGGCTTCGCTCGAACGCTTGGCTCGCGATTTGAAGTACGGATGGCGCAGCCTCCGCAACAGTCCGCTGTTTGCCGCAATGGCCATCCTGTCGCTCGCTCTCGGCATCGGTGCGAACGCGTCCATTTTTAGCGTAATCAATGCCATTCTTTTGCGGCCGCTGCCTGCCGTACGACAGGGCTCCGAAGTCGCCACCATCAATGAAAAAGTCGGCCGCGGGCCGGCGCTGCCTCTCATTTCTTACCCGGACTACCGCGATTTTCGCGACCGCAACACCGTCTTCAGCGGCGTCGCCTGCATCGGATTTCTGCCGGCCAGCGTCGGCCAAAAAGGCAATACCCAGCGAATGTGGGGCTACATGGTGACCGGCAACTATTTCGACTTGCTGGGAGTCAAGCCGCTGGCCGGCCGTCTGCTTCAGCCCGAAGACGACAAAGTTCGCGGCGGCCATCCCGTGATGGTTTTGAGTTACACAGGATGGCAAAAACACTTCGGAGGCGATCCGAATATTGTTGGGGCCAAAGCGCAAGTCAACGGCCGCGAGTTCACGGTCTTAGGCGTCGCGCCGCGGGGATTCTTCGGCACCGAGCTATTCTTCGCGCCCGATGTGTTTTTCTCCATGTCGATGCAGAAAGAACTGGCGGGCGCCGATCTACTGGACCGCCGGTCCAGCCGCGGCTTTTTCGCCGTTGGCCGGCTGAAGCCGGGGATTCCCATGGAGGAAGCCGAGCCGCCGCTCAACGCGATCGGCCAGCAGTTGTCGCGCGAATTCCCCGATGAGGACGGAGGGATGACCATCCAACTGAGTCCGCCGGGCTTGGCGGGAGCGTTTTTGCGGAAGCCGATCATTGCGTTCGCCGCGGCTCTGTTCGGCGTTTCCTGTCTGGTGTTGCTGGTCGCCTGCACCAACCTTGCGAGCATGCTGCTTGCCCGCGCCGGCGATAAAAGGAAGGAAACCGCCATCCGGCTTGCTCTGGGCGCGGGAAGAAGCGTGCTGATCCGGCAACTCCTCATCGAAAACCTCATGCTGGCCCTCGCCGGTGGTGTCTGCGGGGCGCTGTTGGCGAACTGGATTATGGACGCGCTCGGCGCCTGGCATCCGCCGGTGGATATCCCCATCATTGTGAATGCTCCGGTAGATGTCCGGGTATTCGCGTTCGCACTGCTGGTCTCCTCCGTGACGGCGCTGCTATTCGGTTTTCTGCCCGCGCTGCAGGCCACCAAAACGGATCTGGTTCCAGCCCTGAAGAACGAAGCCACCCCAATGCGATTCCGCTACTGGCATTTGCGCGATTATATGGTCGCCGCGCAAGTCAGTCTTTCCGTGCTGCTGCTGTTTTGTTCGGTGCTGGTGATTAAAAGTCTGCAGCGCTCGCTGGATGCCCCCATCGGATTCCAGGCGCAGGGCATGGCCACCGCCTCCTTCGATTTGAACATGCAAGGCTATGACGAGCCGCGCGGCCGCGACTTCCAAAAGCGCATGTTAGAAAAGGTTCGCCAACTCCCCGGCGTGGAATCGGCCGCCTTGGTGAACGCGATTCCTTTGACTTTGGGCGTCCCCTGGAGCCCGGTTTATATCGAAGGCAAACCGATTCCAAAGCGCGCCTCCGACGTACCGAACTCCTATTTCTTTCGCGTGAGCCCGGATTATTTTCGTACTATGCGGACCCATTTGGTCTCCGGGCGTGATTTCGACGCCCGCGACAAGCAGGACGGCACGCGCGTAGCCATCGTCAGCGCCTCGTTCGTTGCGAAATTGCTGGATGGAAAAAATCCGGTCGGCCGTAGATTTTCCACGGGACCAAACGAGAAGCCGCTGGAAATCGTCGGCGTCGTCGAAACCGGCAAGTATTATCAGCTCACCGAGAACTCTTCCACGGCTTTCTGGACGCCGCTGGAAATGGATTATCTGCCGGCCGCGACTGTGGTGGCACGCACCCGTATGCTGCCACCGGAGTCCGCTGTCGCGTCCATTCGCGGCGCGGTACGTGAGATCGATTCCTCCGTCGCGCTGTTTGCCGCCGGTAGCGTGGAAGATCAACTGGCTTGGACCTTCTTCGCGCCCCGCGCCGCTGCCGTAACGCTGAGCGTGTTCGGAGTTCTTGCACTGATGCTGGCCGCCACTGGGATTTACGGGGTGATGGCCTATGCAGTCTCGCGCCGCACACGCGAAATCGGCATCCGGATGGCCATAGGCGCGACACGGGCGCAAGTGCTCAAATCCGTGGCACGCAGCGCCACGATTCTGATCGGCGCGGGGCTCGCAATCGGCTTAGTCCTGGCTTTAGCCGCGGGTCGGTTGCTCG
>DATGIH010000027.1:0-6297 GCA_035295865.1 Bryobacteraceae bacterium
GCGTATGATCCGTTCGGCGATGGCAAGACCGCGATTCGCGGCGGCTACGGGATCTTTTACGAACACACCAACGGCAACGAAGGGAACTCAGAGTCGCTGGAAGGCAGCCCGCCCCTAGTGCTCAACTCCACCGAATACAACGTGGTCGGATACACCAACATCGGCGGAGGTGGCGTGGCATTCCCGTTGGGCGTGAACTCCATTCCGCGCAAGGCAATTTGGCCGTACGTGCAGCAGTGGAATCTCAACGTGCAACGCCAGATTTTGAACGGCACGGTAATGACGGTCGCTTATGTCGGCAGCAAGGGTTCGCACCTGTCGCTGCAGCGCGATATCAATCAGTTAGTTCCCATCACACAAGCTGAAAATCCGTATCATCCGGGCCAGCCGATGACGCAAGCCGATTGCAATAACGGCACCGTGAACGGAGTGGCGCCCACCGGGCCCGCGGCGATTCAATTCAATGTGGCTTGCGGCGCATCGCCCGATCAATATCGCCCGTATCGCGGCTTCGGCACCATCACATCGCTCGAAGCGGAAGCGAACTCTACCTACAACTCGCTGCAGGTGGCCGTGCGCCGGCACGTCGGCCGTTTGAACTTCGATCTGGCCTACACCTGGAGCCATTCGCTCGACGATTCGTCCGACCGCTACGACGGCAATTTCGTTGATTCCTATAATCTCGGCCGGACTCGCGCGAGTTCCAACTTCGATCAGCGCCACATCCTGAACCTTGGTTACGTCTATGACGTGCCCTTCTTCACGCAAAAAGGCTTTGCGCACACCGTCCTTGGCGGCTGGCAACTTTCCGGATTGATCACCTTCCAAACCGGAACGCCGTTCAGCCTGAGCGACGGTCTTTTCAACGCCGGCGTCGGCAACGGAACCGGTGCAGGATCGTACCTCGATATCGTCGGTAACCCGAACGCAGTAACGCAGAACAACGCGATTGGGGTCTATGGGCCGCTGCTCTATAACCCTGCTGCCTTCGCTGCTCCCGAAGGGCTGACGTTCGGAACATCGCAGCGCAATGCATTACGGAATCCGCAGCGCACCAATTGGGACATGGGCTTGTTCAAGCATTTTGAAATCCGCGAGAACACGGCATTCGAATTCCGCGCCGAGGCCTTTAACGTGTTTAATCACACACAATGGAACGGCGTGAACTCAGGTACAAGCTGCTTCGGCGACAGCAACAACGCTGGGGACCCGAGCTGCCTGGCCAACAACAATTTCCTGCGGCCGGGCGGCGCGCACAATCCCCGCATTCTGCAATTAGGGCTGAAGTTTTTGTTCTAACGCCAGCACCAGTACATAGTCCTGAAAAATCGGCGGCGCGGGCGGATGCCAATCCTCCCCGCCGTTTACCGTTCCGAGATCCGTCTCTTTTCCGCTTACCGGATTCCACCAAAGCGCCTGATACTTCACACCAGGTTCAAGCTTCACGATCTTCTGGTTGACGTTCCCGGTCTTCGGGAAATAAAAAATTCGTAGCTCACCTGGAATCCCGGCCCCATATGGCTGCAGGTAATTCTTCTCGGACCAATGCGGTTCAATCCATTCCGGATGCGGCTCGATCCGCCACCACGGATATTTTGCGAGCATCGTCTTCGCCATGCCGAGCTGCGCCGAGCCTGGCAACTGATAAGCCGTCTGCCATGGAGTATCGCCCCAGCTTCGTCCATGCGGCGATGCTCCGAACGGATGCTCCGGCGTATTCACCTGCCAAATCCCATTCGCGCCGTAGGTGTGTCCCGCCGCGCCGCTCAGTACGCACGCCCAGAACATGAACCGCTGTACGTCTTGGCGGCTCGCTTCCTGGATTCCCTCGTAACAGACCTCTCCATTCACCACCGGCATTGTGGGATCCGCCGCGTAGGAGCGCGTCACTTGCGTCACCGTGTTCGGAATGCTCTCGCGATCCGAGTGTCCGGTCTGCAGCATGTCGAAATCGAGCACAGTTGGATCTTCCACAGTTGTGCGCGCGCTCGAAGACGGATGAATCGTGATCGGATTCCGATTCGCGCTAATGGAACGCACATATTTCGCGATCTCGGTCCAGCCCGCCTTCTGCGTCGCGGAATCTTTCTCGGGCTGCTTCGAAAGGTAGTACGGCATGGTGCCTTCTCCGGCCAGGCACCAAATCGAGGGATAGGCGCCCCAGCGCGCCACTAGATACCGCCAATGTTTTTTCATCTTTTCGACGCCGAGAATCGGGAGATAGTAGCCCCAGCATCCAACGATGCACGGCGCGATGCCGATCTCCACCAGATGCCGGATACGCAGATCGGCTTGATCGAAATACGCCGGATTGATCGTTGCGTAATTCTCGTCGTAGGGAAAACCTGCCTCGTTCGCTCCGCGCGGATCGCGCTCCGGCATGTCCGGATAGAGTCCCGCGACAATTTGGACCACGGTGAATCCTTTGCGCCGGCGGTCGGCCGCCAGAAGTTGGAAATCTTCCGGCCAGCGGAGGCGCTTCACCAATCCCATCCACCACGTGTCGGCTAGCCAGAAGAACGGAGTGCCGTCGGAATGCTGAAAGTGGCGATGATCCGCGGCCACTCGAATGGGGCCGTGCTGGAAAAGTGGATTCGCGCCCGTGTAGGGCTTCGCGTTGATCGCGCCCTGCCGATTGTGCAAGCTGGAATCGCTCGAAATCGTACGCCAAGCGTGCGTCCCCGTTTTTGCCGGCGCAAAGCGCACGCGCCAGATCCGGCCGCCCGCCCAAAACGCCGGGACTCGAACCTCGGCGCCATCCGGATCGCGAACCAGCACATCCAAATCCACGTCAGCAAACGGATTCGCGTACGACTTCGCGCTAGTGCACGACCATTCCACCGGACAATTCACCATCGCGCCGATTTCTGACCGCCCGTGGCCCGTGCGTGGCAAACCGAACGCTGCGGCGCCCGCCAGCAAAGTTCTCCTGCTGAGTCGCATGGTATTACTCAAGTCTATGCCCGCGATCGCATCCATGCTCCGAGCTGTAAATCTTCCCGGCCACAACCGGCTCAAGATGGATGAACTGCGCGATCTCTACGAATCGCTCGGCTTGCGCGGCGCGCAAACCTACGTCGCGAGCGGCAACGTGGTCTTCCAATCCGATGCGAAAGATTTGGCGCGTCTGCAAAAGAAGATCGAAGACGCCATCGAAAAAGCGTACGGATTTCGCACCGGCGTGCTGCTGCGCACGTCCGCTGAGCTGAAAGATATCATCCGCCGGAACCCGTTAGCCAAGCGATCCGGAATCGAGCCGAACAAACTGGTGGTGATCTTCCTTACGGGCGAGCCGGATGCAATGTCCAAGCAGAAAATCGCGCAGATCAAAGTGGGTCCCGAGGAACTTGTCTTAGACGGCCGCCAGCTTTACACTTATTACGCCGGCGGAATCGGAACTTCGAAACTGACGGCAGCGCTGATCGAGCGAGCGATCAAAGTCTCCGGCACCGCAAGAAACTGGAACACCGTGACGAAACTGCTGGAGATGACCGAAAAGATGGCGTTATGAAAGTTACACCCCTAATTCTGATTTCCTTCGCGGCGCAAGCCGGAGGACTGATGCCCTTTTTCAATGCGGACGTCTGCACTTTGGAGGCGACCGATGTCGTCGTCGTCACGCCCGCCTCCAAGAAGGGAGAGTTTCAGGTGGTGGAGACGATCAAGGGTGACCTACCGTCTGGCGCGCCTGTTCTCTTGAACGAACTGTACCTATCCGATGATGTCTCCGCCGGCCCGCCGCCCATGCAGACGGGAGATCGCGTGATCGTCTTCTTGTTACGGCCAGGCGCTCAGTTCGTATCCGGGATCCGCGCCAATCCCTCCCAGTCAAACGATTGGCGTTCTGCCAACATCTTCGGCGACATGCGGTTTTCCGCCGCATGGTTGCGCAATGGCGAAGTATTCGCATTCATTCCGCTCGGCGATCACGCTGAAGTTGAGCTTCAGAACCTCGGCGTGAGCGAGCCAGGAATTCCGGCAGCAAATCAAGAAAGGCGTTCAACTCCGCGCGTCTTTCGATCAGGCAATGGCCTTGCCGGCGGATTCCATGGGCCGTGCGCTACAGCTTGCGGCGATTGTGCGTTCCGGCGATAGCTATGGGAACTGGGCGGCCTTTGGAGGCTTGGCGGCCAGCGGTCCGGCTGCGAGCGTGGTGCTGCGCGAATTATTAGCGGATCCAAAACTTGCCGGCTGGCATTCCGAGATCGAGAGTGTGCTGAAGACGAACGAGAAGCGAACCGTCGCCCCGCTCATCTTCTGAGCGCAAAATAATTGGCATAGTAACCTGGGTCCATGGTCCAGCGCGTTCTGTGGTGGATCGCCGCCATAGCCGCGATCGCTTTTCTGCTCGTCCCCCCACTCGTCCACGGCTGGACGCACGTCGAGACCGATTTTCCCAACTACCACACCGCTGCCCGGATGTTCCTGCATCGCGTGCCGCTGCGCGATTTGTACGATTGGACTAGTTTCCAACGCCAGATGAACTACGCCGGCTGGGGCTTGCAGCTCGGCGGATACATTCCGCACACGCCGCTCACCGCGCTGCCGATGGTCCCGTTCGCCTGGCTGCCGCCGATGACGGCGAAACGCGTGTGGCTCTCCCTCAGCCTGATTTTTCTCGCGGCCGCGATCTGGATTCTCGCGAAGCTCACCAATCTGCCGGTTCCTGGACTCATCGTGCTCGCGCTGCTCGGGTACAACGCGATGTCCGGTAACTTCGAGCTAGGCCAGTATTATTGCTTTCTGCTTTTCCTGATGACCGCGGCTGTGTGGCTGCTGCTCCGCGAGCGCGAATTCCCGGCCGGACTTCTACTCGGCGCGATTTTTATCTTAAAACTTTACGCCGGACCGTTCCTCTTCTATTTCGCGTGGAAGCGCCGCTGGCGGGCGCTCTCCGGAATGCTGCTCGCCTGCCTGATTCTGTCGGCCTTCTCGGTTGCATGGTTCGGATGGCGCGACCATCTTTTCTACCTCACCGATGTTCTGCCGCGCGCGGCCGCCGGCGAGCACATGGATCCGTACAACCCCGGCATGCCTACCATCCTGAACATGCTGCGCCATCCGCTCGAAGCAGAGGCGGAACTGAATCCGAACCCGCCCTTCAATAATCCAGCGCTTCTATTTTTCCTGCAGCCGTTACTAACGCTGGCAATCCCGGCCTTCTGTCTGCTGGCAATTCCCAGCACAAGTGGGGCACGCGTCCGGCTTGCGGACGAACTAGCCTGGTTCCTAATCATGCTAGTTCTCGTTTCACCCAGCCGCGCATTCTACGTGACGATCATCCTGCTCCTACCAATCGCACTATTACTCGAGAAAGCCAGCCTTCCACGTCGAATCTTCCTAATCGCCGCCTATCTCCTCCTGAACATCTCGCTTCCCGCCGCGATCGAGCCATACTTCCCCACCGTCTGGATCCTCTTCGCGTTGTACATCGCGCTCGGCATCCCGTTCTGGCGCAACATGCGCCCAGCGTTTGCCGCCCTCGCAGCAATTGGCGTCCTTGCCGCTGCAGCATTCTCCTCCCATCGCCGGATGGACAGTTACTACCGCGAGCCTCCGCAAAAATTCGAGCGGATCGCATTCGAAAAAGAAGCCATCTACTCCGCCAGCCCCGCCGTTTCCACCGACGGCATAATCTATGAATCCATCGCGGAGAGCCGTTATCTGCTGAAGCGCTGGAACGGCAGCGCCATCGACGCATTTCCTTTTGACGGCCAGGCTTTTCATCCCTCCGTCGATGCGGACGGCAAGCCAATCTATTTCGAATTGGTCTCGGACGGCCACTCCCAACTCATGAGCTACGATCCGGAAACCAAAGCGCTGCGCAGACTCGTTTCAGCCGGATTCGAACCCACCCATCCCGCGGTTTCTCCCAAAGGCGACGTGCTGGCGTTTGTCGCACGCGGAATTCTCTCGGTGTACAGCTTCGGATCGATCGGCGCCATCGATGGACCCCGTCCCGTCCACGACGCGGCGTGGTTTCCGAGCGGCGCGAAACTCGCCTACTCCGCCGGACCCTGGGGCGACGCGCAAATCTTCGCCACTGTTTCTCCGAAAGAATCCGAGCGACTCACCCACGACTCCGGCGATCACACCGAACCCGCCGTTTCACTCGACGGAACCTGGCTCGCCTACACGCTCGCGCGCGGCGGCACTCGACAGGTTTGGATCCAAAATCTGATCACGCGGAAATCGACAGCGATCACCGAAGGCGCATGCAATAGCTACTCCCCAGCCTGGGAGCCGGATTCACGCGCTTTGATTTTCGCCTGCGATTGCCAACGCGGCATCGGACTT
>DATGIH010000028.1:0-4086 GCA_035295865.1 Bryobacteraceae bacterium
CACCGGCTGCTGAGCTGGTTTACGCAGATTCGTCCACCACCACCATCCGCCTGCCGCGCCAATTGCCAGAAGCATGACCGCGAGCAATCCCAGAGCCAGTCCGAGATTGCTCTTGGTTGGTGCGGCCGGCGATTGCGCAACGCCAGCGGGAATCGGGGGCGCGGAAGTTGGAATCGGCGGCGGAGCGGGCGTGGGTGGCGCAGCTGAAATCGGCGGCGGAGGCGGTGTCGACGGCGGAGTAGGTCGCGTGGTCACCGTGGCCGTCAGCGCAGAGGGGCTGGATGCCGGCGGCCCCAGTGGCGCGCGCACCGTGGCGTCATCGAAACCGCTTGCATCCAATGTCCGTTTGAGGCTGGTAAGCGCCTTCTCGATTTCTTTCATCGATTGCCAACGCGAGTTCGGATCCTTCGCCAGACAGCGGCTGATAATCGCTTCCAGCAGCGGCGGCGTCTCGGGCGCGACATCGGCAAATGGTTTTACATCGTCCCGCAGCACCGATGAAAGGGTCGAGATGCTGGAACCGCCGTCGAAGGCGCGCCGTCCGCTCACCATTTCGTAGAGCACCGATCCGAAGGAGAAGATATCGGAGCGGGCATCCACCGGCTTGCCCTCCGCTTGCTCCGGCGACATGTAACTCACCGTGCCCAGAATGGCGCCCTCTTGCGTGAGCGGACCAAGCTCGGTATTCTCGCCGCTGGGATTCAGGTCAGTCAGCTTGGCCAAGCCAAAGTCGAGGATCTTCACCAATCCGGATTTGGTGATCATCACGTTCGATGGCTTGAGATCGCGATGCACGATGCCCGCGGCATGCGCGGCGGCGAGTGCGTCCGCCATTTGCGCGCCGTACTGCAGCACTTGAGGCACGGGGAGTCCGGCGGCGGTGATGGCATCGTGCAGCGTGGCGCCGGACACAAATTCCATCACCATAAATTGCGCGTCGCCTTCGCTGACGATGTCGTAAATGGTGATGATGTTCGGATGATTCAACGCGGAGGCCGCTTGCGCTTCCTGCACGAAACGCCGGCGGCGCTCGGGATCGGATGACATTTTCGCCGGCAGCACCTTGATGGCGACGAAGCGGTTCAGCCGCGTATCCTGCGCCTTATAAACATCGCCCATGCCGCCGGAGCCCAGTTTCTCCAGCAGCTGATATTGAAGGACCGTTGTGCCTACCATGCTCGTCCTATAGTTTACGAATTCGTGACAGCGGTTGGTGAATTCAACGGAACCGCGACCGCCACCGAGCGCTAGTACAACGCTCGGGTAGCGCTCCCCTGCAGTCGCGGTTCGGCCAGAACTGCTAACTTAGAATTTGGACCTCGAGAAAACATTGCTGCGCAAGGTCGGTGAAGCCGTCGGCCGATTCAAGATGATCCGCGCTGGGGATCGCGTGGCCGTCGCGCTTTCCGGCGGCAAGGATTCGCTCACCCTGCTCGAAGCCCTGCTGCGATTGGCAAAGCGCGCGCCCGTCGAGTTTTCCGTCTGCGCGTTCACCGTAGAACAGGGAAAATTCCTGCGCCCGATTGAGCCGCTGGGAGAATACTTGAAGCAGCGCGGCGTCGACTGGACCTACCACACCGACCGGCCGTCGCTGCGGCTGCTCACTGAAAAGCCGGATCATGGCTGCGATCTGTGCAGCCGTTACCGCCGCCGCGCAGTCTACGAAATCGTCCGCGGACTCGGCGCCAACGTCATTGCCTTCGGCCACACGGCCGACGATTTTTGCGAATCTTTCCTGCGCAATGCGATGTTCACCGGACGCGTCAGCGCCCTTCCGCCCATCACGTATTCGCGGGATAAAGAATTCCGGCTGATTCGTCCGCTCGCTTTCGTCACCGAAGACATAACAACTCGATTCGCCGAAACTTTGGGGGCGCCCATCGTTCCGTGTGGTTGCTCGCAGCGCACCGGAACCGTACGCAAATCCATCCGCAGCCTCTTCAGCGACATCGAAAAAGATTACCCGCACCTCAAAGAAACATTGCTCTCCGCAATGGGCAATCTGGAACCGGGCCGCCTCCTCGATCCGCGATACCTCGACCTGGAAGTGCAGCAAACCGCCGCTGAAGAGCCCCTCCTGCCAATCCTGGCGGAATAGTTTAACGAGACACGCAGAACGAGAAACATTCTTTATCTCGATCCGCGCGATAAAACCATAACCTTGACGGTGTGGAACATGATGAATAGGTCCAGCGCCGGTGCCAGGTTCTTAATGTAGTAAAGATCGTATTCCAGTTTGGTGATGGTATCTTCCACCGTGTCGCCGTACTGCAGATTGATCTGCGCCCAGCCGGTGATTCCGGGTTTCACACAGTGCCGCTGGCGATAGTAAGGAATCCGCTCGGCCAACTCGGCGACGAACTCCGGACGCTCCGGCCGCGGACCGACAATCGACATGTCTCCCTTCAAAACGTTGAACAATTGCGGCAGCTCATCCAAACGCAACTTGCGCAGCCATCGGCCGGCCGGCGTGACGCGTGGATCGTCCCGCTTCGCCCAGACTGCGCCGCTGGCCGCCTCCGCATCGCGATACATCGAGCGGAATTTGTAAAGCGTGAACGCGACATCGTTTTTGCCCACACGCTGTTGCCGGAAAAGTGCGGGACCTGGCGATGTCAACCGCACAAGAATCGCCACCAATAGCATGATCGGTGACGTCAAGATCGCGGCCACAATCGCGATTGTCATCGAATACACCGATTGCAGCGCGACGCGTCCCGGATTCGGCCCGAGCTCGCTTGAAAAAATTAACTGGGAGGGCCGCAGCTCGCGCGTCGAAATCCGTCCGAACGTCTCTTCATACGTGGCCTGCGCATCTTCGATCGGAATTCCGGATAGGCGCAGATCCAGCAGTTGGTTCACGGGCAGGCGCTCGCGCCGCTCTCTCATCCCCACCACGATGCGATCTGGCTTCAATTCCTTCACAATGCGCTCCAGATCGGAGATCGGTCCGAGCAGCGGACCGCCAACAAGTTCGCCGCCGTCTTCGATATTGTCTACATAGCCCACCACTTTGAATCCGGCCTCGGGATGCTCCCCCAGATGCTGGGCGATTTCCTGCACCACGGATGACGCGCCCAGGAACAGCAGCCGCTCCGATCCCATCGCTTTCAATACCACGCCGCTATAGAAGATGCGCCAGCAGGGCAACAGGATGAGCACCAGCGAACTGCCGATGATCATGAGCCAGGTGGGCAGTAGAAGATCGCGGAGCCGCAAATATCCGAGCAGCGCTTGCACTAGAAACGCCATGCCCACCACGACGCCCATCTGCTGGATAAGCAGGATGCGCGACTTGATGCGAAACTCGTCGTACAGATCGTGGAAGTAGATGCCCACCAAAATGCAGAGAACCACCACGGCGATCCGCCCTAATCCGTTGTCGTCGAACAGAAACACCTGCGGATCTTCGTAGAGCGCAATGAACGTGGCTACCACGTAGCAGGTGTAGCTGAGAATTGCTTCCGAGAACAGAAGCGCGATGACACTGGAGGGGACGAAAACGCGGAAGAGCCGGATCATTGGGTCGGCCGATCAGGAGGCGGCCAGCCGAACCTCTCCCTGCTCCCCGGCAAGAAACCAGCGATAGGTGGCGGCAATGCCTTCTTCCAGGCCGATGCGTGCGCGCCAGCCCAAATTCGCGAGCTTCGAGACATCCAGCAGCTTTTGCGCCATACCATCCGGCTTCGAAGTGTCGAACACCAATCGGCCTTCGAATCCGGTAACTTTACAAATCAACTGAGCCAGCTCGCGGATGGTGACATCGCTGCCCACGCCAACATTGACGATTTCCGGATCTTCATAGTGCAGCATCAGGAAAACCGCCGCGTCCGCCAGATCGTCCACATGCAAAAACTCGCGCCGCGGATTGCCGCTGCCCCACACCACCATCTCGCGCGCATGGGTCAGCCGCGCCTCGTGCGCTTTTCGCATGAGCGCCGGTAACACGTGCGATTTATTAAGATCGAACTGATCGCCCGGCCCGTAAAGATTGGTCGGCATCAGGCTGATGGCGCGAAATCCGTACTGCTGCCGGTACGCCTGCGCCAGCTTGATGCCCGCGATTTTGGCAATGGCATACCATTC
>DATGIH010000029.1:0-6096 GCA_035295865.1 Bryobacteraceae bacterium
CGCTCCGGCATCGGCGCGCGGATTTACTGCACAACGGCCGGCCATCGCCAGATGGATGAAGTCCGCAGCGGATCATCGTACATTAGCCAAAGTGACCTGCGCGTCCACTTCGGCTTAGGCGCAGCCACGCAGGCCGACATCGAAATCCATTGGCCGAGCGGAGCCATTGACAAAATCGCCGCGGTAAAAGCGAATCAAGTTCTCACGGTCAAAGAGGGCAGCCCCCTACCAAGATCGGCTGCAACCAGCAACGACAATCGAGAACCGTCTTAGCGCTTATCTTTCAATTCCTGCCATCGATTCAATTCCTTCTGCCCGTCCTCGGTCTTGCCGTCTTGCATCAACGCCTGCCCAAGAATGTAATGGGCGGTCGGATTCTGGGGATCCAGTTGCAGCGCATGCCGCAGCACGCCTTGCGCATTCGCCAGCTCTTTGCGCTTCAGATAAACTTTGCCAAGCAGAATATACGGCCCGCTGTAATTCGGATTCAACCAGATGGATCGCTCCAGTGGCCCCTGCGCCTCATTCCATCGTTCTTCCCGCGTGTATGCGTCGCCTAATCGATAGTGAGCCATGGCAAAGGTCGGATTGAGTTCGATCTCTTTTTTCAAGTCGTTAATCGCACCGTCGATGTTCGCTTGATAGATATCCACCTCGCCCAGAAGAAAATAAGCGCCGGCGATCTTCGGATCTACTTCCAGCGCCAGTTTCGCTTGCACCGCCGCTTCGGCCGCCATGTCCTGATGCATCATCATGCGCGCCGTCGCCAGATGCGCCGTCGCGGAATTCGCCGGCACGTTGAACAGTTGGGCGAATGCGCGGACGGCCTTGTTCGGCTGCTGCGTCAAGATGCACGCGTTGCCCAGCATGTAGGCGGCCTCCGGAGTCGTTCCCTTGGCGGCAGCCGCCTTTTCGAGCCAAGGAACCGATTCCGCGTACTTCGATTGCAAGTAGAGGCTTTGTCCGAGAAGGAACACCGACTCGCCGTACGCCTCGCTTCCAGGATCTTCTGTTTCCAACGCCTGCGTGAATTTCGTCACGGCTTCGGAGAATTTGTGCTGCTTGTAGGCGTCGACCGCAGCTTGATGCGTGGCGCTTACATCCATCAACAACAACAGAAGTGGCCACATGCCTTGAGTATAGTTCAGTAAAATAAGGCATATGCAGCGGTTTGGGCGATGGATTTCCTTCGTCGTCTGTTTTCATTTCATTCTCGCGGCTGCCAGTCTCCAGGAGCTGGAATCACGCGCGGCCGCGCTCAAAGCGGCTGGAAATGCGGCGGGCGCTCTCGCCGCGTATGAGGAAGCGGCCACTCTCGATCCGAAATCGGCGCGTTTTCAGGATGAAATCGGTTTCCTGCTACGCGTACTGAATCGCGGACCGGAGGCTACCGGACATTTCCGCCGCGCCATCCAGTTAGATCCGAATTTCGCTCCGGCGCATTTTCATCTGGGCGTCGTACTGGTTTTGGAACAAGACCTTCCGGCAGCCATTTCCGAGCTGGAAGCTGCCGCCAAGCTCGATCCGGAAAACGCCGCCTATCAATCGAAACTTGGGCAGGCTCTCGAGCGTTCGGGCCGGCACCAGGACGCCATTTCGCCGCTAAAAACCGCTGTGCGCCTTCAGCCCGCCGATGGCGCCGCATGGATCGGTCTCGGCGGCGCCCTGGAAAGGACCGGCGATCCGGCGGGAGCGCTGGATGCCTACAAGCACGCGGTGGAAGTTGCTCCCGGCAATACGGACGCGCGCAATAGCCTTGGATTGATTTTGGTAAAGATGCGCCGCGCCGAGGAAGGCATCGCGGAGTTTCAAAAGATTCTCGCTGCCGATCCGGCCAACAACACCGCAAGATTCAACATAGGATTCGCGCATCTGCTCAAGGCCGAACTCGATCAGGCGATTCCGATCTTCCGCGATGTGATTGCACGCGATCCGAACTACGCTGCGGCCCATTACAATCTTGGCGTCGCGCTGAAAAACAAAGACGCAATCGACGACGCCCGAAAAGAGTTTGAACGTGCGCTGGAGATTGATCCAAAACTTGCCGAAGCCCACTACATGCTGGGAATTACTCACTGGCAATCCGGAGAGTTCGACCGTGCAGCCATGGAGATGCGCTCCGCGATCACGCTCCGTCCGGAATATGGCGAAGCTTATTTCATGCTCGGCACCGTGCTCAAGCAGAAAGGCGAAGCTGCGGCTGCCGAAGAAGCGCTGCGCACCGCCATCCGTTTGGACCCTGAAAATCCTGGGCCTTACAACACGCTCGCGCTGCTTTTGCGCCAGAAGGGTGACCTGGAAGGCAGCAAACGCCTGTTCGCCGAAGGCGCACGGATCAAACAAGCCAAGGAAAATGAACTTGGCGTGATGTTGGGGCGGCAATAAGTTGAAGTTTTTCGGATTCCTCGCTGTTGTGTTGCCGGCGTTCGCCGCTCCTGTCACCTACACCAAAGACGTCGCCCCCATCCTGTTTCACTACTGTGCTCCCTGCCATCGTCCGGGCGAGGCCGCTCCGTTTTCCTTACTCACTTACAACGACGCCCGAAAACATGCGGAACAAATGGCCATCGTCACGGGCAAACGCTTCATGCCTCCATGGCCGCCGGAACCGGGCTACGGCGATTTCACCGGTGCCAAGCGTCTCACCGATGCGCAAATCGCAATTCTCGCGAGTTGGGCCAAGAAGGGCGCTCCGGAAGGCGATCCGGCGGACTTACCGGCGGCGCCGCACTTCGTGGAAGGCTGGCAGCTCGGACAACCGGATCTCGTGCTGCACATGCGTCAGCCTTATCAATTGCCGGCCGCGGGCGAAGATGTGTTCCGCAATTTTGTAATCCCAGTGGATCTGAAGGAAACGAAATATATCCGCGCCATGGAGTTGCGCCCCGGCAATAAGCGCGTGGTGCACCATGCGAATCTCATCGTGGATCATGCCCGCATGCTGCGCGCGCGCGATGGCCAGGACGGACAGCCGGGTTTCCCGGGCATGGACGTGGAAACCGAAGTATCCGGCGAGTTCGATCCGGATTCGCATTTTCTCTTTTGGAAACCCGGATCGCCCCCGCAGGAAGAGCCAAACGATATGGGCTGGAAGCTGGGCCCCGGCTCTGATCTAATCGTCAATCTTCATCTTCAGCCCACCGGCAAACCGGAGTCCGTGGAAGTAGCAGTCGGCTTGTACTTCGCCAATCAACCCCCTAAGCGATTTCCCATGCTGGTCCAACTCGAGCATGATGGAGCTCTGGATATCCCAGCAGGCGACGCGCACTTCACCGTGACGGATCATTTGAAACTGCCGATCGCCGTGGATCTGCTCGCGATTTATCCGCATGCTCACTATTTGGGAAAAACCATCGACGCCTGGGCACAACTTCCAGATGGTACGCGCCGCGCCTTGCTTAAGATCAACGATTGGGATATCAACTGGCAGGCGACCTACACGTATCGCGAACCCATCCGGCTTCCTGCCGGGACCATACTTGAGATGCGCATTACCTACGACAACACGGATCATAATCCGCGCAATCCCACGCGGCCGCCGCAGAGAGTGCATGGCGGCAACCGAAGTATCGATGAAATGGGTCACGTCTGGCTGCAGGTCCTGCCGAAAAAAACGGGGGACGACGATCCGCGATTGCTCCTGCAGAAAGCCGTCATGTTACGGCGCATCGAGAAGTATCCCGCCGATTTCGAAGCGCATTTCAATCTGGGCGCCGTGTTGCAAGCGATGGGAAGGTTCGATGCTGCGATTTCCTACTTCGATCAAGCGCTCCGCATTAAGCCGAACAGCGCAACCGCGCACAACAATCGAGCCGTGTCGCTGCTGATGATAGACAAGGTTGATCCGGCCATCGAAGAGTTCCAAAAGACGCTGACGCTCAATCCCGCGTACCAAAACGCCAGGTTCAACCTCGCGCGCGCGTTCACCGCCAAAGGCGATTCGAAATCCGCTCTGAACGAACTGACGATCTATTTAACAGCCGTTCCGGATGATGCGCAGGCGCAGGAGACCACGGGCCGCCTCTATGCCGCTGCGGGAAATTTCAGTGACGCGCTGCCGCATCTCAAACGCGCCGCGCAGTTAGAACCCAACGATTCCGCGATCCAGACGAATCTCGGCGCCGCGCTTGCCATCTCCGGGAATTTGAAGGAAGCTGTCACGGCGTTCGAGAATGCGCTAAAAGCCGATCCGGCGAATCAAACGGCCAAGGATAATCTGGCGCGGGCTCGAGCGGGATTGCAAAATAAATAAACGCTTATTTTGCTCTTAATTTATCGCTTTTAACGATGCCGGCACCCTCTTTTACGGTAATCAACTGGTTCGCCGCAACTTTCGTGAGCTTCTCTTTGCCCCCATTCGGCCACCGGATATCGACATCTACCAGCGCCGTCTCACCGAGCCCGAAATGTAGCCGCATATCGTTCACCGAATAGAAGCTCGCTTGGCTCAGCACTTCCTGCGATTGCATCTTTGTCCCGTAGTGTACGGTAACGCGCGCGCCCAGCGCGGTCCGGTTGGATTTAACGCCGATCAGCTTCACCTTGAGCCAGTGCCCATTGCCCGATAAATCGTTGCGTAGCAGCGACGGTGGCTCATTGAGGTTGATAATCACGACATCCATGTCGCCGTCGTTGTCGAAATCGCCGAAGGCGCAGCCGCGGCTGGCGTGCGGCGCCGCAATTCCGCTTCCGGCTTCCTCGATCAGCTCTTCGAACTTACCGCCCAGGTTCCGGAACACGATCCGCGGCGTTTTATAAGGAAATTCTTTTAATGTTTTCTCTACTTCCGGATAGACATTACCGGTTACCACGAATAGGTCCGGTAATCCATCATTATCGAGATCGACAATCCCGGTTCCCCAGGAAACATAGCGGGTTTCTACCGCGATCCCGGAGCGGATGGTGACGTCGTCAAAATTGCCAGCCCCGTCGTTCTTATATAGGATCGCGGTGTCTTCGGCGAAATGCGTTTTGAAAATGTCCAGGTGCCCGTCGAGATTGACGTCGCCTACGCCGACCCCCATGCCGGCCTGCTCCATCCCGTCTTCACTCAGTGCGGCGCCGCTCGCGAGGCCAACTTCGCTGAACGTACCGTCTTTGTTGTTCTTGAACAGCATACTCGGCGTGGAATCGCACGCTACATAAATATCGGGCCAACCCGTATCGTGGAAATCCGCCGCCACCGCGGTCATGCAGTAGCCCCCCGCGGCTTTGCTGATGCCGGATTCGTCGCTGATGTCTCGGAAGGTCCCGTCGCCGTTGTTGCGATACAAATAACAGCGGCCCATGGGCAATCCGCGCGGGCCGCAATTCACAGGAATGCCCTTCCACGTGCAATTCACGTTTTCACCGGGCTTGGGAATTTTGGCCGGATCGAATTGCAGGTACGTTCCAACGAATAGATCGAGATGTCCATTCCGATTGGTGTCGATAAACGTGCAGCCAGAATTCCAGCGCCGCTCCGTAGTCAATAATCCGGCCTCTTTGGTGACATCGGTGAAGGTGCCGTTCCCATTATTGCGATACAGAACATTCTGTCCCCAATACGTCACGAAGAGATCGTCATGCCCGTCGTTATTGTAATCGCCGATGCACACCGCCGACGCCCAACCAGTGCGCAGCAATCCGGCTTTTTCCGTCACGTCGGTGAACGTACCGTCGCGATTGTTGTGATAGAGCCGATTCGTGGCGCCCACCGGATCGCCCTCCATCCGTGTTCCGCACAGCACGAAAATATCCAGCCAGCCATCTTCGTCGTAATCGAAAAAGGCGCAGCCGCATCCGGTGGTTTCGATGATCTGCTGCTTGCGATCAATCCCGCCGTAAAAAGTGGTTGCGTGTAATCCCGCCGCTGCCGCGATGTCGGTGAACTTGGCGTGGAAGGGCAATCCGGAAGGTTTTCCCTTGGGCAAAGCTTTCACCGAACGCGTAGAAACTCCCTGCGCCCAGGCGGAAACGTGGGGCAACGCGAGCAATTTCAAAAGGTCTCTGCGGGCAAACACTCTTCCAGTATACGTGCCATTGCGCGAATTTAAGCGCCGTGCCACACTGATTCTTGGCCTCCGTCACCCATCCCGAATCTGCAAATGCGCCTGT
>DATGIH010000030.1:0-2556 GCA_035295865.1 Bryobacteraceae bacterium
GGTGGACAGAACAATTATGTCCCGCTGGATGCCGCGCCGTCCTGGCCGATCCTGCTTTTCACGCTGGCGGTCTCGATGCTGACGGGCGTAGTTTTTGGAATTGTCCCGGCGTGGTTAGCGTCGCGGGTGGATCCGGCGGAAGCGTTGCGCGGCGCAGGCCGGGCCATTGGCGCGGGCCGCTCATGGACGCAAAAGTCGCTGGTGGTGGCACAGATCGCGTTGTCGATCGTGTTGCTGTCGGCCGCCGCGCTTCTGGGTCAGAGCTTGCGCAATCTGGAGCATCAGAACTTTGGATTCGAGACGAAGGATCGCTATATCGCCTGGATCAATCCGCAACTTGGGAACTACAAAGCCGAGCAAATGGAACCGATGTTCCGGCAGATCGACGAGCGGCTGCTTCAGATTCCTGGAATGCGAATGGTGGCGCCCGCGCTTTACGCGCCCATGACAGGGGATAGTTGGAACAATGGCGTTCGCATCGAGGGCCGGCCGGAGCCGGGCGCTAAAGAAGATTCGAGCGCCGGGTTTGTCCGGGTAACACCTGGTTTCTTCGAAGCGATCGGCGCGAAGATCGTGCTCGGCCGGTCACTCAGCGAAAGGGACACCGCGGCTACGCGTCCGGTGGCAGTAGTGAATCAGGCTTTCGCAAACAGATTCTTCAAGGGCCAGAATCCGATCGGCCAGCATTTCGGTCCGGGCAAAAGCAAGTACTCGGCCACGTTTGAGATCGTCGGCGTTTCGAGCGACGTGCGGTACATGACCTACAGCTACAAGGATCCGGTCCGCCCGATGTATTGGGTGCCGGAAACCCAGACTGCCCAGTTTGACGATCCGGGTTTTCAGGCCACCGAGATCTCGTCGCACTACCTGTACAACATTGTGCTGTGGACGGTGGGGAATCCGCCGGACATCGAAGCGCGCGTGCGCAAGGCGCTGGCTGAAGTGGATCCGAACCTGGTGCTGTATGGAGTCGACCGCTATAGCCAAGTGGTGAGCGCGGATTTTCAGCAGGAGAAACTGATTGCGACTTTAACCGCGCTCTTCGGTGTGCTGGGGCTGGTGTTGGCCGCTGTCGGATTGTTCGGGGTTTTGGCGTACACGGTAGAGCGGCGCACCGGCGAAATCGGCGTCCGGATGGCGTTGGGCGCGAATCGTGCGCACGTCATCGCAATGGTGCTGGAGAGCGCATTTTGGCAGGTGGGTATTGGATTGGCAATCGGGATTCCGGCCGCGATCGCGGCCGGGAGACTGATGAGCGCTCAGTTGTTCGGCGTGGAGCCGTGGGATCCGGTGATGTTGACGGTGACTACTTTGTTGTTGGGCTTCGCGACATTGACGGCCGCGCTGATTCCCGCCTGGCGGGCTTCCTGCGTCGAGCCGATGGTGGCGCTGCGGACGGAATAGGGCCGTTGTTAACGTTCGCTACTCGATCCGCTCTTCGAGAGCAGGAAGACTCAGCGAATCCTCATTGCTTTTACGATCGTCAACTTGGCAATGCTGCTTCGAACGATGATGCAGCCGCGGGTGGTGGACGCGCAGGGCATTGCACCGGTACTTAGAGGCCACGCTCTCGAAATCGTGGATGATCAAGGACGCGTCCGCGCCAGTATCTCGGTGTTCCCGGCGGATCCGAAAGTGAAAATGCCGGATGGAACGACCGGGTATCCGGAGACGGTGCTGCTTCGGTTGATCACTTCGCAAGGACGGCCACATGTGAAGATCGCGGCTACTGAGGTTGGATCGGCGGACAGTTTTGGGGGCGAGGCGGATCCCACGAATGTGCAGATCCTGGCGATGGGGGAGAAGACGTAGCTGAAGTTGGTGAACAAGGACGGCGGGAGGTGATAAAGCCGTAGCTACGGAGGTTAGGTCCCCGTGCGTAGTAGCATGATCGAATACCTTGAGAATTCTCAAACGGCTCGGTGTCGTTTTAGTGGCCTCGTTCGTCTTCGCGTTCGTCGTAACGACTTTGCGCGTGATTCGTCCGCCGCGATTGCCTGCGACGTCCCCGCTTATTGTGAATGATGTAACACAGCTAAATCCCATCGCCGTAGGCCGCGTAATTACGCCGACCTCGACCGAGGAGGTTGTACGAGCCGTCCGGAGGTCGGCGGGACCAATTTCTATCGGCGGCGCACGCCACAGCATGGGAGGCCAGATCGCTACCGAGGGCGGGCTCCACATTGACATGCGACGCTTCGATAGGATCATCGCTTTCTCGCCGCTCCATAAAACGATTACCGTACAAGCTGGGATCCGCTGGCGCCAGATCCAAGAGCGCATCGACTCTTCCAATCTCTCGGTCAAGATTATGCAGACCTACGCGAACTTCACGGTTGGTGGGTCGCTCTCGGTGAACGCGCATGGCCGGTACGTTGGGGAAGGACCGCTGATCCGTTCCGTAAGATCGCTCCAGGTAGTGTTGGCAGATGGATCCACTGTGGATGCGAGCCCCACGCATAATGCCGAGGTCTTCTACGGTGTCATCGGAGGTTATGGAGGACTTGGCGTGATTACGGAGGTGACGTTGGACTTAGCGGACGACATTCGGGTCAA
>DATGIH010000031.1:0-24173 GCA_035295865.1 Bryobacteraceae bacterium
TGGGCGGCAACATCGGCACTCCGCCAGCCGCGATGGTCGAAACCTCGCGCGCCGATCAATGGAACGTCCTTGAACTTTCGAGCTTTCAACTCGAGACCATCCAGACGTTCCGCGCCCAAATCGCCGCCTGTCTCAACGTTACGCAAAATCATCTGGATCGCCACCACACCTTCGACAACTACAAAAACGCCAAAGCCCGCATCTTCGAAACCCAACACCCGGGAGATTGCGCCGTGCTCAATGCCGACGACCCGGTAACCGCGGGATTCGCCTCTCGCACCAAAGCCACCGTCCGATGGTTCAGCGGTTCTCATCCCGTCTCCGGCGCGTGGCTCGATGGCGAAACCATCCGGATGGAAACTGCCGAGCTGCTCAACGTGCGCGATCTCCGTCTGCGCGGCCGCCACAACTACGAAAACGTCATGGCCGCGGCGCTCATGGCGGAACGCGCCGGCGCCGGATTGCCGCAAATCGCCCAAGCTGCCGCCACATTCGCACCCGTCGAGCATCGCCTCGAATTCGTTCAGGATATCGGCGGCGTTGCTTACTACAACGATTCGAAAGCCACCAGCGTCGACGCCACGCTGAAAGCCCTGGATGCATTTCAAGGCGGACTCTGGATCATCCTCGGCGGCAAAGACAAAGACAGCGATTACACGGTGCTGCGCGATCCCTTGCGCGCCAAAGCCAAAGCCGCGCTGCTGATCGGCGCCGCAGCCAATAAAATTGCATCGCAGATCACCGGCGCGACGCATGTCGTACAAGCCGGAACGTTAGCCGCAGCATTGCAGCAAGCCCACCGTGTGGCTTCGCCCGGCGACACCGTCTTGCTCGCGCCGGCCTGCGCCAGCTTCGATCAGTTCGAGAATTTCGAGCAGCGCGGCCGGGTCTTCAAGGAACTTGTCCGCGCGCTCGCGGAAGGAGCAAACTGATGGCGCAACGATTGAAATCTGATTGGGTTCTCTTCGGCACCATCGTTGCCATGGTCGGCTTCGGATTGGTGATGATCTACAGCGCCTCCTCCGTGGTTGCCGAACTCAGCCCGCGCACTCATTCCAGCTTCTACTACGTCACGCGCCAACTCGTATGGGCGATCTTTTCGTTCATCGTGCTGATGTATTTCAAGAAGCGAAATTACCGCTTCCTGCATACGCCGGCCTGGGCTTTCGGATCCGTCGGCGTGGTACTGATGCTGCAGATCATCGTCTTCTTCGTCGACAGCAAAACGCATCGCTGGTTCCGCCTGCAAGGCGTCGGAACGCTGCAGCCTTCCGAATTCGCGAAACCCGCGCTGCTCATCTTTCTCGCCTACTTCGTGACGCTGCGCCAGGAAACGCTCAACACGCGCCGGACCATGGCCGCCGTTTGCCTCCCGCTCGCCGTGCTTGCCGCCACTGTCGGCATCGGCGACCTGGGAACCGCCATCGTCATGGTTGTCCCCGCCGCCATCGTTTTTTACGTCGCCGGATTGCAGCGCAAACTTGTCACCGCCGCGCTCGTTGTCGGTATCGTTTTCTCCGTCGCGTTCGTTGCGTATAAGCCATACCGCATGGCGCGCATCATCGGATTCTTTGACCCGCAGTACAAAGTGGTCTCGATGTTCGACAAGAACGGCAGCATCAAAAAATACATCAGTGAATCCGTCACCACGCGCGACCCCGGATATCAAGCCCGCCAATCCCGCATCGCCGTCGGCAGCGGCGGATTGCTCGGCCTAGGCCCTATGCAGGGCATCCAGAAGCTTTACTATTTGCCCGAAGCCCACACCGATTTTATCTACGCCGTCATCGGCGAAGAGCTAGGATTCTTCGGATGCGGCGCCGTGCTCGCCGGATTTCTCGTCATTTTATGGCGCGGCCTGCAAGTGGCATGGGAAGCGCAGGATGATTTCGGCCGCTATCTCGCGCTCGGCCTGACCTCATCCATCGTGATCCAGGCTTTTATCAACATGAGCGTAGTGCTCGACATGGGACCCACCAAGGGAATCCCCTTGCCCATGATCAGCGCCGGCGGCAGTTCCCTGATGAGCACGCTGATCTGTTTAGGAATGCTTCTCAGCGTAAGCGAGCACTCCGAATGAAAAAAAAATCCGGTGACAGGATACTCAATTCCCGATTTTCCCAATGGCGACCATCGTGATGGCCGGCGGAGGAACCGGCGGACATGTGCTGCCGCTATTGGCGGTAGCCAGAGAGCTGAAGGCTCGCGGCCACCAGTGCGTCTTCATCGGCACGCGCACCGGATTCGAAGCCAAGCTCGTGCCCACCGCCGGATTCCCGCTCGAATTCATCGAAATCGGCGGACTCAACAGCGTCGGCATAGCCCGCAGTCTCCGAACCTTGGTGCAGCTTCCGATCAGCGTAGTAAAGGCGCGCGGTATGCTCGGTAAACATCGGCCGGGAGCCATTTTCAGCATGGGCGGATACGCGGCCGGTCCCGTGGTCCTCGCCGGATTGTGGAAACGCTTGCCCATCCTGGTGATGGAACCGAACGCCATTCCCGGGCTCACCAATCGACAGGTCGGCCGCTACGTCACGCGCGCGCTGCTCAATTTTCCGGAAACTGCAAAATTCTTTCCGCCCGGAAAATCGGTGATTACCGGACTTCCCGTGCGTCCCGAATTCTTCGCCATCCGGCCCAAAGCTCCGGACGCCAAGCTCACCATCCTGATCACCGGCGGAAGCCAAGGCTCTCGCCGATTGAATGAAGCAGCCCGCGCGAGCTGGAACTATTTTCGCGAAGCCAAGTTCCCCGTGCGATTCATCCATCAAACGGGCGTCAACGGCCAGGAAGCTTTGGCTAAGAAATTCGCGGAAACCGGTCTGGAAGGCGAAATCCTTCCGTTTATCGACGATATGCCCGCGGCTTTCACCCGTGCCGATCTGGTGATCTGCCGCGCCGGCGCTGGAGCCTTGGCCGAACTCGCCGCCGCAGGAAAACCGGCCATCCTGGTGCCTTTGCCCAGCGCCACCGACGATCATCAGCTTCGCAATGCCGAAGCCTTCACCAAAGCCGGCGCGGCGCAGCTCGTGCTCGATAGCCAAATGGACGGTGGCCGCCTGTTCGAAGAAGTCGGCCGGCTCAGCTCGCAGCCGGCTTTGCTCAAACGCATGGGCGACCAGGCCCGCAAGTTCGCCCACCCGGAAGCCGCGCGCCAAGCCGCCGATCTCGTGGAGGCGAGTTTTGTTCACTAGGCATCTAACCTGTTCTCTATTGACATCGGCTGCGAAAGCCGAAACAATACAATATTAAAATGTTTTTTAAGCTACAACACCTGCACTTCGTTGGGATTGGCGGAATCGGCATGAGCGGTATCGCCGAGGTGTTGTTGAATTTGGGTTATCAGATTTCCGGCTCCGACGTAAAACTCAGCCCCACCACGGACCGCCTGGCGAAACTCGGCGCCAAAATCTCGGAAGGCCACGCCGCTTCGAACGTCGCGGGCGCCAAGGCCATCGTGGTCAGCTCCGCGGTCGACAATCGAAATCCCGAGGTGCAGGAGGCGCGCCGCCTCTCCATCCCAATCATCCCGCGCGGCGAAATGCTGGCGGAATTAATGCGCCTCAAATACGGCATCGCGATCGCCGGCAGCCATGGAAAAACCACCACAACGTCCATGACCGCGACTGTTTTAAATGTCGCCGGCCTGGATCCGACAGTCGTGGTCGGCGGAAAAGTCGCCGCCATGGGCGGATCGAACGCGCGCGTCGGTCACAGCGATTTTTTGGTGGTCGAATCCGACGAAAGCGACGGATCGTTTCTCAAGCTCAGTCCTATTCTCGCCGTCGTCACCAACATCGATCGCGAGCATCTGGACCACTATCCGTCCATCGTCGAGATCCGCGCCGCGTTCCTCGAGTTTGTCCAGAAAGTTCCGTTTTATGGCGCGGCCATTCTTTGCCTCGACGACGAAAACGTCCAGCAATTGCTCCCATCGGTAAATCGCCGCACCATCACCTACGGCCGCAGCCACCAGGCCGCGTTGCGGATCGCCGACGCCGATTGCGGTCCGTTTGAAAGCCGCTTCACCGTATGGTTCCAGCGGCACGAGCTGGGAAAATTTCACCTGCGCGTGCCCGGCGTCCATAACGTTCTCAACGCCACCGCCGCCATTGCGATCGGCCTGGAACTCGACGTGAAACTCGCCGCCATCCAGGAAGCCATCGCGGCCTATTCCGGTGTCGATCGCCGCTTCCAAACGCGCGGCGTCGAACGCGGCGTCACGGTGATCGACGATTACGGCCACCATCCCACGGAAATCCGTGCAACCCTCGCGGCCGCGCAGCTCTGCAAATTCCGCCGCATTCACGCCGTATTTCAACCGCACCGCTACACACGCACCCAGCACCTGATCGACGAATTCGCCCGCAGCTTCCATCAGGCGGACGTCGTGTATCTCCTCGACATCTACGCAGCCTCGGAAGCCCCCATCGAAGGCATCACCTCCGCTGCCCTCGCCGAACGCATGCGGAACTTCGGCCACCAGTGCGTCGAATACACCGGAACCGTAGAGAAAACGGCGGACGTAGTGGCCGGCAACGTACGCGATCACGATCTGGTCATCACCCTCGGCGCAGGCAACGTCTGGCAGGTCGGCGAGCGCGTGCTAGAAAAACTACGGGAGGCGGCTTAAGATGGCGCCGCAGGCCAAAGAACGCAAACGCAACGCTCCCGCCGTTCGCGTCATTTTCCGCTACGGATTAATCATCGTCGGCGCCAGCCTGCTGCTCACCACTTGTATCTACGCATCCCAGCGCTTCCAGCAATTCCTGATCCGCGATCCGCGCTTCCTGCTCGCCGGCCCTGCCGATTACGGATTGGAAAGCCCAAACCTCCAGATCGAAGGCGTCAAGTACGCATCGCGTCCGCAAATCATGCGCGTGTTCGAGCAGGATCTCGGCCGTAGCGTTTATCTATTCCCACTCAACCCGCGCCGCAAAGCGCTGTTGAACGTGCACTGGGTGCGCGACGCGTCGATCGTCCGAATCTGGCCCAACAAAATTCAGGTCCGAATCACGGAACGCCAGCCCGCTGCCTTCGTGAAACTGCGCGCCGAGAGCATGGAGCGCTGGGCGCTCATCGATGAAGACGGCGTCATCCTCGATCCACCGCTCAAGGCCGCGTTCCACCTGCCGATTCTCTCCGGCATCGCCGAAGACGAAACACTGGAACAGCGCGGTGTGCGCGTCCGCCGCGCCGAACGCCTGATGCGCGAGCTCGGCCCTCTGGCCGACAAGGTTTCCGAAGCCGATGTCAGCGATCTCGACGATCTGAAAGTCACCCAGAAGCTCGACGGCCGCGCCGTGACGTTGATGCTCGGCGAACATAACTTCCGGTCGCGCCTCGAAAATTTCCTGGATCATTATCCCGGCATCCATCACCGCATCCCGCAGGTCACCACGTTCGACCTGCGCCTCGACGATCGAATCACTGGAGTGGGGGCAGCCAACTAAAATGCCGGACAAGCCCCAACTCGCCGTCGGTCTCGATGCAGGCAGCGCCTTCACGCGCTGCGTCATCCTGGCGATGGAAGAAGGCCGGCTTCGTTATCTCGGACATGGCGAAGCGCCCTCCGCCGGCTGGCATAAGAGCCGCCTCACCGATCAAGCCGCTCTCACTCGCGCCGTGCAGGATGCCGTGCGCCAGGCGGAATTCGAAGCGCAATCCGTCGTTGACGCTATGGTCGTCGGAATCGGCGGCGTCACCATCGACGGCCACAACAGCCGCGGCATTTATGAATTCGGACGCCCGCGCCCCATCTCAATTGAAGACATGGCGTACGCCGTGGAACGCAGCGAGCAAGTTCGGCTGGAGGACGATCGTGCCATTCTGCACCTCTTCCCGCAGGACTTCACCCTCGACGGCCGCTCCGGCAAGCGCTACCCGCGCGGCTCCGTCTGCTCGCGCCTGGAAGCTAACGTCCATTTGGTAACTGTCTCGGAACAAGAGCACGATTCCATCTGCGCTGCCGTCCATCAGGCGTCCTACGCCGTCGAAGAAACCGTCTTCGAACCCGTGGCCGCGGCCTACGGCGCAATTTCGAAAGACGACCGTGTGCGCGGCGTCGCGGTTGTGGATATCGGAATGCAATCCACCGGTCTCGTCGTGTACGACGGCGAAGCGGTGCTGCTCGCGCGCAGCCTTCCTATTTCCGGGGACCACTTAACGCGTGATGTTGCGGTTGGACTAACCGTGGGCTATGCCGACGCCGAGCGCCTGAAAATCGAATACGGATGCGCCATGCTCGGGCTCACCTCCGATCACAGCTTCATCGAAGTCCCGTCGCTCGAAGGACGTCCGGCGCGCGAAGCTCCGCGCAAGCAGTTGAACGAAATTCTCGAAGCGCGTGCTGAAGAGTTGTTCATCCACATCGGTTCGGAGCTGGTCACCATCGGGATGGAGCAGAAGCTGCTCGAAGGAATCATCCTGACAGGTGGCGGCGCGCTGTTGAACGGCATGTGCGACATGGCCGAAAGAGTATTGAATTGTCCGGCGCGCGTGGCGCTGCCCGGAGGTATGGAAGGTTTTCCGGAAGACTTGTGCAATCCCTCATGGGCCGCCGCGGCGGGCCTCGCCCGCTACTCGGCCCGCTGGAAAATGAAGCGCGAGGGCAAGCGCAAAGCTCCCGGCTTAGTGGGGTTATTGTTCCGATGAAACGACGAAGGCAAAAAATCGGGGACACCATGGGCAAGCGTCCGGCATGGCCCGGACACTCGGAGTCCAATGGTGTCCCCGATTTTTTCTCACACCGTAAGTAAAAAAAGAAGGAGGGTTCATGGACGCGACCAAATTTATCATCCAGGAAGAAGAAGCTCTGCAAGGCACCAAGATCAAAGTCGTCGGTGTCGGCGGCGGCGGTTCCAACGCGGTGGCTCGCATGATGAATGAAGGGCTCACCGGTGTCGAATTCCACATTTTGAACACCGACGTGCAAGCCCTCAAAGCCTCGCCGGTTCCGAATAAACTGGCCATCGGCTCCAAAGTCACCAGCGGCCTGGGCGCGGGCTCCGATCCAGGACTCGGCCGTCAAGCCGCGCTCGAAGATACCGAGCGGATCATCGAAGTTCTCGAAGGCGCCGACATGGTCTTCGTCACCGCCGGTCTCGGCGGCGGCACCGGCACTGGAGCTGCGCCCGTCGTCGCCGCGCTCGCCAAGGAACTCAACGCCCTTACTGTCGCCGTCGTCACCAAGCCCTTCGGATTCGAAGGACCGCGCCGCATGAAGCAAGCTGACCGCGGATTATCCGAAATCGGCGGCACCGTCGATACCGTCATCACCGTCCCCAACGACCGCTTGCTCGAACTCGTCCCGCGCGGCACCAGCTTCTTTGAAGCCTTCCGCACCGCCGACGATATCCTCCGCCAGGCCGTACAAGGTATCAGCGACATCATCACCACGCCCGGCCTCATCAACCGCGATTTCTCCGACATCCGGTCCATCATGCTCGGCATGGGATACGCGATGATGGGTACCGCATCCGCATCGGGCGAAAACGCATCCATCGAAGCCGCCCGCCAGGCCATCAGCTCTCCATTAATGGAAGAAGGCGGAGTCAAGGGCGCGCGCGGCGTGCTGATCAACATCACCGGATCCAGCCGCCTCAGCCTGCACGACGTCAACGAGGCGTGCTCGCTCATCCGCACTGCTACCGCGAACGAAGACGCGCAAATCAACTTCGGCGTGGTGCTGAATGAATCCATGAAGGATGAAGTGAAGATCACCGTCATCGCCACTGGATTCCAGCGCGACAATCTCCCAACGCTCGCCCGCCGCGTTACCGTCGGCGGCGCTGAATCCATCGCCCAATCGCCCGTGCCGGAGCCGATCTTCCCCACTCCTGCACCGGTGATGGAACCGGTGATGTCGAGCGCGCCACTTTTCCGCGATACGCCCGCGCCGCCGCCACCCGCGCCGGTGGTCGAAGAGCCGCAAGTACCGGTGGACGATCTCGAAGTCCCGGCCTTCATGCGCCGCGAACGCCGCCTCTATCAGTAGTTCGCTCCCGCGCCGCGCAGCACTTTTCCAGGTAGCGCATCCGTCTGCTTGCCGTGATCGATCACCGGGACGCCATTCACCAGCACGTATTGCATTCCCACCGACAACTGATTCGGATTTTCAAACGTCGCCTCATCCCGAATCGTTGCCGGATCGAAAATCACAATATCCGCCCACATCCCTTTCTTCAATACGCCGCGATCCGTCAATCGCATCCGCTGCGCCGCCAGCGCGCTGAATTTCCGGATCGCGTCTTCCAAAGACAACTTATGCTCCTCGCGCACATACTTGCGCAGGATATGCGGAAATGTCCCGTAAGCCCGCGGATGCGGATGTTCCGCGCCCAGCAGCCCGTCCGGCGCCGTCCCTTGCGAATCGTTGCAGACGGAAACCCATGGCTGTCGCAGTGCCAGCGTCACATCTGGCTCCGACATTCCGAATACAGCCACTGAACTCAGCGAATCGTCAATCAACAAATCGAAAATCGTATCGATCGAGTCTTTGTTCCACAACTTCGCGATTTCAGCGATCGTCTTCCCCTGCAGCGGCAGAAACTTCGGATTATGCACCACGCTCAGCAGAATCGCCTGCGGACCATCGATCTCCTGCCACTCGTTGTCCCACGTCGTGCTCGGCGTCATCATCTCTTTGCGGATGCGCGCCCGCGTTGCCGGATCCTTCAACCGCTCGATCAGCATCGCATCCCCGCCATCGTGCGCCCACGGCGGAATAAACGCCGAGAACGAGTTGAACCACGCCGTATACGCGTAGGTATCCGCCGTAATGTCCACGCCCGCATTCCGCGCCTTCTCAATCTGCGCTACCACTTCAGGCATCTTTCCCCAATTCGTCTTGCCCGCCACTTTCAAATGCCAGATCTCCGCCGGGATCTTCGCTTCCTTACTGATCCGGATCACTTCGTCGATCGCCTGCGTGATCGCATCGCCTTCGCTGCGCATGTGCGTGGCATAAATCCCGCCCGCCTTTGCGGCTTCCGACGCCAGCACGATCAGCTCCTCCGTCGTCGCATACGGAGCGGGTGCGTACTGCAGCGATGTCGACAATCCCATCGCGCCATCGCGCATCGCGTCGCGTACCAGTTGCCGCATTCGCTCCAGCTCGCTCGCATTCGGCGCACGATTGTCATCTCCCAACACCACTCGCCGGACCTGCGTCGCTCCCACATAGCTGCCGAGGTTGATTCCAATACCTTGTTTTTCCAGCCGCGCGAAGTATTGCGCGAACGTCGTCCAATCCGGATGGATTTTATAATGATCGAAATCGTCGTGCGGCCGAACCGTCCGCATTTCCTCCGTCACCGGAGCCACCGAACTTCCTTCGCCCGTGATCTCCGTCGTGATGCCTTGAAAAATTTTCGACGGCAAATGCGGATTCACCAGAATCGTCAGCTCGGATTGCCCGAGCATGTCGATGAACCCAGGCGCCACCACCATCCCCTGCGCATCAATCGTTGCTTTCGCCCCGTCCGCCTCGATCCGTCCGATCGCCGCGATCCGCCCATCGCGAATCCCGATATCCCCGGCATACCACGGCGATCCCGTCCCATCGATGATGTGGCCATGGTGAATCACCACATCAAAGTCCTGCCCGAACACCATCCCGCAGCATGCCAGGAACAGACCAGTGAAGTTCTTCATTCAGAAGGCATTATATATCTAAAACGGAGCCATCTCTGGACCGTATATTTACCATGTTTACCATTATAATTTGACATTACACCAATAACACCCTATAATCACAACAGAGGCACCCCATGTCATCCGACGCCATCAAACTCTCGCAAACTCTCCTGGTCGCCGACGAAGCATGGATAGGCCTTGCGTTGTTGCATCGGGAACAAGAAGATCGTGAATCATTCACCGCAAAAGAGATCCTCGACCGCGTGAAAGCCGAACGGGCAACTCCAGAACTGCGCCCCGGCGTCCAGGCGCACATCTATCTGCACAACGTCGCGAACCTCGAGCCTAACTCCGCCCGCTACCGGATGTTCTACCGCCTCGCTGCGGATCGCTTTCGCTTGTACCGCCCAGGTGATCAAACTCACCCTTCGCGGAAAGGAAAAACCAAACCCTCGCGAGAGGAACTACCAGCCAAATACCACTACTTACTCGATTGGTACGAGCAGGTATTCGCTACGAAAGACACAGCCATGAACGAACAAGACGATCCCATTCTCCAAATGCGTGGCGTCGGCAAAGAGATCTGGGCCGGCACCGATGCCGATGAATACGTCCGCGATCTGCGCTCGAACTGGTACGGCGACCAACCCGATAGCAAGTGAAGAGCATCTTCTGGGACACCAATCTCTTCATCTATCTGCTGGAAGACAGCCCGCAATTCGGCCAGGCCGTAGCTGACTTGCGCCGCCGCATGTTGCGCCGGAATGATCGGCTCTTCACCAGCGCCATGACCGTCGGTGAAGTTCTGGTAAAGCCGCTCGCCACCGGTAACAGCGCGCTCGCGGATCGCTACCGTTCCCTCTTCCACGGCCATCACCTGACGGTTTCCGCATTCGACGTCGCGGCCGCCGAAGCCTACGCGAACATCCGGCAAAATCGTGGCATTTCTCCCGCCGACGCCATCCAGCTTGCCTGTGCCGAATCCGCCAAAGCGGACCTCTTCATCACCAACGACGATCGCCTCACGCAAAAAACCATCCCCGGCGTCAGCTTCTTCATCGCCAGCCTGTCCCGCGCCCCCGTCTGACCTCCCTACCGAACCGCGACCGCAAGGGAGCGCTGAACTCCCAGCCGTTACAATAGTGAATCGAATGCACGCGGTCGTCCCATTTCTGCTGCGACATGGGTACTGGGTTCTGGTTGCCAACGTCTTCGCCGAAGGCATCGGATTACCCATCCCCTCCGTCCCCGTGTTGCTCGGCATGGGCGCGCTCGCCGGATTAGGCAACTTCTCGCTCGCCACATCGCTCGCACTCGCCGTCGCCGCGTGCCTCTTTAGCGATCTCATCTGGTTCCGCCTCGGACGCGTGCGCGGCCACTCCATCCTGAACCTGCTCTGCCGCATGTCGCTCGAGCCGGATTCCTGTGTCAGCAACACCAAAACCCTTTTCGCCAGATTGGGCGCGCGCGCATTGCTCGTCGCCAAGTTCGTCCCCGGACTCGGCGCCACCGCCGCCCCGCTCGCCGGACTCACCCGAATGAACCCCTGGAAGTTTTTCTCCGCCGACACCGCCGGCGCCATCCTCTGGAGCGGCACCTATCTCGTCACCGGCTACCTCTTCCGCAACCAACTGGAGCTCGCCGCCGAACAAGCCGGCCGCCTAGGGTCATTCCTATTGCTGCTGATCGCGATCATTCTCGTGAGCTACATCGGATTGAAATATTACCAGCGACGCCGCTTCATCATCGGACTGCGCGTCGCCCGCATCACGCCCGAAGAACTGATGCGCATGATCACCGAAGGCGACAACATCGCTGTGGTGGATCTCCGCCACGAATTGGAAGTGGAAAGCGACCGGTTCAAACTACCCGGCGCCATCTGGATGACATTCGATGAAATCGAAACCCGCCACGAGGAAATCCCGCGCGACCGCGACGTCATCCTCTACTGCACTTGACCAAACGAAGCCTCCAGCGCCCGTGCGGCGCTGCAATTATTTCGGAAAGGCGTAGTCAACGTCCGTCCCTTGCTAGGCGGCCTCGACGCCTGGCGCGAAAAAGGCTACCCCCTAGAACCCGTGTCCTAAATTCGGAATGAAGTCGGGGACACGACGGGCCAGCTTTACGAGCGCCTTGAAACTAAAATTCGGGGACATGACGGGCCAGCTTTACGAGTGCTTCAACCTTCAACGCTCGTAGTCGTGTCCCCGAATTTACTTACCTCACCGGATAACCGCCTCAACCCGGCTCCCATTCTTAATCGTCTTCTCCGTCGGCAACGCCACCGCATCGCCCTCCGCCAATCCGGAAACCACCTGCGACTTCGTATAGCTCGACACCCCGAGCTTGACTTTGCGCCACTCCACGCGATCCCCACTCAGCAGAAAAACGCCAGTATCCGGACCCTCCCGCCGGAAAGCCTCCTTCGGAAGCACCAGCGCGCCCTCGATCACGGCTGCCTGAATCTCCGCGTTGATATTGGCGTTCGGCAGCAAATCGCGATCCGGATTTTCGATCACGCACCCCACCTCGCCCACTTGCCGCGTCCCGAGCGGCGTCACCTGCGTCGGCAGCTTGTCCACTTGCCCTTTCCATCGATGCCCGGCGAGAGCGTCCCACGTGATAATCACCGCTTCCCCCAACCGCACTTTCCCCACGTCCGGTTCATCTACGTAAACTGTCACCCGGACGCGATCCAGCTTGCCCACCTTCGCCACCAAATCTCCCGGATTCAGATAAGCGCCCGCCTTCAAATCGAAATCGTAGACAATCCCATCCATCGGCGCGCGAATTACGCTCAGGTCCAAATCCACGCGCGCCACTGCCGCGCTCGCCTCCGCGCCCCGCAATTTTGCCTTCGCGATCTCGCGGTCGCTCCCGGTTACCAGCGCCGACTTACGCTCTTCCAGCGACTGGATTCGCAACCGCAATTGGGCCACGGTTTGCTTCTGTGCATCCAACTCCACCTGCGTGGCCGCCTGCTTCGCAACCAGCCGTTCCAGCGCCGCCTGCTGCTTCTGCGCGGCATCGAGATCCAGCCGTGCCCGGGCTAAATCGGCATCCACCTGTTGCCTCTCGCTAATTTTGCCGCCCTGATCCAGCACCCGCTCCTCGGTTTGCGCTTCGTGGATCGCCGCTTCCGCCTTGCCCAGTTGCGCACTCGCGATCCGCGTGTCAAGTTCGACCATGGGCTGGTCTTTGCGCACTTGCTGCCCACGCGTGATCAACACCCGCGCAATCGTCCCCGCCCGCTCCGCCCGCGCCGGCAGCCATTCGATCGGTTCCACTTTGCCATTGGTCCCGAGCGAGCTGACAATCGTCTCGCGCGTCACTTTGATGAATTCTACTTCGGGAGGCGCGGTTCGGCGCGAAAGGATCCAGACCGTAGCGGCGACAACCAGGATCAGGACCAGCGTGAGCCCGCCGCGGACACGGCTCAAGTTCGCGGCCTCGCGCAGGAATCGAAAAGCAACTGCCACTCCGCCCGCTGGATTTCTAGCGCCGCGGCCTCTTTCGCCGACCCTGGCGCGCGCCGGGCTTCTTCGCAGAAATCGATAAAAAATTGCGGATCCCACCGGCCGCTTCGGAATTTCGCCGCCGGATATTTCTCCGCAATCTCGTCCGCCGCCTTGCCCAACTCGGCAAATACCGGATGCGCGCCCGTCTGCCGGAACCAGTACGCCGAATTCCTCGCGTCCGGCTCCTGCCGGTGCAAAATCGCGTGCCAGAACGCCGCGTCGCGCGAATCTAAATTTTGCACGATCTCGTGACACTCATCCGCGCACGAGAAGTAAAGGAACAATCCGCCCAGCGCCTCCTCCGGCGCCCGAGCTCCAGCAAACAATTTCGTCGATTTTTGTTTCTTCAACTGCGACCGTGCCTCGTCGGATGCGCACGCTTCGGACGTGAGCGGAATCAGCCGCTGCCCGTCCTGGTGCAGCTTTAAAATTTCGCCCACCTGTTCGCCGTAAGCCTTTGAGTCGAATGGCAAATACTATTTTCGCAGAACTAGCCCAACACCACCAGCGCATCGCCCGCGCCCACCGTGTCGCCGTCCTTCGCGATCACTTCCACAACATGGCCCGCGCGTAGCGCCTTCATCTCGTTCTGCATCTTCATGGCTTCCACCACCACCAGTCCCTGCCCGGCTTCCACGGCGTCTCCTTCCCGCACCAAAACGCGAATCACTTTCCCCGGCATCGGCGCTACGATGCTCTGCCGCCCTGTTCCAAGCGCGGCGCTGGACTTCTGGCTCCGATCGCGCGGATCGTACATCTCGGCAGTGAACCTTCGCCCGTTTACATGAACGCTCGCGCCGATCGCTCGCGCTTCAAAGCTGCGCCCATCCGCCAAGATCGAATAGACGCCCGGCTCAACTTCAGCCACCTCTTTCAATTGCTCGGCGTCCACCTCCACCGAAGTGCCATTCACCAAAATCCGCAGCTTCATCGGAGCATCTGACTCCGTCCCTCCGAAAGCCAACGGCTCGATTCTCGTTTCTGGTTTCTGGTTTCTGGTTCTCGCTTTCGGGATTGCGCCGCCGCTGCCAGCGCGGCCACCAGTTCCATCTCATGCGAAGTCTCGGGAGCCCGCGGTCTTCGCTTGAAAAACTCCGCAACGAATCCGGTGTCCAGTTTTCCTTCGCGGAACTGCGGATCCTTCAGGATCTCGCTGAAGAACGCCACATTCGTTTCGACGCCGACAATCGCGTATTCCTCCAGCGCGCGCAGCAGGCGCCGGATGGCCGTCATACGGTCCGGCCCCCAGGCAACCAGCTTCGCCAGCAGCGGATCATAATCGATCGGCACCGTCCAACCAGGATAGACGCCCGAATCGAGGCGAATCGCAGGCCCCGCCGGCTCGCGCAGCTGTGCGATCTTGCCCGGGGAAGGGAAGAAGTTCTGCTCCGGATCCTCGGCGCAAATCCGGCACTCCATCGCCCATCCGCGCCAGCGAACATCTTCTTGAGTGAACGGAATCGCCTCGCCACAAGCGATCCGTAACTGCAGATGTACCAGATCGAGCCCGGTCACCAGCTCCGTCACCGGATGCTCCACCTGCAGCCGAGTATTCACCTCGAGAAAGTAGAAATTCCCCGCGGCATCCGCCAGAAATTCTACAGTGCCGAGATTGTAGTAACCCACCGCGCGCGCCACGCGCACCGCCGCCTCGCCCATCTCTGCCCGCATCTCCGGATTCGCGGCTACGAACGGCGATGGACACTCCTCGATAATCTTCTGATGCCGCCGCTGCAGCGAACATTCCCGCTCGCCTAAATGCACCAGGTGCCCGTAGTGATCGCCCGCGACCTGGATCTCAATATGCCGCGGCTGCTCAATCACCTTCTCGATGTAAACTTCGCTTGATTTGAACGCCCGCTCGGCCTCGCTGGATGCATCGCGGATCGCCGCTTCGAGTTCGCTCTCGCGATCCACGCGCCGCATGCCCTTGCCGCCCCCGCCCGCAGCCGCTTTGAGCAGCACCGGATATCCGATCCGCCGCGCCAGCTCGCGCGCATGCTCCAGATGCGTAGCCGGCTCTTCGCTCCCGGGCACCACCGGAACATTCATTTGCTTCGCGAGCGTTCGCGCCGCCGTCTTCGATCCCAGTCGCCGGATCGCGTCGGCCGAAGGTCCGATGAACACGATCCCCGCCGCCTCACACGCAGCCGCAAACGTGCTGTTTTCACTTAGAAATCCATAACCAGGATGGATCGCCTCTGCGTCGTGCCTGCGCGCTGCATCCAGAATGCTCTCGATGCTCAGATAGTTCTCGACGCGTTCGGCCTCATCCGCCAGCCGTACATGCAGCGCCCCGCGATCGATATCCGAAAACACCGCGACGCTCGTAATATCCAGCTCGCGCAGCGCCCGCACCACCCGCACCGCAATCTCGCCCCGATTGGCAACCAACACCTTCCGAAACATGCACGCCGATTGTAGCGCACACGCTTCGCTTGTTTTGTTCTCTCGGACCGGAGCACGTGGCGCACGCACTCCTGCGTGCCGCGTTCACACTCGTGTGAACGCCTTAAATATGGTTCTTCCTGTCGTCTTCCTTTTCCTGCACCGCAAAAGTGTGCTACGAAGGCAGAACCAAATCAAAAGTCGTCATAAACGCGATCCTCATCGTTATCCCACTCGATAAACGATCGATCTGCTACCAGCAGCAATGCAAAATTCTCATGCTCCTGTACGAAGCACGCATTCTGTGCTTTCATTGGGAGCGCTTCCTCGGACCTTCTGTGGCGCGTCGCCATAGATCGGGTGTCGCTCATCCAGTCTGAACAACGGTTCCGGCCAGTTCAATAGCTCTTGCAGGTTGATGGTGGTTCATACTGTTCCTAGCAGCAATGTCCGCCCATTTCGCCGCAAGTGCCGCGTCGCTCGCTGCAGCGCTCCTAATCACAGCCTCCGCCTTTAGCCTCGAGACAGAAGTCATCCCAGCCACCGATCTTCGCAAACGCGTCCCCATGACCGCCGTGTCCATCGAAAACCTCTTCAACAAGCCGGTTCGGACACGGGATTTCCTTGTATCCTTCGACGGAGATTCCACTCTTGTCCGAGGCCGCGATCGATCCGGAAAACCGTGGCCAGCCCTTCTACCGGCCGCCATACGCGGTCTATGGAAGACAGAGCTGAACGGATCTCGAAACTACTATTTCGCAGGATACACCGGCGGCGCCGGAATGGCCCCGGATACCTGGGTGCTCGTTCTCTCCTTCGACGAGCAAGGCCGGCCAGTCCCGTTTCACATCATCAGTTACTCGTCGTACGACTCCCAGGGAGTCCGCGACCTTCTCAACCTCGATGGAACCGGTCCCCAATTACTTCAGCAAACCTGGCACGAGTTGCCGATGACCGATCGGCGATCGGGATATTACATTACCGCTCTCTACGAACAGCGGGGATTGTACTGGTATCGAACCGACGGTCGCCACGGCGCCAGAACTTTTCCGCTGTTCGAAAAATGGGTTTTGCCCTTGCCCGTAACCAAGCCCCGACTCGTCGCTGCGCCGGATTTATTGAATTTGGTCCCTGATTATGGAAACGATCCGCGCTCGGGAATCCGCGTTACTCCCAATCTCGGCTGCGAGCTCGAATCGGTCGGCCTGATTGTGAAAGACTCCCACGCAGGCCGCCAAATCGCCACGGGGCTTTTTGAAACCGCTCCCGTGCTTCCGGACATTACCCGTGCCGGGTCCAGCGCCACCATCACTGGTTTGCACAAATCGCCCGGCACGAACTACTGCACCGCCTCCGCCGCGTGGATCCGCGCGGAATAACTCGCCGTCAACAAGTCAATATTCTTCCCATCCTCTAACTTCTTCACCAACGGCTCTAGATTCTTCCGCGTCACTATAGGCGAGGGGCAAACGTGATTGCTCTCGATCACAAATACCGGAAGTATCCGTAATCTTCGCTCTCGCCTGTCTTATCGCCGGAATGCCGCTATGGAACTGTTCGGCGCGTGTTCGCGGCGACCTGGCCGCCCGCGTCGACGTAGCCCACGGTCATTACAGGATCTTGACCATGGGACTCCCCGCCCGCTGGCGTCCTGCATACATTCGTCTCTTACAGCAGCGCTACGGAATTGAGGAGCGCGTCGTCGCAGGCTGCATTGTTTCCCAATCGTTGGTGAGCTACGCCAACGGATACAACGCCTTCAGCATGGCAGCGGCCAACCGGAAGTTCGGCCATGACGTATTCAATGAGGCAGTGGCCGACGCCGCTCGGAGTATCGGCCCTCGGCCCGCTGCTATCGTCCACTGAAAACTACTCGATATTCTTCCCATCCTCCAACTTCTTCACCAGCGCCTCCAAATTCTTCTTATTCAAATCGTCCGGAGCCTGCGCCGCCGCCTTCTTCGCGTGCTCCAGCGCCTTCGCCAGATCGCCGTTCGCCGCGTACCCGCGCATCAATCCCACGTGCACCGGCCATGCATCGCCATTGCGCTCCGCATTATACTGGAACACCTTCAGCGCCTCGGCGTTCTGCTTCATCTGGATCAGTGTCCGCCCGTACGTATGGATCTCGAGCGCCGTCGTTGCCGGATTGTGGATCGCTTCATCCATCATCGCTTTCGCCTCTTCCGGCTTGCCCATCTTGGCCAGAATCTGCGCCTTCGTACTCAGCGTCGTGAAATTCTTCTGCCCGATGAACGGCTGCCCGATCGCTTGATCCGCCCACTTCAATCCTTGCTCCAGGTTCTTTCCGGATTGCAGCGTGTATTGCGCCGCTGCGTTGAAGCCTTCATACATGAATCCCGGCACCGAGTTCAACTCGTGCCGCAGCTTCGACACGTAAATGTCATCCGCATTTTCCACCTGGATATTAAACGGCACCGCCAGCTCTTCCCACTGCAGCTCAGCGGTCGCGACCGTCGGTTTTCGTACCGGAAACTCGTACGCCAGGTACTCGCGATACTCGCTCTTGTGCGGCTTCACCGTCACGCGCAGCGCGTCGTCGCTCTCCTCATAGAAGAAGCTGCCCCAGGCCGTCGAGTTCTTGGAAAAGATCACCGTCCATTCGCTCTCGCCCGGGATCATGTGCAACCCGTAACGTCCGGCCGCGAGCGGCTTGCCTTCGATCAGCACATCGTTCGATACGGAGAACACGGTGTTCTCATTCGCCCCCGCGCGCCACGGATCCGGCTTGCCGTTTCCGAACGGCGAGGTCGACAATCCGTACGGAACCAGCTTGCCCCAGATCTCCCCGCGCCGGTCCTTGCCATCCGGACCATGCACGGCGGGGCTGGAATAATCGATCGCCACGCGCACCGGACCTATATATTGGATCACGGTCGCTTTTTGATTGTTGCCACTGGGCGGAAGCGTCAAGCCCGGAAATTGGGCGAAGGCCGCTCCTGCGAAAACGAGAGCGAGAGAGACTCGAAGCGTATGCATAACCAGAACAGACGCGCCAATTCCGGATTCGTTTGAGCAGCCGGTCACAAGGTAACCGATCCAACAGAATCAGCACGTTTCGCCCATACAAAAGCCGCTCCTCTTGACGCGCCGCGCTACACTCAATTAGGGCGAAAACCGTGCGAACGGCTCTCTTCACCTTCGACAGCGAAATCGGCATGACGCATCGCAAAAAAACATGCGTCGGCGCGATGGAAATTCGCCCGCAACCTCCCAAAAATACAGCCGGTTACCGGAACCCCACCTCCCGACACAAAAAACACGAGATGCGCCGAAAACAAAAATGACCGGCCAGATCGCCTTCGCCCGAACCCTCCGCGCCCTGGACGCCGATAGTTTCCGCTTCCCGAAACTGGGTTTGTTTTTCGCAATCGCCATCCTCGCCGCCTGGACGTGGTGGTTCCTCACCCCCAGTGTTTCGAATTTCGGCGGACATGCCGAAGGAACCCTCACGTGGTACGGTCCCCATCAAGTCGCCATAGCAGTTTTCCCGGAAGCACCAGAAATCGACATGGGCCAGGCCGTACAGCTTCATACGGAAGGCCGAGTCCTTGCTGCTCGGGTCGAGCATGTTGGGTTTCTCGCCCACGACGTCCGATTCATAATGCTCCACGTTTACTCCACGCTTTATCCACCTCTACCTCAGGATGCACTGATTGATGTCGAGACGAACCGCATTTCACCCGCGACTCGTATTCTTAGTTCCTTCCGATGAAGTTCCGCCTGCGATGAAACATTCTTGACTCGCCGCGCTACACTCTATTAGGGCGAAAACCGTGCGACCCGCTCTCTCTATCATCGGCAATGCAATCCAACCTGGGCACCCTGAAAAATCATCCGTTCGTGCGGCGAGGTGTCGCCCCCAACCTAGCGATAATGCAGCTTATCCCTGGACGCGTCACATCCGCTCATGACCGGCCAGATCGCCTTCGCCCGCACCCTCCGCGCCCTGGACGGCGATAATTTCCGCTTGCCAAAACTGGGTTTGTTTTTCGCAATCGCCATCCTCGCTGCCTGGACGTGGTGGTTCCTCACCCCCAGCATCCCGGATTATTCCGAAATCGTCCAAAACGCGTCGCTCCAATGGTCCGGCCCGCATCGCGTCGCCACAACAGACCTTCGCGCTGTCGTTCCTTTCCCAAAATCCGGTACGCCGGCCCAGCTTCGATCCGAAGGCCAAACCATTCGCGCCCGCGTCTTTGGCTACCGGTTATCGATGACGCCGTATATCACTCACCTGCTAATCTTCGACGTCCCCGCCACCATCCAACCACCGCTCCCCTCCCACGCCACCATTGAGGTCGCATCCGGACGCGTCTCCCCCGCCGCGCTTCTCATCCGCTCCCTCCTCAGATGAACGCGCGCTTCTTTGTTCCTGAAGTGGTCCAGACCTCCAACATGGACTGCGGACCCGCCGCGCTCAAATGTCTCCTCGAAGGTCTCGGCGTTAACGTCCACTACGGACGCCTGCGCGAAGCCTGCCAGACCGATGTCGACGGCACCTCCATCGACACTCTCGAAGCCGTCGCCAATCAACTTGGCATCCAAGCGGAGCAAATCATGATCCCGGCCGATCACGTGTTGCTCCCCGAATCGCGCGCGCTTCCCGCCATCGCCGTCGTCGTGCAGCCCAACGGCATTACGCATTTTGTCGTTGTGTGGCGAACCCATGGCCGATACGTCCAGATCATGGATCCCGCCGCGGGACGCCGCTTCGTCCCGCGCGATCAATTCCTGAAACAGCTCTACGTTCATAAGATGTCCGTGCCGGTCGAAGACTGGCGCGAATACGCCGGATCGGACGATTTTCTAAATCCACTCCGTACTCGCCTCGCGCGCCAAAAAATCCCAGCCACATTTCTCGACGCCGCCATCGCCGATCCCGGCTGGAGAAAAATCGCGGCACTCGACGCCGCCGTTCGGATGATGGAATCTCTCGCCGCTCCCGAACTCCTCGCAAGCTTTCTCGAAGACGATACCGCCATTCCCGAACACTACTGGTCGGTCCAGCCCACGGATGATCCGAACCAGCTTCAGCTCCGCGGCGCAGTCCTGGTCCGCGCCTCGATTCCCGTACCGAACCGCGACCGCCAGGGAGCGCTACCCCAATCTCCCGAACTAGCCGCAGCCCTAACTCAACCCAATCCGCAACCCGGCCGCGAATTACTTAAGCTCTTGAAATCCGACGGCATCTTCACCCCCACAACCATCGCCTTAGCGCTCGCACTTTCCAGCGCCGCCGTAATCGCCGAAGCCATACTCTTCCGTGCGATCCTCGACGCCAATCGCGTCTTCCTGATCGCGCTGATCGTTTTCTCCACCGCTCTTCTTTTGCTCGAAATCCCGCTCGTATCGAGCCTCCTCAAACTCGGCCGGCACCTGGAAATCCGCCTCCGCCTGGCTTTCCTCAACAAAATCCCGCGCCTGGGCGACCGCTATTTCCAAAGCCGCCTCAAATCCGACATGGCCGAGCGCAGTCACAGCATTCATCAAATCCGACGCTTGCCCGAGCTCGGCGGCCAACTGCTGCGCTACGGATTCGAAATCGTTTTCACCACCGCCGGCATCATTGTCCTCGATGCATCGCTCGCTCCCATCGCGCTGCTCGCGGCATTCGCCGCCATCGCCATCCCGATCCTCTCGCAGCCGCTCTTGATCGAGCGCGATCTCCGGCTCCGCACGCACTCCGGCGCACTCAGTCATTTTTATCTGGACGCCTTGCTCGGACTCGTCGCCATCCACACCCACGGTGGGCAGCCGGCCGTCCGGCGCGAGCACGAAAGCCTGCTCTCGGAGTGGGCCCGCGCCGGATTCAACCTCCAGCGCACCGTCATCTCGCTCGAAGCTCTGCAATTCCTCTCCGGATTCGGATTCGCCATCTGGCTCCTCGCTTCTCACCTTCACAGCGCGGGCGAATCCGGCATCGTGCTGTTGCTTGTTTACTGGGCGCTGAATCTTCCGGCGCTCGGACAAGAAGTCGCGCTCATCGCGTGGCAGTATCCGTCCTATCGCAACGCCACACTTCGTTTGCTCGAACCGCTCGGCGCGCTCGATCAAACGCCATCTCCTCACGTGCCGTCGCCCGCGCCAGCCGCGGGACCAGTGTCCCTCAAATTTGAAAACGTCAGCGTCACTGCCGCAGGTCATCGCGTTCTGGAAGAAATCAATCTCAGGATCGAACCCGGCGAACACATCGCCATCGTTGGACCCTCCGGCGCCGGAAAATCCAGCCTGGTCGGAACTTTGCTCGGATGGCATCGCCCCTCCAGCGGACGAATCCTTCTGGATGGCCAGGAATTGGAGGTCGAAGCTCTGCGTCCGCACATCGCGTGGGTGGACCCAGCCGTTCAAATCTGGAATCGCCCTCTCCAAGAGAATCTCGAATACGGACTGCCCTCCGCCGCGCGCATGTCGATCAACGAAGCAATCGACGCAGCCGATCTCCGCCGCATTCTCGAACGACTCCCGCAAGGCTTGGAGACGCCACTCGGCGAAAGCGGCGGATTAGTATCGGGCGGCGAAGGCCAGCGAGTCCGCTTCGGCCGCGCGCTGCTGCGTCCGAACGTTCGGCTAGTAATTCTCGACGAACCATTCCGCGGCCTCGACATCGAGCAGCGCAAAACCTTGCTAGCCCGCGCGCGCGAATTCTGGAAAGATGCGACCTTGCTTTCCATCTCACACGACATCTCAGAAACTCTGTCGTTCCCCCGGGTCCTCGTGGTCGAAGATGGCCGCATAATCCAAGATGGCCCTCCGCATCAACTCGACTCGCGCTACCGCAGCCTCCTCGAAGCGGAACGCTCCATCCGCGAAGAACTCTGGGCCAGCACCGGCTGGCGTCATCTGAAGTTAGAGGAAGGCAAGGTGTCCGGCCAATGAATGAATATCTCTGGCCGAAATCCAGTTTCGACGAAGCCCTCCGGGCGCTAGGCGGATCCGATGTCGATATTCAACCCGTAGAGACTCCGTACCCAGACCTGGAATCGCAGCTTCCAAACATGGGCCCGGCCGTGATCGACATGGGCTCGGGATATCTAGCGCTAAGTAGGGCACGCATTCTGACTCCAACCGGAAAACGGGTGGGCATGAATGCCTCAGCCATCCGCGCAGAACTCTGCGCGGACATCGAAGCTCCGGTCGTTCAACAAATCGACGCATTACTCACTCGAGCCAAAATTCCATCCACGGAACGCATCCGCAACGCGCTCCTGCGCGAACAACTGTCGAGCAAACTGATCCGCGGAATTTGGCTGGTTCGCCTCCCACCGAGCGCAAACTTCTGGCAACAACTCAAGCAAGTCCGCGTCCCACAGCGACTGGCCGCGCTTGGCGCAGCGCATTCGATCCAATACATTCTCTGGATCCTCGCCTGGTGGGTGGTCGGCGCAAATGTTCTACAAGGCAGTGCGGACCAAAGCTGGTTGTGGCTCTGGGCGCTCCTCCTGATCACGATCGTGCCGCTGCGCGTTCTTATCACTTGGCTGCAGGGCAGAATCGCAATTTCAACCGGCGCGCGGCTGAAACAGCGGCTCTTCGCCGGAGCGCTCAGTCTGGATCCCGACAGCATCCGCCACCAGGGCGCCGGACAACTGCTCGGACGAGTTATCGAAACGGAGGCTGTCGAGTCGCTCGCACTGAGCGGTGGATTCCTGGGCCTGGTCGCAGGGATCGAGCTGGTAATTTCCATCTTCGTCCTCGCGAAAGGTGCGGGAGGCGCGCTGCAATCAACGCTTTTAGTTGTCTGGCTCGCAGTTACCGCTGCAATCGCCTGGCGCTACTACAATCGCAATCGAGCGTGGACCACCGATCGTCTCAACATGACGCACGATCTGGTGGAGAGCATGGTTGGCCATCGCACCCGCCTCGCGCAGCTCCCGCCCGATCGCTGGCACGATGGCGAAGACGAAGCGCTCGCGCGCTATCTGGAATCTTCCAAATCCATGGACAGTTCCACCACGGCACTCCTCGCAATCGTTCCACGCGGTTGGCTCGTAATCGGACTCGTCGCCCTGATCCCCGCATTCGCCGCCGGCGCAAACTCGCCATCCAAAATCGCAATCGCCGTCGGCGGAATGCTGCTCGCGTTCCGCGCCTTCAAACGACTGGCCGCCGGTGCCTGGCAAATCGCAGGCGCCGCAGTCGCCTGGCAGCGAGTAACCGTCCTCTTTCACGCCACCAAACCGAACCGCGACCGCAAGGGAGCGAGCGCCGCGCCGGGTTCTCTTTTAGTCGATGCCGAAGATCTAGTCTTCCGCTATAACGACCGTACCGCCCCCGTCCTAAGCGGCGCCACATTCCAAATCGCATCCGGCGATCGCCTGGTTCTCGAAGGGCCATCCGGCGGCGGAAAATCCACGCTCGTCGCAATCCTCGCCGGACTCCGCGAACCCAACTCCGGCCGCTTGTTGATGAACGGCGTCGATCGACGAACCGCCGGCGCGGATGCCTGGCGCACCTTCATCGCCGCCGCGCCGCAGTTCCACGAGAATCACGTGCTCGCCGAAACATTTGCGTTCAATTTGTTCATGGGCCGCCGCGGGTTCATCGGCCCGCGCGAGCTCGCGGAAGCCGAAGAAATCTGCGCCGAACTCGGGCTCGGCGAGCTTCTGG
>DATGIH010000032.1:0-8509 GCA_035295865.1 Bryobacteraceae bacterium
ACACTCGCAAGCTCCACCTCCAACTCTTCGGCAATCGCTGCCGGCAGATTCGTGCGGACTCCCTGCCCCATTTCCGAACGCGAGACCCACAAAGTGATCGTGTCATCCGGCATGATTCGGATGAACGCATTGGGTTCGAACGCGGCGCTCTCGGCTGGTTTTAGGATTTCCGGCAAACAGAACGCGAGCGCAAGTCCGGAACCACTCTCGAGAAACGCGCGTCGTGTCGCTTTCATGCGGTCTCCCGTGCGTTGGCCGCGCGATGGATAGCGCGGCGCATTCTTCCATAGGTTCCGCAGCGGCAAACCGAATTGGCCATTGCTTGATCGATATCCGCGTCTGTAGGTGCGGGTTTCTCCTGCAACAAAGCCGCCGCCGTCATGATCATTCCCGCCTGGCAATAACCGCACTGGGAAACATCCTCGTCGACCCACGCCTGTTGGCACGGATGCGGTCCATTGGCGGCCAGGCCTTCAATCGTGACGTAGCTGTTACCGGCCGCTTGTGAAATCGGAATCTGGCACGATCGCACCGCCGCCCTGCCTTGGTGAACGGTGCAGGCGCCGCACACCCCCGCGCCACAGCCGTACTTGGTTCCCGTCAAGTGCAGCAGATCGCGCAGCACCCACAGCAGCGGCATTTCGGGCATTGCGTTGACGACACGCTTTTGGCCGTTAACAGTGAGCTGGTATTGCACATTTGCAAGACGTGGCGAAAGGCAAAGGGTGAGCAATGCACCGGGCCGTTTAAGCCGGCAACGCTGTTCTCAGGTATCCCGCGACGTCGTTCACGAAGCGATGCACCGCCGCCTCCGCGATGCTGTGTCCGGCCATCGCGTTCAAAGCCTTTCCTACCGCTCCCAGCGGGGCTTCGTAAACGCCGAAGAAATCGAGCTGCGTTTCCGTGGACGTCAACGCATAAATATCGAGCTCAGCTTTCATGAAGGGAAACAGATGCGGCCGATTCGCGGCTTCCCATTCGAGCTGCAGGCGCGTAACCGGTGTCGATGCCGTTTCCGACATCTTCTCTTCGACTTTCTTCACCGTAATCGCGATATCCGTCGCCACGGCCACGCCCGCGATATTTACGCGCAGCTCTGAAGCCACCGAGTTCGCGCGCGACGCCGCCGCTTTCGTGGCAGCCTGAAAGACCGTGGGCGCGTCCTTCACCAATGCATCGCGAACCTGCTCATAGGGATGATTGACGTAGTCGAAGCAGCGGATCTCGCGCCCTGTGGTCATATTGGAATCGTAGCCGATGCGCTGGTTCCCGTGCGAACCGCCACCACCACGCCGCTCGCCCACGCCATCGGCGCAATCTCGAATTCCGCGTGCGCGGCCAGCGTCTCAAGCAACGCCAACACACGCGCCGCATGCCCCTCCGGCCAATTCGATTGCGGAAGCATATCGTCGATCACATAGAACCCGCCGAGACGGACCACGCGCAACGCATCATCCAAATCCTCGTACTTGCCGCGCATCGCATCCGCGAAAACAAAATCGAAACTCGCCGCCGGTTGCCGCTTCAAAAACGTCACGGCATCCTCGGCAATAAGCGTCAGCCTTCCATCCTGGCCGAGAGCCTCATTCGCCGAAGCTTGAAAATCCGGATTGATGTCGATGCTGAATAGCTCCGACGTTTCATCCATCCCATCCAACACCCACGCCGTCGCAACTCCGGTGCCCGTGCCCAACTCCAGAAATCGTCCGCCGGGCTTGGATGCCGCCAGCGTGCGCAGCAGAGCGCCCGTGCGGTCTTCGGAAGCCATTTCGAAGCCAATCTCGGCCGATCGTTTCAAAATGCGCGCTAGCGCGGCAGGCGGCCGGATGTAGGAAAGGTCGTCCATGTCCCTAAATCATACCGGCCGGAACCGTGCGGTGAAATGCCGTAAGAATTGCGGCTGCGACACGATTTCGAATCCTCGAATTTGATTTTTCCGCTGGTTTACTTCGAGAATCGCTTCCACCAGATAATCCACGTGACTCTGCGTGTACACCCGGCGCGGGATCGCCAGGCGCAGCAGTTCATGTTGCGCTTCGCCGCCGAACATAACGGACCCGATCTCCACCGACCGTACGCCCGCATGCCGGTACATCTCCACCGCCAGCGCTTGGCCGGGAAACTGCGCGCGCGGAATGTGCGGCAGCATGCGCCCCGCATCGATATAAATGGCGTGACCGCCGGGCGGCTCGACAATCGGGACGCCATGATCGGCGATGTGCCGGCCCAAATAGGCCGTGGATGCGATGCGATACTCCAGATACTCGGGCTGCAGCACTTCTTCCAATCCAACCGCGATCGCTTCCAGGTCGCGCCCGGCCAGGCCGCCGTACGTCGGAAATCCTTCGGTCAGGATTAGGATATTCTTCTGCTGCTCGGCCAGCGCGCTGTCGTTGGTGCACAGGAATCCGCCGATGTTGGCGAACGCGTCTTTCTTCGCTGAAAACGTACAACCATCGGCGAGGGAAAACATCTTTCGTGCAATCTCGCGCGGCGACATATCCGAATACCCGGGCTCATCGCGCTTGATGAACCAGGCGTTCTCGGCAAACCGGCAGGCATCCAGATAAAGCGGAACTTTGTAGCGCGTAGCGATTTTCCGGACAGCCTCGATATTCGCCATCGACACGGGCTGTCCTCCGCCCGAATTGTTGGTGACCGTGATCATCACCAGCGGGATCTTCGCCGGACCTTCCGATTCCAGAAGTTTCTCCAATGCCTCCACGTCGATGTTGCCCTTGAACGGAAGCCGTGCCTGCGTGTCGCGCGCCGCGGGAAACGGCAGATCCAGCGCGCGGGCGCCATTGAATTCCACATTCGCGCGCGTGGTATCGAAGTGCGTATTGTTCGGAACTGTTTGCCCCGGCTTGCAGAGAATCGAGAACAAGATACGCTCGGCGGCACGCCCTTGATGCGTCGGAATCACGTGTTTGAATCCGGTGAGCTCGCGCACCGCTGCTTCAAACCGGTAAAAACTCGGACTGCCCGCGTACGATTCGTCGCCTCGCATCATCGCCGCCCACTGCTCGGTGGACATCGCGCTGGTTCCCGAATCCGTCAGCAGATCGATCAGGATGTCGTTCGAGCGAACCTGGAACAGGTTGTAGCCGGCAGCATGCAGGATTTCCTCGCGTTGCTCCGGCGTGGTGTGGCGTAATGGCTCGACGCTTTTGATGCGAAACGGCTCGATGATGGTGCGCACGGAGCCAGTGTACCGCCCTAGCAGCGCGCCAAAAATTCGCGATCGACTTTGCTCTTCACCGTTCGGCGATCCATTTCGAGCCGCCGCGCGGTTTCTTCATAGCTGCCGGTTTGTTTGTACACGATGGTCACGTAGCGTGAAAGCGCTTGATCTGCAGTCAAACGGCCGCTTTGCAAATCGGCGGCGAACTGCTCCATAGGATTCGACACCGCCGCGGCGCGCGACGGCCGATAATCGCGCCGGATCAGTACGTTTCGCACGCACTGCTCCAGCTCGCGATAATTTCCAGGCCATGCATAACCGGGTTCCAGATTCTCTTCGATCCAGCGGACCACTTCACCGGCCAGTTCTTCACCCTCGGCGCCCGCGATCCGTCGTGCGACATGCGTGACCAGCTCACCGAGCACTTGCGGCGAATCGGCCAGTTGTTCGGCGAGCGATGGCGTGGCGATCTGGTCCGAACAAAGCCGATAGTAGAGATCTTCGCGGAAGCGTCCATTCCTTATATCTGCGGCCAAGTCGCGATTGGTCGCCGCAATCAGCTTGCCTTGGAATCGCTGGGCCGCCGTATCGCCCACCAAATGGAATGTCCGGGTTTCGATCACGCGCAGCAGCTTCACTTGAATCGCCGGATCCAGATCGCCCAGTTCATCCAGAAAAACCGATCCGAGCGGCGGGCACGTTTCTAGCCAGCCCTTCCGGTCGCCGATCGCGCCGGTGAACGATCCGCGCCGGTGCCCGAAAAGTTCCGATTCCACAAGCGTGGGCGACAGCGCGGAAATGTTGATTGGGAAAAACAGCGCTGAGTCGCCCGCGAATGCGAGCTTGCGCTCATCGAACGGGATGTAGCGTGATTTCGCCACCGCCTGCGCCGCCAGCTCTTTTCCGCTCCCCGAAGGGCCGGTGATCAACGTGGAGAAATCGCCCATCCGTTGATACAACGTTCGCCGGTAGCGCCGCATATCGTGCGTGAAGATGGATTGCCAAATCGCCGCGCGCAGCCGGGCCGCCGGCCGCGATCCGCCTAGAATCGCCGTGAAGATTTGCTCGAAAGCGCGTTGGATCTGCCGGTAACACGCGAAAGTATGCGCCGGCTCGTGCTGGCTGGGAAAGCGAATCTGCTCCGGAAAAAAGTATTTCCAGTCCCGCAGAAAATCCCGATAAAAATTCCCGCTGTTTTCAACGAACTTCGGATAGTAGCGATTGTAGAGCAGATGGATAATCGCGTCTTCGTAGAGCAGGAGATCTGGCTCGCTTGCGTCGTGCAGTCGAGCGCGGAGATCCTCCGTGAGCGGTACTAGCCGCTCGTTGATCCGCCACACGTTGGCGCGCGGCCGTTCCGGATCGCTGACAGGTAGACTCCATACCTCTTCACCTTCGTAATCTGACCCAAGAGCCGCGCGTTCAAATTCGGCGCGTTCGGCGAGGAATGGATTCGAGTATGCTAGCTGAGATACTGCGGATAAGAATCGATGCTCGACTGCGGAGAGGAAACCCACCTATGTACATTTAGTGTACATATACGAGCATATAATGTACAGATCAAAGGATTCGCTAACGGCTAAACGATTGAAATATAAGCGGAGAGTCACGGCAACCGCCGTGCCCTTATGGAGGCTGTAAGCAAGGACGAATCAAAAGGAGCACGTCATGCAACAGAACAGCTTCAAGGATCTGCTGAAGAACGCCGGCTTTCATTCTTTCCTCTGGACCCAATTCCTCGGCGCGTTCAATGACAACGTTTATAAAATCCTGGTCTCCATGCGAGCCGTGCACGTCGCCGCGAATTCGGGCCAGCCCAGCAGCATGTATCTTTCGCTGGCTGGAGTGGTTTTCGTTGTGCCCTTCCTGCTGTTCTCCGGATACTCCGGACATTTGGCGGACGTGGTTTCGAAGCGCAAAGTCCTGATCTCGGTCAAAATTTTCGAAATCTTCGTGATGACGCTTGGCTTCGCCGCGTTCTTTTCCACGCGGATCGAGCTGATGCTCGTCGTCCTGTTTTTGATGGCCCTGCATTCCACCATCTTCAGTCCGGCCAAATACGGCATCGTGCCCGAAATGCTCCCGGATAAAGACCTCTCGCGCGCCAACGGATTGCTCGAAATGAGCACCTTCGTCGCGATCGTGCTTGGCACCTCCATCGGATCGTTCCTGTTCGCGGCATGGAAGAACGAACCGTGGAAGATGGGCGTGGTCACGCTCGCGGTTGCGGTCGCCGGATTCCTCACCAGCCTCAAGATCACGCGCGTTCCGCCATCCGGCACGCACGCGCCGTTTCAGAAAAATCCGTTCGCCGAGGTGTGGATCGGAACCAAGCACCTGCTCAAGGAGCGTCCGCTGACGCTTACAGTGCTCGGCATCTCTTACTTCTGGTTCCTCGGCGCGTTATTCCAAATGGATCTTTTCCTTTTCGGCAGCGACGTACTGAAGGAAACCGATTTGAAGGTCGGACTGTTGGTCACCGCGCTCGCGATCGGCATCGGCGTCGGCAGCATGTTGGCCGGACGGCTCTCCGGCAACAAAGTGGAGTTGGGCCTGGTACCGCTCGGCGCCATCTTCATGGGGATCTTCTGTATCATGCTCTACGCGTCGCGTGGCTCTTACATGCTTTCGGTCATTTCTTTGTCGCTCCTGGGCGTCGCAAGCGGACTGTTCATCGTTCCGCTCAACGCCTACCTGCAGCAGCGCAGCGAAAGCCACGAAAAAGGCCGCATCATCGCGACCAACAATTTCTACAACACCGTCGGTCTGCTGCTCGCGTCCGGAGCGCTCACCGGACTACACGACAAACTGCATTTTACGCCCGACAAGTTGATGCTGATCTTCGGTATCGTGACATTGGTTTCGTCGATCTACATCGTGAGCGTCGTGCCCGAATTCCTGGTGCGATTCGTGATGTGGATGACCACCCATACGCTGTTCAAAATCCGCATCGTTGGCCAGGAAAACGTGCCGTTTCGCGGACCCGCGCTGCTGGTTGCGAACCACATGTCGCACATCGACGGATTTCTGATCAACGCCTGCATCCAGCGCTTCATCCGCTTCATGGTATGGAAGCCTTATTACGAACTGAAGGTCATCAACTGGTTTTTCAAGCTGGCGAAAGCGATTCCGGTCGGCACTGGCGGCCCGCGCGATGTCGTCGCCTCCATCCGGGCCGCGCGCAAGGAACTCGAAGAAGGCCACATGGTCTGCATCTTCGCCGAAGGCGCCATCAGCCGCACCGGCAATCTTCTCCCCTTTAGGCGCGGACTCGAAAAGATCGTGGATGGCCTCGACGTTCCGGTGATCCCGGTGCATCTGGATCGCCTGTGGGGCAGCATCTTCAGTTTCGAGCGCGGCCGATTCTTGTGGAAGTGGCCCAAACGGATTCCTTATCCCGTCACCGTTTCGTTCGGATCTCCGCTGCCGGCATCGTCGTCGGCGCATGATGTACGGCAAGCGATCCAGGAACTGGGCAGCCACGCCGCCGCATATTCCCGCAGCCGGCGCGACCTGCTCGACTTACGCTTTATCCGCACCGCTAAAAAGAATTGGCGCAAATTCTCGATGGCCGATTCCAGCGGGCGCGTGTTGACCTACGGACGCGCGCTCACCGGCAGTTTGCTTGTCGCGAACTGGATTCGCAAGCACCGCTCGTCCGAAAAAATGATCGGTATTCTGCTGCCCTCTTCGGTCGGCGGAGCGCTCGCCAACGCCGGAACCATGATTTCCGGCAAAGTTCCCGTGAACCTGAACTTCACGGCTGGGCGCGAATCGATGGCGTCTGCCGTGGAACAGTGCGGAATCCGGACCATTCTCACTTCGAAGATTTTTCTCGCGAAAGCCAAGCTCGAAGCCATGGACGGAATGGTTTATCTCGAAGACGTGATGGGCCACATGACCGGATTCGACAAATTTGGCGCTCTCGTGGCCGCGCGATTGCTGCCGGCTCGCTGGCTGGCATCGAAGGAAAAGCGCAGCACGGATTCGCTCGCCACCGTGATCTTTTCCAGCGGCAGCTCGGGCGTTCCTAAAGGCGTGATGCTGTCGCATCACAACATTCTCTCGAATATCCAGGCCATGGCACAGGTGTTCTGGATCGACGATCATGACGTCGTGGTCGGTGTCCTGCCGTTCTTCCACTCGTTCGGATTCACCGTGACAATCTGGCTGCCTTTGATCAGCGGATGCGGCGCGGCTTATCACACGAATCCCACGGAAGCAGCCAAAATCGGCGAGATCGTCGCGAAACATCGCGGGACACTTCTGGTTTCGACGCCGACTTTCTATTCCAGCTACACGCGCAAATGCACGGCCGAACAGTTCTCGAGCCTCCGTTTTGTTCTAGTAGGCGCCGAGAAGCTGCGCGAATCCGTTGCCACTGCGTTCCAAGAAAAATTCGGACTGGAACTGCTCGAAGGCTACGGTTGCACGGAAATGTCCCCGGTGGTTGCTGTGAACGGTCCCAACTTTGAAGCTGGCCGCGACAGTCAAACCGGCAATAAACCTGGCACCGTGGGCCAACCGCTGCCTGGGATCGCGGTGAAGATCGTGAATCCGGCAACCATGGAACCACTTCCGCCGGATTCCGAAGGCTTAGTTTTGGTGAAAGGTCCCAACCGGATGCTTGGCTATTTGAATCAAGCCGAACGGACTGCGGATGCCTTGCGCGACGGTTGGTACATCACGGGCGACATCGGCGCGATCGATGACGAGGGATTCCTCCGCATTACGGATCGTCTTGCACGCTTCAGCAAAATCGCGGGCGAGATGGTGCCGCACTTGAAGGTGGAAGAATCCATCTACGGCATCATCGGCGAATATGGCTGCGCGGTAACAGGAATTCCGGACGAGCAACGTGGCGAGCGTCTTGTTGCACTTTACACGCGCGCCGATATGACGCCGCTCGAGCTGTGGCAACGGTTATCGGAAACCGATCTGCCCAAACTCTGGGTGCCAAAGCGCGAAAACTTCTATCAAGTGGATGCGCTGCCCACGCTCGGCACCGGCAAGCTCGATCTCATGGGCGTGAAAGCCCGAGCGCAGCAGTTGGCAGCCGGCTCTCCGGTGGCGCAGTAATCATCAGCGAAATCCAAAGGAGCATGTCATGGAACCGTTCCTGCTAGGCGTGGTTTTGATTACCCTTTTTGTGCGCTGGTTGGTGCTGTCCCACAAAATGGACGACATCCAGCACAGGCTGGACGTGGTCTCGGGCGACCAGACGCCGGTCCTGTTGACACGACGTGTCTACGCGCTCGAGCAAGCCGTTCAGGAACTGCGCGCGCTGCGTCCGGCGGAAGTTTCGGTCGCGCCGCCGCCGAGCCC
>DATGIH010000033.1:0-18481 GCA_035295865.1 Bryobacteraceae bacterium
TCGCCGTAACGTCCGTCCGCAGGCCGGCGGCTGGGCTGCACGTAAGCGACGCGATAGGGTTTCGGTCCAAGAACGCGCAGGAATGTTTCGGGAGCCATCGTGCCTGCGCCGACTTCGAGATCGTACGGTTCTTGAATAATGCATCCGCGCTCGGACCAGTATTGTTTCAGGCGGAAGATGGTCTCTTGGAAGGATAGGGGCTGAGACGCGCTCATAACGCCTCCAGGATTCTTGGTGTGTGGAGGTTTCGTTCTACGTGTTGTTCGATCAGGCGATTCAAGAGGCGGCGAAGGTCACGGGCCGTTTCTTTGGTCCAGTCCCTCGGAGAAAGTTGATGGATCGGTGAGAGCAACATTTCTTCCGCGATGGCTTGCGAGTTTGGCGTCAGGCGCAGATCGGGAAGCAATCCCGCGAGGCGAACCGACCACAACGCGAAGTACGTGGCGGCAGTGAAATGGTTGCCTTGCGCGCGCAGATAATCCAGTACTGCGATCAGCAGACGGAAGTGGCGCTCGTTGGTTTCGTTGGGTGGCAGCAATTGTTCGGTGATTTCGGCCAGGTAATCCAGGGCGACGCTCGATTCGTAGTTTGAAGCCAGAATGAACTGCGAATGGAGCAGTTCACAAGAATTCAGGCTAACCAGCTCGCGATTCTCCTTTTGATAATAAGAGACCGTAGCGTGCGACAACCGCTCCAGGCCCGAACCGTAAGTGCTTTTGGGCCGGCGGGCTCTCCGCGCCACCCCCCTCAATTTGCCCTGATCGCGCGTGAAGAAACTGACGACCAGGTCAGCTTCCCGAAACGGATAGGTCTGCAGGATGAAGCTTTCGCTCATTCGAGCGGGCATTCGGGCGGCTAAGGATCTAGATTAGCAAACTACGTCGGGTGCGTGTGAAAGTTGCGCGTGAAGTCCGAGCGTCTATTCCAAACGCAGCAACGAAACCGGGTCAATCCGGACTGCCCGCACAATGGCCGGTAAGGCGGCGAGAAGCGCCACTGAGAGGATCGTGAACATGGGCAGCGCGAGCATCGCGACATCCGTCGCTTTGACCGCGAACAGCAGGCTCTCGATGTATCGGGCCGCTGCGAATCCAACAAAAATGCCGATCAGGCATCCGATCATCACGAGTGCAAGCAGACTTACGATTAGGCCGCGTGCGATGACGGCGGATCTCGCGCCAATCGCCATCCGAATGCCGATTTCGCGCTGCCGCTGGAGCACCGAATAATCGAGAACGCCGTACAGACCGACTCCGGCCAATAACAGGGCCACCGCTGCGAAAAACAGCGAGAGTAAAGACAGCAACCGCTCGCGCGCTGAGTGCCGCTCGATGAGCGCCGTCTGTGTCCGGATGTTGCTCACCCGAAAACCAGCATGCGCAGCAGGTACAGCCGCACGAAGAGCAGATGCCAGCGCGAGCGCGTTCGCGTCCGTGGTACGGATCAAAAATGTCGCGCGGCCGTAATTGCCTTGGAACGGAAAGTAGGCAGCGGGTTGCATCGGCTCGCGCATGTCGCGATATCGGGAATCGCCGACTACGCCGACGATTTGGTAATGAACGCTCTGGCCTTCGCCCAGCACTTCGTCGAACCTCCGGCCGACAGCGCTGCCGCCGGCCAGATATTGATGGACGAATGCCTGATTGACCAAGGCTGCGGTCGCTTGCATATCGCCGGAACGAAGATCCCGGCCCTGGAGCAGAGGAATTTTCATTATTGCCCGCCATTCCGGAGAGACGTTGAGGAAGTAAGATTCGACGGCAGGTGGCGCGGCGCCATTGACTGAAATGAAACCGCTCCAACTGGCTCCGGTCATCAGCGGCCACTCGCAGATGGCAGTCGCCTCGACTCCCGGAACTGTCCCCAGGCGCTCGGCCACTTGGTTCCAAAGAACGTCCGGCACCGGCTTTGCGGTCACAGTCTCCAGCGCGAGAAGGCGTTCGGCCGAGAATCCCGTGGGTTGATGCGAAAGCCGGTTTGAGGACGCCATGAAAAGTCCGGCCAAGAAAAGCACAAGCACACAAAACGCAACCTGGGCTGAGATCAGCATTTGCATTGTGCGTAGGCGCGTGCGTGGCTCGCCGCCTTTCAGAGCGGCCACCGGTTTGACGGCGGAAGCGCGCAAGGCCGGTGCAAGACCGAAAAGGATGGTGCAGCTGAGCGCCATAGCGAAGCCGAATCCGAGAACTCTCCAGTCGGCCGGAAGCGTCAGGCGAACCGGATATTCGGGAGTTCCGATCATGCCCACAACTAACGGCGCGGCCCACCAGGCGAGGACGGCGCCGAGTCCCGCAGCGAAAAAAGCAAGCAAGGCGCACTCGACGACGACCAATTGCACCAGCCGCCATCTTCCGGCGCCGATGGAAACTCGCAGCGCCATCTCGCGACGTCGCGCCGTTGCCTGCGCGGTCATCAGATTTGCGACGTTGGAGCATGAAATCAGAAGCACCAGCAGCACCAGCACTCCGAGAGCGAACAGCGCCGGTCCATATTCCTTCTGCAGATCCGAAAAGCCGGCCGGCGCGGGATTGACCGTAAGTTTTTGATCCACGATAGGATTCACCACGGCCTTTGCCCGTTCTTCGACAAACGCTCGAAACGTAGGCTGCAGTTCCTCGCCAATCAGCCCTGGGTTCACGCCCCTGTGCAGTTGAGCAAAGATGCGAATCCCTTGGTAATCGGGACGGGCGGTCGCGTTGTTTTTCATCATCATTGTAGGAAGGAAGATATCCGTGGCCCTCCCGGGCTCCGTGCCCGTAAACGGGCCGTCCGCCACTCCGATGATTTGATACACATCGTTGCCCACGCGGAACGTTCGGCCAAGCACCGCCGGGTCTTCCGCAAAGCGCCGCTTCCAATACTCGCGAGAAAGGATGGCATACGGGTGCACGCCGGGAAAGCGGTCGTCTTCCTCGGTGAACATGCGTCCCAGAGCTGGCCGGATCCCGAAGGTTGGGAACATCCACCCCGAAACGTACTGTTGATACGCTCTCTCGGTTTCTTGGTCGGAGCCGTACGTCAGATCGATGAGGTCGGCGCCAGAAATGGCGATCAACTCGGCCTGCCCCTGAACCAAGGTCCGCATCTGCCGGAATAGTGGATACTCGAACTGATCGAACGTCAGGACTTGGCGTGAAACCCTGACTTCCCGCGAGAAAACGGAGAGCCGCTCGGGCGCGGCGATGGGAAGCGGCCGCCACAGCATCGCGTCCATGAGGCGGAACGCCGCCAGGCACGCGCCGATGCCAAGAGCGAGCGAGAGGATCGCCGCCGCCGAAGTTGTCTTTCTCTTGGTGATCTGCCGCCATCCGAAAATGCAATCGGCGATCAGCGATTCCAGCCATGGGATAAGCCGGATATCGCGACTCCGCTCGCGCTGGGACAATAGTCCACCGAACGCAAGTCGCGCCTCGCCGGGATCGCGGCCATGAGCGGCTGCCTCGGAAAGGTGCGATTGCAACTCGTCCTCGATCTCCCGGTTCAACGCGTCCCGGCGAAATACGTTTGCGATGCGAGACCACAGCGACATATCAAACCTCAATCTCTATATTAAGACGTCTGAGTATGGCAAACGTTCCGTCTTTTAAGTGCGCTTAATTCGGCAGGATTGTACTGTGCGAAATGATCGATCAGCGGGCCGGGCTCAGCTTGTCCAGTGTCTGCTGCGCGCTCTTCCGAATCTCCGCTCTTCGCTGCTCGGTGTCCGACCAGGACGATGCCGGCAAGGCATGGGCGTCCAACATTGCGATCGCCTTTTCGGCGAACTGTCGCGCCAAATCTCGCTGGCCATCCTGTAAGTAGGCATCGGCAAGATTCGTGTGCGCGTCGGCGGAATCCGGATAGGCGAAAAGGTTGAGCTTAAAGATCTCGATCGCGGTTTTGTTGTCGCCGGCGCGCTGGTAATCCTCGCCGATGATGTCGACCGCAACTTCCGGCCACAACTGCGCCGCTGGATCGTTTCGCCGAGCCTCCTCCAATTGCCGGCGGACTTGGGGCACCTCGCTGGCCGATACTTGCAGACGATTGAGAATCTGTTCCGCAGCCAATCCGTCCGCGGGGGCGTGGCCGGGTGTTTTGATCAACGTGTTCACGAACCAATGCACGACAAGGCCCGCAAGTTCCGGATGTGCAGCGAACATGTCTGTCCCATGCCCGCCGCGAGCAGGCGGTTTGCCGGTAGAATCCTCGTACCAAATCCAGGGCGCGTTCTCTTCCGCCGGATAATGGATCAGTTTCTTCATAGGACTGGACGCTGTCACATAAAGCAGTTTCATGGCATCTTGCGTGGGCGGATATTCGTCGGCATCGGAGAAAACGAACATCTCTGGCAGCCCCGAAGCCCGGTGGAGAAACTGCAAGCCTTCGCGCACCGTTTCGCCCGACATTAAGACCAGCGACTTTACCTGATCAGGATGCCGGCGTGCTGCCTCTACGCAATGCAGAACGCCCAACCAGCCGGCGCCGGCCAGTCCAATCGTGTCGCGATTCACCCCCGGCTGCGCGGACAGATAAGCGAGAGCGGTCTCGACATCTTCCGGCCATCCGGTGGAAGCTTTCTGCCGTTCTGCATCGGACAACTTCGCGAGCGGCGTTCCGCTTTCGCCGAAACCGCGCAGATCCAAGGTGAGCACATGGGTGCCCGCGCTTGCAATCTGTGCTGCCACGCCCTCCCACGATTTGCGCGTCCGGTTGCTTTGGTGAATGAGCAGCACTCCGGGGCCGGGCTTTGGAGCGGGGAAGTAGCTCACCTTCAAGCGGGTGCCGTCGGAAGTTTTTAGATCGGCATCCCGGGAAACAGGACCGCCACTTGCGCTTGCCAGCAAAAGAAAGAAAAGGATCTTCCGCATGAGGATTCCTCCGACAGAATACGGTTATTCTACTACAAGTAACGGAGCAAGATTTATTGCCTTTCTAGCAAACTTTTGGCGTTGGGAAGCGTTCTTGTAGTCATGGATCTTTGGCAGGACCTCCGTCATGGCGCGCGGCTGCTCAAACGCAGTCCGGCATTCTTCGCTGTTGCGACACTGTCGCTTGCGCTTGGGATTGGGGCAAATACGGCAATCTTCCAGCTGCTGGACTCGGTCCGGATGCGCCTGCTTCCGGTGCCGCATCCGGAGCAACTGGCTGAGTTACAAATTGCTGAAAACGAACATTGTTGCTCCGGCAACTTCTCGGATCGCTACCCGAATCTCACTTATGCGCAGTGGGAACAGATTCGCGCGCATCAGCAGGCATTTTTGAGCATTTTTGCCTGGGGCGATCAGGAGTTCAATCTGGCGACGCGCGGCGACGTCCGGTTCACCCAAGGCCTGTGGGTGAGCGGCGATTATTTTAAGACGCTGGGTGTGACGCCGCTCATCGGAAGGACCCTCACGGCGGAAGACGATCGCCCCGGATGCGGATCTCCAAACGCGGTGATCAGTCAGCCCTTCTGGCAGCGCGAGTACGGCGGCGATCCGAGTGCGATCGGCAAGAAGATTACGCTTGACGGCCATCCAGTACAAATCGTCGGCGTAACGCCAGCGGGCTTTTTCGGACTCGATGTCGGCCGTCGATTCGATGTGGCGGTGCCCACCTGCGCCGAGCCCTGGATCAATGGGGAAGACAGCCATCTCGCGAAACGGAACAACTGGTGGCTGGCGGTGATCGGACGGTTGAAGCCGGGCTGGAGTGTGGCGCAGGCGAAATCGCAGGCGGAAGCGATGTCGCGCGACGTTTTCGAAAACACCGTTCCGCCAAACTATCGTCCGGATCAGGCGAAATATTACGCGCAATACAAATTGACCGCGCTGCCGGCGGGTTCCGGTGTATCGCAACTGCGCCACCAGTATGCGGAGCCGCTGTGGTTGCTGCTCGGGCTGGCGGGATTGGTGTTGCTCATTGCGTGCGCGAACCTTGCGAATCTTACACTAGCGCGGGCCAGCACGCGGGAACGCGAAATGGCCGTGAGATTGGCAATCGGCGCCGATCGCGGCCGGTTGATCCGGCAGTTGCTCGCGGAAAGCCTGTTACTGACTGCAATCGGTGCGGTAGCCGGCGCTGTTCTTGCGCAGTTCTTGACGCGATATATGATCGCCTTTCTGACCACCAGCGACAACCCGTTATTCGTAAATCTGGGTGGTGATTGGCGAGTGTTCGCATTCACCGCGGGAGTCGCGATTCTCACGTGTATTCTCTTTGGACTGACTCCCGCGCTGCGCGCTTCCGGCGCCGTTCCCGCTTCCGCGATGCGCGCGTCGAGCCGAGGCTTAACCGCCGACCGCGGCAAGTTCGGACTACGCCGCGCTCTGGTAATCAGCCAGGTGGCGCTTTCGCTGGTGCTACTGGTCGGCGCGCTTTTGTTCGCGGGCAGCATGCGCAACCTCCTGACCCTCGATCCCGGCTTTCGCTCGAACAACTTATTGATCACCGGACTCGACATTTCGCGCACGAATGTTCCGGCCGCCCGCCGCGCTGTTTTCTATCAGGAACTGTTGGAACATGTGCGCGCGACGCCCGGCGTGGACCAGGCTGCATCCGTCGCAATCGTGCAGGGCAGCGGCAATGGCTGGAACGATAGCGTGGAGTTTCCCGGCCAAAAAATAGATCCAAATTCCAAACGCGTGTATCCCTGGTTCGATCGCATCAGCGCCGGGTACTTCCGCACCATGCAAATGCCATTGCTCGAAGGCCGCGATTTCGATGTGCGCGATACGCCCACGTCCGCGCCCGTTGCGATTGTGAACCAAGAGTTCAGCCGGAAGTTTTTGAGCGGCGCGAGCCCCATCGGCAAAGTGTTCCGGATTGAAGCTGGACCTGGCGAAGTGCAGCCGCTCTACCAGATCGTGGGCATGGTCAAAAACTCCAAGTATCAAAGTCTGCGCGAGGATTTTAAGCCCATCGTGTACGTTGCAATGACGCAAGACAAGATAGCCGGGCTCGGAACGCGGATACTGGCGCGCTCCACCGCATCGCTCGGTTCGCTCACTGCCGCGCTTCGACGTACGATTCTCGACGAAAATCCCGAAGTGTCGCTCCAGTTCCGCGTGTTCGACACCATGCTGCAGGACTCGTTGCTGCGCGAAAGGCTGATGGCCACGCTTTCCGGATTCTTCGGCTTTCTCGCAATGGCTCTCGCCACGGTCGGATTGTACGGTGTGATCTCATACATGGTGGCCCGGCGGCGGAGTGAGATTGGCATTCGGATGGCCCTGGGCGCGAATCGCGCGAACGTGCTGGGGTTGGTTTTGCGCGAGGCCACGATGCTGCTGCTTGCCGGACTGGCGATCGGGACCGGCTTGGCGATTGCGGCCGCTCGCACCACCAGTTCGATGCTGTTCGGATTGAAGCCGACCGATCCGATGACGATTGGGCTGTCTATCGCACTACTCGCAGCCGTCGCGCTGGCTGCGAGTTTTCTACCCGCTATGCGCGCCGCGCGTTTGGAGCCCATGCTGGCGCTCCGCGAAGAATAAAGTTTGGAACGCGATGTGCATGGAATCTCCCTGGAGGAGCAACAAGCACATGAAAATGTTGAAACATTTTGCGCTGGCAGTCGCCGCGTGCGGATTACTGACAGTCGCGACGGCGCGGCCAGCCGCAGCGCAGGTCGCGGTTGAGATCGGCCCCGCACCGGTCTGTCCTTACGGTTACTACGAAGTGCCGCCGTACAATTGCGCGCCTGACGGATACTATGGTCCGGAATGGTTCTCGGGCGGCGTTTTCATCGGCGCTGGCCCCTGGTATCACGGCCACGAACAGTTTTACGGGCACGTGGACCATCATTACGATTATCGGCATGGGTACCACGGCGGATATCCAGCGCGCGGCGAACATCCTGCAGAGCACCGGCGTGAATTTCACGGTAACGCCATGCACGATGTGCACGGCCGCGAACACCGGTAAATCTGACCGGACAATTTTGCCCGTGGAGATCAAACCGTCCTCAGTGCGGCCATAGGGCCGATTCTCGCGGCGCGCCTCGCCGGAACGTAACAGGCGAGCGCAGCCGCGAGGAAGACCAAAATAATCGATCCTGCTATGAATCCTGGTTCGTGCTGAGGCAGTCCTTCAAGCCAACTTGCCAGCCAACGCATTATCCCGAGCGCTGCCGGTAGGCCGATCGTAACCCCGCCGATGGCCAGCATCATTCCTTGGCCGAAAACCAAACGGACGATGTCGTGGGCAGTCGCACCGAGCGCCATGCGAACGCCGATTTCCTGCGTTCTTTGCGACGTGGCGTAAGACACCACCCCAAAGACGCCCCCCGCCGCGAGAAGTAAAGCCAACCAACCAGTGATAACGAGCAGTGTCATGACGAACCGGCGATCAGCGACGGAATCGCCAATAAGAGTCGACATGCTGGCGCTCAGGAATACCGGTTGCTTCGGGTCGATTTTTGCGATTGTCAAACGGATGGCGTGGGCGAGTTCGGGCGCCGGATGAACGGTGCGCACCACCAGAAAAGCTGCAGATTGGAGCGCATCGGCGGCGTAATACACCTCGGAGTGAGTGGGTTGATCGAGCCGCGAATGCACCGTGCTTTTCACCACGCCCACTACTCTCTTCCATTGCCTCCATTCGGGAGTGGAACAATAAACGCAGAAACGTTTGCCTAATGCAGATTGCGCTGGCCACAGCGTACGCGCGGCGATGTCGTTGATTAATGCCGTGTCGCGGGATGCTTGCATGTCGTCTTCGCGCAGCCAGCGGCCATCCAGCAGCCGCAGACCCATGGTTTGCGGATAATCGGCGCTGATGCGATCGACTTCCGCGACTTGTTCGGTAGCGTGATCGCCCGTGCCAATCACGCCGCCATTGTTTTCTCCGCTGAAGGGAAGAGCGTCCACGGCACCCGCCGTTTCGACTCCTGGCAGTGCGCGGACGTCTTGGAGGATGCGGCGGAAAAGTGCGGCATGCGATTCCGCTGTTCTATATTGATCGCCCGACGGGATGACGATGGATGCCAGCACGCGATCCGGCTGGAATCCTGTGTCGGTGCGAAGCAGCCGCACAAAACTTCCAGTGAGGAGCCCTCCGATGACGACGAGAATCACCGCCACCGCGATTTCGGCGACAACTAGCGAAGAGCGCAGCGCATTTTTCCGCTGGCCCACAACGCCGCGCACGTTCAGCGGGTTGAGCCGCGCACCTCGCAATGCAGGCGCGATTCCGAACAGAAAACCGTTGATCAGCGACACTAGCAGCGCGAAGGCGAATACGGAACCATCCGCACGCGCGGCAGCGAGGCGCGGAATCGTCGCTGGCGCGACAGATGGCAGGAGGGTCCAAGCGAGAACGGTCAAAGCGTACCCGAGCATCCCGCCGACGACTGCCAGCAAGCAGCTTTCGGTCACCAGCAGGCGTGCGATGCGCCCGCGTCCCGCGCCGAGCGCCAGGCGAATGGCAATTTCCTGGCTGCGAGCCAGCGCTCGAGCGAGCAACAGATTCGCGACGTTGGCACATCCGATCAGCATGAAAAGCGCCGCAGCGCCCATCAGCAATAGCAAACCAGGGCGGGAGAATCCGAGCGTCCGGTCGCGCAGTAACGCAGCATGGATCGTGATGCGATCTTCTTCGCTTATTGGATGGAGCTGCGCCAGTGCTTCGCTGAACGCCTGCAATTCCTGCTCGGCTTGCTGCACCGTAACGCCGGGACGAAGACGCCCAACCGCTCCCGATCCGCTGTTCCGATCCTCGTGAGCCGGATCGAATCCGCGCGGAGCCCAGAAATCCATGTGTCCCGAAGGCGTGCGGACCGAAGTCGCTAACCGCAAGGGAAAATCGAAATCCGGGGCCATCACTCCGATAATGATCGCCGCGTGTCCGTTCACTTCTACCGGGCGGCCGATGACTCCCGGATCCGAATGGAAGCGCCGGACCCACAGCCCGTGGCTCAAAATCATTTCGTTGTTGCGGCCCGGCGCATCTTCTTCGGGGAGGATGTTGCGGCCGAGCAGCGGAGACACGCCGAGCGTTGCAAATAAATTCGCCGACACACTCAATCCGTAGAGTGCTTCGGGAGCGTTAGTTCGGTCGCCGGTCAAATTGAACAGCGCGTACTGATAAATTCCAATGGACTGGAAAGAGCGGTTGCTTCGCGCTAAATCCAGCATGTCGCTCCAAGTCACCCAGTCCGCCTGCGACTTGCCGCGCTTGGTTTCGCTGCGGAACTGGACCAGCCGATCCGCCTGCGCGTAAGGCAGCGGCTGGATTAACACGGACTTTATAGCCGCGAATACCACCGCTGTCGCGCCGATCGTGATCGCGATGGAGAAGAGCGCGACAGCAGTGAGCGTTGGCGCGCGGCTCAGCACTCGAAACGCGTGCCGGAGGTCGCGCAAAAACGACATGCAAAGAAACCGCTACTTGGCGAGATCGCGCGCGGCCGATAACGCCGCGTCGTAATTAGGGTGGTCCGCTACTTCTTTTACGTACTCGACGTGCTTCAGAGTGTTGTCTTTATCGAGAACGAAAATCGCGCGGCTTTCGATGCGCAGTTCCTTGATAAGCGTTCCGTATTTTTCTCCGAAGGAACCTGTTTTGTGGTCGGAGACCATTTTGACTTTGTCCACACCGTAGGCGCCGCACCATCGCTTTTGTGCGAACGGAAGATCCATGCTGACGGTGTAAATTTCGACGCCCGGAAGCTTGGCGGCTTCCTCGTTGAATCGCTTGGTCTGCGCATCGCACACGGGCGTGTCGAGCGAGGGAACAACGCTGAAGATTCGCACTGTTTGTCCGGTCTTTTCCAGATTCACTGGCTGCAATCCGTCGCTCACGGCGTCGAAATCCGGAGCCTTCTCGCCGGCCTTGAGCTCGGGCCCGAGCAATGTCAGCGGCTTCCCTCTCATTGTTGTAGCTGCGGGTCTTTCCATGAATTCTCCTCGAGGAAATTTTGATTTCCACTCATTGTATCAACTCGACAAACTTCGACACTTCGTTCGTGGGAAGCTGGCATACGTATCCTTGGCAAACGTACGCCGTTGCCTTGCCATTGATCGCGCGCATTTCGGCGATGGCGGGGAAGATCTTCTTTCGGTCCGATCGCATCTGTTCATTGTCGACGAGAAGCGCGATGGTGTGAGGGAGAAAACGGTTTCGCAGCTCGCGGAGAAAAGCGTCCGCATCATTCCGGGCGCCGGCCAGGACCACCTCGCGTTTCGTGGCGAGGGAATAGTCGTACGCGACCAGCATTTGAGGAACGGCGACCGGTTGCGCGGCCATTTTCGGACCCACCGCGCTCAGGGTCCGTGCCGCAGCTTCGCGAAACTCCGGACGATCGGTGAAATGCGCCAGGCGCTGTAGATCGAGAAGCGCAATGGAATTGCCCGAGGGCTCGGCGCCATCGTAATCGTCCTTCATCCGGACAACCAGGCTCAAGTCCCCATCAGCAGTGGTGAAAAACGCGCCGCCGGCGGGGTCTTCGAAGAGTTTGCACATTTTGCCGGCGAGCGCGATCGCAAGCTCGATTCGCTGCGGATTGAAATCGGCTTCATATAAGTCGAGCAGGGCCGCAATCAGAAACGCATAATCATCCAGGAACCCGGGGATTGCGGCATCGCCATCGCGGTAGCGGCGCAGCAGGAGCCCGCTGTTCGCATCGTAAAGCCGCGTGAGTAGAAAATCCATCGCGCGAACGGCGGCATCTAGGTAGCGTGGTTCATCCAGCGCTTGCGCGGCTTTCGCGAACGCCGAAATCATGAGGGCGTTCCAGGACGTCAGGATTTTGTCGTCGAGATGCGGGCGTACGCGCGTCGCGCGAACTGTCAGGAGCCTCTCGACAGCCTGCCGAAGTCGGTCTTCCGTACCCTCGGTCAATTCGCCGCGAACGTAGAGAATGTTCTTCCCGGCGAATTCGCCCTGCGGATCATGCGCGACATTGCCGCCACTCTCAACCCCGTAACGATCCGCAAAGATCTTGCTTAACTCCGGCCCCAGAATCTGATGCAGCTCCTGCGCACTCCAGATATAGAACGCGCCTTCGCCCTTCTCATGCGGATTCGCCGGGTCGATGACGCTGTCGGCATCTTCGGCCGAATAAAATCCGCCCTCGGGATGCGTCATATCGCGAAGCACGTAATCCAGCGTGGCGCGCGCGATGTTCGCGTAGAAAGAATCGTGCGTGATCTGGAATGCTTCAAGGTAAGAGACAACGAGCTGCGCCTGATCGTAAAGCATCTTTTCAAAGTGCGGAACAAACCAGCGCTCGTCCACCGAATATCGATGAAAGCCGCCGCCCAGCTGGTCGTACATACCTCCGTTCGCCATCGCGCGTAGCGTCTCAAGCGTCATATCGAGCGCTTCTTTGCGCCCGGTTCGTTTATAAAAGCGCAGCAGGAAATTGAAAACGACGGGACGAGGAAATTTGGGCGAATCGCCAAAGCCTCCGTTCGTCCGATCGAAGGTCCGGCGGAAGTATTGAAACGTGCTATCCAGTACGCTTTCGTCCAGCCTTCCGCCGTTTACCGCCGCGGATTCCGACTGCAGCTTCAGTTGCTGCATGACGTGGCTGGTGGATTCCACGATTTTGTCGTGCTGGCTCTTCCACGCTTCGGAAATGCGTTCAAGAACCACGGGAAAGCCCGGGCGTCCGTAACGATTGTCCGGCGGGAAGTAGGTACCGCCGAAGAACGGATTCCGATCGGGCGTGAGGAACACCGACATGGGCCATCCGCCGCTTCCGGTGGTCGCCTGCACGTACGTCATATAAATGTGGTCGACGTCGGGCCGTTCTTCTCGATCCACCTTAATTGAAACGAACCTCTCGTTCAGAATCGCCGCGATGGCTTCGTTTTCAAACGACTCCCGCTCCATCACATGACACCAGTGGCATGTGGAATATCCGATGGAAAGAAAAATCGGCTTGTCTTCGCGGCGGGCTTTTTCGAAAGCTGAGTCACCCCACGGATACCAATCCACCGGATTATGGGCGTGCTGCTGCAAGTACGGACTTTTTTCAGAGATCAGATGGTTGGGCAAAGGCGTTTCTCGTGTTCTCGTTCGGTGTGTGTCTGATTTCATTCTAGGCACGTGGCGCACGCACTCGTGCGTGCCGCGTTCACACTCGTGTGAACGCCATGACTGTGGTTCTTCCTTATTTGGTGTTCGCGAGAGTGCGAACACGTCACGCAAAAGAACGTGCGCCACGCGTGCGGCGATACACCAAAGTTTTGCCATTCATTCAGAACGAACACGTCAAAATCTATTGGGACGAGCCTGCGACGGTGTGCCGATTCTGCTCATCATGGGCTTGAATATCCGTCCGCAGCGACGTTCCTCGGCGATGATTAATTCATCCCAGTAATGGATGCTGGCGGTGTCGAAACCGCGCACGTGTATCGAATCTCCATGGGCGGAATTATCGTTCAATAGTTCGCTGCGGTAGCCCCCGAATAATGCGGAATTCATCGCCGCTCGGATTCCAAATGCAAAGCTCGTGATGATCCCAAACGCCAGTCACGTCTTCACCACCGATCAGCCGGAAGCCACGCACAGCGCACTGCTCGATTTTCTTGCGCGCGTCTAATTAACCTGCGAGTCTTGCGCTTCGGAAGCCAACACAAAAACCACACCGATTTTGTGGCCGCACCGCAAGGCCGGAAATGTGCCGTCGCAGTACTCGCGGATCAGTTGGGATTTGGTGCAGTCGCACGCCAATTTCCCTTTCAGCACTTTGTCCGCGTCAGAGGTGAAGCTGAAACGCCGTCCGTCGTAAGAAAGCGTTACATTACTCGGAAGCATACGGAAGCGTAACGTTTGAGCCTGGATCGAGGAAGAGAGCGCGAGTTCTATTCCGTTTAGTACGCGAGTTGGGTGGATGTTCCGGTACTACGGTTTGGCCCTGGGTTTGGGCGGCTTCTCCGCACTCAATGCCTTCGCCCTTTCGAGCAACTCCCTGCGATCCACCACGTGGTAAAACTTGATAGCCGTTTCGCCGCCGCTCAAATGTTCCAGAAGCTGTTCCAGCGCGTCCGAAGGATTGTGCGCTTGAATTGCCGCGCTTCGCAAATAGCCCGCGTTTCGTAGCCGCGAGAAAAGTTCGGGCAGCGTGTACCGGCCCTCGAACGTCAATCCGCCGGCTTTTTGCGAGCGGCTGGCCAGATATTGCACCAGCAGTAATTCGTCAAAGAGCGCCGGCGCGAGGAAGAGCCGGCCCTGATCCAGCTCGAAGCCCGACTCAATCCTCCGCGAACGGCGGATGGCGTGCGCGGCGGCGAAGGCCGGCAGCCAATCCACTTTTGGTTCCTTGCGGCTCAGGTAGTGGCGAGAGATGACGTTCAGCCAAGCCGGATCGTCGAAATCCAGGTCGCCGCTGGTTTTGTCGAGCCATTCGAAGAACGCGTTCTGCCCGGTGGCTTTCTGTTCGATGACAACAAAAGGCTCGCCTGTCTTCGGGAAGGATTTGATCAGCGCTCGCCGCAGCGCGTCCGTCGCCTTGCCGCTTTCGATGCGAGCAATGCGGAGCCGCGCGTGCCATTTTGCGGCCGATCCGCAGTAAGGACAAACGCCGCTGTCGGACGGTTCGAAAAAAGGCCGCGTTGGTACCGGGGCGTACAGTTCCAAAAGCGTCGGCGTGTAGCGCTTGATTTCAAGCTGCGCCGTTTTGAGCGCCAGTCCCATGTGTCGCGTGAAGACGTCCAGGATGCAGGCGAGGCAGATCCATTTTTCCGACTGCGTTACGGATTCGGGAGGGAAGGCGGAGAGCTCGAGCGGCGCGATGCCCGCGGGTTTCTTCCTGGCCGGCGCCTTCTTTGCTGGTGTGGGTTTCTTTGGCGCTGCCTTGCGGTCGCGTTTCGGTTTGGTTTTGACCGGCTTCTTGTTGGCCATCTCCCACTATTTTATTGGGATCTTAGCCAGTACCGCCAATGACGAAAGTTTTCGTTGACAATGACGAAGAACTTCGTCAATAATGGGCCATGACTTCCAAGCGTCCGAGACCCACCGAGGCCGAATTGGGCATCCTGCGGGTTTTGTGGGATGGCGGACCGCGTTCGGTGCGCGACATTCAGCGCATTTTGAATGACGCACGGCCCACCGGATACACCACCGTTTTGAAGTTGATGCAAATCATGACCGAAAAGGGCCTGGTGGAGCGCGACGAATCGCAGCGGCCCCAGATTTATCGCTCGCGCTATTCCCAGGAACAAACGCAGCGGCAACTGCTGCGCGATTTGATGGACCGCGCCTTCGGCGGCTCGGTACGCGAGCTGGTACTGCAAGCGCTCGCGACCAAGAAGTCGTCGCCGGAAGAACTGGAAGAGATCGAAAAACTTTTGGATCGATTTGAAGGAGACAAGAAATGACTGCAATCGAGCACGCTCTCCGTACGGCGCTCTTGCAATTTGTTTGGCAGGGAGCGGTGGTGGCATTCCTGTTGTGGATCGCGCTGTTCTTGCTGCGAAAGCGGTCAGCGAATGCGCGCTATCTCACAAGCTGTTTCGCGCTGGCCGCCTTGGTTGCTTTGCCGGTCATTACTGCCTGCCAGATGTACATCGAGCCGCAAGCGGCGCGGACCGCGGAACGATTTTTCACGGCCGTTCCGCAAACAGTGGCAGCAGTCTGGACAGGCTCCGCGGCATCCACGCCAAGCTGGTTTGCTTTGCTAGGCCGATTGGCCATTCCGGTCTGGGCTCTTGGCGTGCTCTTGTTGTCGCTCCGTTTGGCTTGGGGATCCCGGCAAGTGGCGATGTTGCGCCGATCCGGTGAATCAGCCGAAGGTCCGGTAGTCGCGATGGCCGAACAGCTAGGTTCACGTCTCGGATTATCGCGTCCCGTGCGCTTGATTGTCACTTCGCTCGCGGAAGGTCCCAGCGTGGTGGGTTGGATTCGGCCCGTGATTCTGTTGCCCACAGCCTCTCTGCTGGGACTGACACCCGAGCAGCTCCAAGCGGTGCTTGCCCACGAGTTCGCGCACATCCGCCGTTACGACTATTTAGTGAACATTCTTCAAATGGTGGTGGAGACGCTGCTCTTCTATCATCCAGCCGTGTGGTGGACATCGTCGCGCATCCGGCACGAGCGCGAGCTCTGCTGTGACGATCTGGCCGTAAGTTTGTGCGGCGATCCGGTGTGCTACGCGCGCGCTCTCACCAAGCTCGAAAGATTGCGTACGCTCGCGCCGAATCTAGCGCTAGGCAGCACCGATGGTCCGCTGTTGTATCGCATTCAGCGGCTCACCGGCGCCGCTACCCGAAAGTTTTCGCCCTCCAGGTTGCCGGCGATTCTGGCCGTGACCGTGGCGCTGGTATGCGCCCTGGGCATGACTTGGACTCGCGTCCACGCGCAGGAAGGAACGCGCAAACAGGCTACCGAAGCGCCCGCCCCTGCTGTCGCTCAACCCGTCGCCGATGCGTCCGGCGTAAAAGTGGCTGTCGGCGGCGCCACAGTGCTCATGCGCGAACCGGTGAATTATCCGGGATTTGCCATCGAAGACCAGATCCAGGGAACGGTTGTAGTGCAAGTCACCGTCGACGCAACGGGAAAAGTAGCGAGCGCGCAAGTGGTAAGTGGTCCGGATGAACTGCGTAACAGCGTTGTCGCGTCCATCCAGAAGTGGAACTTTACCGCGAATTCCGCGCAGAACGGCCCGATTCTCGTCACCGTCGGCTTCCAGCTTCCCGAGCAAGTCGATTCCGACGACGATGACAACGACAACGATGCCGAAGTCGAGATGGATTCCGACGACAACAGCGTGGAAGTAGCCGAAGAGCCGGAAACCGAAAGCGCGATGACCGACGTCGAAAGCAGCTTGCAGGAAGCCGAGTCCGCGCTGGAAGAAGCGGAGTCGGAGCTCAAGGACAAGTTCTCCGACTTGTCATCGCAAGTGGACGAAGCTCGCCAGCAGTTGGAGAAGTTGGGCCTGCTCAACGACCATGCCGATCTGCTTGACGGCCGGAAGCTGGAGCATCTCCGCGTCCTCGGGTTGAACGATCAGCTTCGCAACGACCTGCTCAAGAAACTTCCCGTGATCGAGGGCGATCGCCTCTCGAAATCCACGCTCGAAAAACTCGAGAAGATCGTCCGCGATTTTGACGGACGCCTGAACTGCTTCGCGATTCCTGTGGACGAACACGGCGCCACCATCGTCATCGACAAGAAGTAGCAGCCAAGAACCTCGAATCCAGGAGGGCCCATGCACCGGACGCTCGGAGTGTGTTCGCTCTGTCTGCCGCTGCTTCTCGCGGCGCAAGGTGACTGGAACAGCCTGATGCAGCACGGACGTTCGTACGAGCGCGCCGCCAATTACCGGCAAGCAGAGCTTAGCTACCTGGACGCATTGCAATCCGCGCAGGGTAGGGAAGTACGAAGCTGAGCGATATTTGCGCCGTTCTTTGGCGGAGCCCGAACTGAGCGAACGGGACCGCGCGCTATTGCTGACCAATTTGTCGCTGGTGAATCGCGAATCCGGCCAGTTGGTCTCCGCAGAGGAGCTCTTGAACCAAGCCATCGCGATCCACACCAGAATCTTTTCGCAGGATGACGGCCGTTTGCTGCTAGCCCGAGCCGCATTGGCCGAACTGTTTCTGATGGAAAAGCGATACGACGACGCCCAGCCGATGCTCGAAGATTTGCTGGCCGCGTTCGAAAAGTGGCCAGACCAGTGGCCGCCGGAAATCGGAACGCTGCTGGGGGACCTCGGAGTGGTTCTGCGAATCCAGGGAAAGACGGGCGCAGCGATCGAGCTGTTTCAGCGCGCCATCGCGCTGCATGAGTCCGAACTGGGCCCCGATCATCCCCTTCTGCTGCGTCCACTGGTCAACCTGGCAAGCGCCGAAGCGCAATCCGGAAATCTTGAAGCTGCGGCTGCGATTTTCCGCCGAGCCGTTGCGATCGCCGAGCAGAAGCTCGGACCTGATCATCCCGCCTATAGCGGCGTCTTGCTGAACTTCGCCGCCTTCTTGCGCAACACCGGCCACAAACGCGAGGCCAAATCGCTCGAAGCCCGATCCCGCGAGGCCCGCCGGGACAACGCTCGCCGCGAGGGCATGGATCTGGTCGTGGATGTGTCCGCCTTTCAACTCAAGTAAATTCAATTGCGCCTAGTATTTGTGACATAATTTAGCATTGCCCATGAGGTTGCTAACCCGCTGCGCCGTTGCGGCCGCGATGCTCTGTCAGTTGCTGGCAGCTCAGCAACCGGCCCCGACCACCGCACCCGCGCCTACCGAACCGCCCAAGGAACTGTCCGAAAAAGAGAAGGAAGATCTCGACGCGGGCATCCCGATCACCAACGATCTGGTGCGCAACACTTGCTCGCCTTGTCACAAATCGGATGACAAGCAGCGCCTCTCCCGCATTTCCTGGCGCCGTACCACGCCCGAGGGCTGGGAGCAAACCATCAAGCGCATGATCAGTCTCAACGGCGTGAAGCTGGAGCCGGCTCAAGCGCGCGAGATCCTGAAATATCTGGCGGATAACCTCGGCCTTGCGCCCGAAGAGGCTCGCCCCGCTGCTTTTGAAGTGGAAAAGCAGATGATCGATTACAAGTTCCCGGATAAAG
>DATGIH010000034.1:0-26186 GCA_035295865.1 Bryobacteraceae bacterium
TCATTCTCGACGACCGTAGAAAAGCGGGCGGTGAAGTGGGCTGTCTGGAGATTAATTTCTGGGTAAATGCGCAAGACTTTAAAATTAGCCATCTCGTCATCACCACGGTGGATGAAGGGCCGGACCGGCAAACGGTAATCGCCAAGTTCCATAACATCACCAGGGATGAGGAGATCCATTTCGATTTCCGGAAAAACGCCGGACGTTGGCAGCTGGATGACGTGCATTCCAAGGCGGGCGACCCGTGGACATTGTCGGAGATTTTGAAGTGCGCCCCGTAGGCACGTGAAATCGCGGGGGTTCAAAATTTTACTCGGGACAATTGCGCTGCTAGCGATTGCCTCCGTCCTGACCGCTCCGAGCGCTTCCAAAAATGCCGGAGCTCCGTTGCTTGCGGGCGCCCGCGTGCCGGAAGCTGTGCGCGCCACCATCGATCGTTCGTGCCGCGATTGCCACTCGGAGGCGACGCGCTTCCCTTGGTACAGTTACGTCGCGCCCGTCGCATGGCTGATCGCCAGCGACGTAAAGAATGGAAGAGAGCACCTGAATCTGTCGCGCTGGAATGAGTACTCGCTGATTCGCCGCGAAAGATCGCTGTCTGAAATCGCCAATCAAGTCCAGGATGGCGGAATGCCGCTCGCGATTTATACCTGGATGCATCCGGACGCCGTGCTGTCACCGGCGGATCGAGCTGCGATCTTCGAGTGGACGCAGGCGGAGCGTGCGCGACTGATCGCCGAGAATGCCCGTTGATTTATCGCGAATCCAATTCGCGCATCGCCCGTTGCGCAGCCTGGTTATTCGGATTGCGGTCCAACCATTCCGACATTAACGCACGCGCTTTCTCGCGGTCGCCGCTTTGAATGTATACGCGGCCCAGATTGAGGTACAGCATGTCGTCATCCGGCGCAACGCGGATGCCGTAACGGAACGCGGCGACCGCATCCGCCACTTGACCCATCTTGATGTAGAGGACTCCGAGGTTATTGATGGCCGAAGTATTGTCGCGCTGGATGGAAATTGCGCGCTCGAACAGATCGCGCGCTTCCGGATACAGCGCTTTCTCGGCGAACTGCAGGCCCAGGCTGTCGGCCGTCGCGGAAGATTGCGGCGGTGTGGCCAACAACCTTTTTGCCGTGGCGCGCGCATCCTCGATGCGGCCGGCTCCGAGATGGATTTGCGCAATCGCCGACAACGCGCGCTCGCTCGGCGATCGGCGCATCACTTCCTCAAGATAAGGAAGCGCGCAGTCCGGATAGCCGGCGGCAAAGAATGCAGCGCCGAGCTTGAAATAATCGCGGCGCGGAGTGGATGCCAGATAATCGCCGGGAAATGGCAGCTTCGCAGCGGCGTTAGCCGAGCGATCCATCTCGAGTTGCGCGGCGCTAGGCGGCTGCGCATAAATCTTGCGCGCTCGATTCTCCGCATCGACCAGCAACAATATCGGTTCGGTGAAACCGGTTCGATAGTCGAACAAATAGCGTCGAAAAATTGCCCAGATCGCCGAATCGGCGTCGTTCGGTTTCACGACCAGCAATCCCGGCGCTTTGCCTGGCCGCGGCAATGGAACAGGCTCCAGGAACCACGTCGTATGCAAGCGCGGCTCGTTGTCCACCGGAACGGCTGCTACTTGCGGGAAACTCGGCCGGACCGCAAAAGGCTTGGACGACACATGGTCCGAGCCTTCTTCGATGGAATAAAGTTGTCCAACTGCGAGCGATTCAAAAACTTGTTCCGGGCCCGAAGGCCAGCGGATACGAACTCTTTTGGCGACGGTGGCATCGCCCATTCCGAAATGCAGTCTCTTCGAATGCTGCGAGAGAAATCCGGATCCGGCTGCCACGAATTGCACGTGTCCATCCACTTCCACCACGGCGCCGATTGCATCGCGATTCGACTTGGTGCCGCGCAGCGAAAACGCGATGGAATTGCGATGGCCGGCGCATTGGTTCTGAAAAACCCGAACTTGCGGACCCAGCCGATTCTTAACGAGCAGATCGAGATTGCCGTCGCCATCCAAATCCGTAACCGCGTACGCCCGGCTATCTTCGGCGAAATCTAGGCCGCTCACCGCCGAATGGTCCACGAAACGGCCGTCCTGGCGGATATAGAAGACATTCGGCTCCGGCGCGCTCCACGAGCAGTCCTCCCGGATGTACTGATTAATTGCATTCCAACCGTTCTCGTACGCTTCCGCCGGACGGGTGTCCACGGGCGCATTGGCCACCACCTCGCGCCAGAAGAATCCCATGGCATCTTCGGGACCTTTGTTCGCGAGCATGCCACAGGTCACGAAAATTTCCGGCCATCCGTCGTTGTCGAAATCGTGTCCGCCGGACCCCCATGCCCAGCGACCCATCTCCACCGCTTCACGCGCACCAGCTTCTTCGAAATGTCCACCGCCAAGGTTTCGATACAGTGAGTTGCCTTTCGTGTGGCGGTGATAAGCTTCGGCCATCGCGGCGCTGTACTGCGCGGGACGGAAAGGCTTGGACGAACTGACACGCTGCCCGATGTCGCTCCACATATTGGAGACATACAGGTCGAATTTGCCGTCGCCGTCGTAATCGAACCACGATGCGCTCATCCCTGGCCCGAGATCTTCTACTCCAGCTTCCGCTGCGACGTCGCGAAATCTGCCGCCGCGATTCTGATACAAATTCTTGCGGCCAAAATCGTTTGCAACATAGAGACTCGGCCATCCGCTCTGGTCGTAATCGCACCAGGCTGCCGCGAAGCTGAAGCGATTGTTGTTCTGATCGATGCCGCTCGCCTCGGTCACGTCCTCAAAAATGCCGGAACCATCCGGCTGCAGCCGGTTGCGAAACAGATAATTCGGCGGACCGTTCTGCGCATCGTGATAGGGCGACGGATAACGGTACTGCGCTTCGCTTTGGAAGTAGATGTAAGTGCACAAATACAGATCCACCGCGCCGTCCCGATCGTAGTCGGCCGCGGCCATCCCGGTGAAAGTGCCTTGCGCAGGGCGAGCAAACTTGAAAGCATCGGTACGCGCTTCGTATCTGCCGCGGCCGTCGTTCAGCATCAGCACTGGACCGTTCGGAAACATCAACACGAGATCCTGGCGGCCGAGATTTCGCAAATCGATAAACAGCGCGGACGGCGTGTCGTCCAGAAATCCGACCCCGGCTTCTTCCGTGATGTCGTGCATTCGGCCGTCACGGAATTTGTAGAGGCGATTCGGCAGACCACCCGGCTGGCAAACGTAGATCTCGTCGACACCGTCGTTGTCGATGTCGCCAACCGCGATCCCGGTGATACCGTAAACATCGATCCCGCTTGCCGGATCGAGGCGCGCGCGCCAGAAGGGAATTCCGCGCGCGAGCTGTTCGTCGAAAGAATTTACGCCGCCAAAAACGTTGGCCGTGATGTCGCGGAAGAGCGGATCCTTCGCCGTTACTACGCGTTCCTCGGTGACGCCCGAGATCGTAGTGTCACCCGCCGGCCAGTTCATCTTGTAATAGCCAGTGCGATATTCGAGCGCGCCGTCTTTGGTCTTCCCTGGAATCTCGAATCGCACCTGATTCCCGGGCAACGGATAATACCGGCCGGGCCGCGAGGCTCGAAGACGCCGTGCCACATCCATCGCGATTTTCTCTTGGGGAAATGCGTCTTTGCCGGGCTCCAAAAATTCGCGCAGCGTTTCGTACGGCATGCGCGCCGCAGCGCTCAACCGGCCTGCAAGAGCGGCGAACGAAGACGCAGCCAGAAACTGGCGGCGATTGAAATTCACAGAGCCAGCCATTCTTTTAGCGTGCCAAAAACATTTTCGAGACGCAGTGGCGCGGCGGCGTTGAGCAACGGAAAATCGGGCGGACCAATCGCCAGCATTTCATCCGTTCCCTGCGCGACAAACAGGAACGCCGTGTTTCCGCGATATTCCGGATATTTGCCGAACTCCTGCCAGATGTATTGATGGAAAATTTCGAGATCTACGTAAGAGCCCAACATGTCGCCCTGTGTTGGAATCGGCGTGGTTGTGTCCTGATCCGCGTAAATCAAAAGACTCGAGAACGGCTTCACCTTGTTCCGGATGCCGTAGGAGATCACCGTGAGTACCGGCCGTGCCCGGCGGATCGCTTGAATGGTCGCCCATTCCACGAACGTATTGTTGATGAGCAGCGTTCCATTCCCGCTCAGCAGCGTTGCGCGCGCGAACTCCGCCAGAACCGGATCCTTCACCAACTCGCTTTCATCCACTCCGATCTTCAACTGCTTCAGGCGTGAACCTAATTCACGTGGTCCGCGAATTTGCCCGGAATCCACCACGTGCTGGACTTCTTTCATCAGCCGGGCGCGATAATTCGCGAGCCTTTGATAGCTGAGACGCACCACGCCCAAGTGCGATGGGAGCGACACCAGCCGGTCCCCTGTCTCCACAAACCAAGCCGCGTAGGGCGGACTCCCCGAGTGCGCCGCAAGAATATCCGTGAGCGCCTGAGCGCGCGCCGCCGAAGGTTTTCCCGTCAAAAGCAGCGGCAGGTAATCCGCATCATCCGGCGGCGGATCCACGGATACGCGCTTGCCGTGATTTGCGATGCGAGCCCACAATCGATCCGGACCTACCGGCAGTTCTTGCGGAGAAAGCACGACCACCAAGCGAGAACGCCCGTGCCGCGACACCTCAGCATCCAAGATTGGATCCAACTGCGCGAAAACATCGGCGATCGCCTTACGCCATTCCGGATAATTTGGCGATCGGTTCAGGAAATCCACTTGTTGCAAGGTGAACGTCCGCTTCGGCCAATTTTGATCCGTCACCCCGAGCTTACGCTCCGCGGCGCGGACGCCGGTGAACAAGCGCTCCACGGCGGCCGGATCGGACCGATCCAAAAATCCGAACAGCCGCTCGTAATAGTTCTTTTCAGCGGGAAACAGCAGCGCCCATTCCTGGATCTGCTCGAAGAAAAAAGTGGAAAATGTGACGGGCAACCGGTCGAAGAGACCTTTTTCCACCATCGCGTCCAGCGCGGGCGACAACTTTGGCGCCGGCGTCGACATTATAAAATCTCTCGCGCGGGCTGGCCTGCCAAGCCGTCCGCTTTCACGCCCAGCAGTTCCGCGGCAGTAGCGGCGACATCGATATGATGTACCGGCCGCTCCGTTTCGCCCGGCGAAATGCCGTGGCCCATCGCGAGCATCCACATGTTGCGGCAAGACGCGTCGCCGCTGCGATGATTCAGAAATCCGTTCGCGGCGTTCATGTCGCCGTCGCGGCCGAGCTCGGGCAAAATCAGGACCGTGGTGTTGTCTTTATAGTGCGGATTCGTTTGCACCTCGTCCCACAGCATTCCCGTGAGCCGATCCGTGCGTGTGACCGCCTGCAGGTAGAGCGAGTACGATCCCCAATGCGCCACGTCCATGTCCCAAAAGTTCACCAACATCAGGCGCGGAGCAAATTCGCGCATCACTTCGCGCGCGATGAAGAAAGTGAGCTCGTCCCCCGATGCCGGCGTATCCGGACCATTGATGTAATCGATCAGCGCGTGGGTTAACGTGTCGCGCACATGCTGATCCAGATCATGCCCGCCTTTAAAAATAGTCCAGCCGACGCCTTCGTAGCCTTCGCTGAGGATGCCCTCCAGTTGGTGCAGCACATTCTCGCGATTCGCCACGCCGTCGCCTTGCCGCTTGCGCACTACTTCCTTCACGGCGTCGATCAGCAGTTGTTTCGGGAGCGCGACATTTGCGCCATAGGGCGATCCCCACGCGCGGTCGCCACTCGCGCCCATGTTGGCGAAGCTCTTGTTGGTCGCGATAATCCAGGCATCCATCGCCCCGGCTTTCACGGCTTTTCTGTAGTACTCAAAGAGCGTCGGGCCCGAAGGCGGCTGGAAACCGAAATCGTCCACGCGCTGCCAGTTGCCGGTCAGGATGCTCGCAGTGGAATTGAAATGCGAGAGCACGCCTTGATTGCTGCAGGATTTGAAAAAATATCCTTCCGGACGCATGGCGGTCAGGCGAGGGATGTTGCGCAATCCATCCGGCGAAAACGTTTCGGAATAGCGTACGCCACCGCCGAACGTGACGATGATGACGCGGCTTCCCGATCGCTTGCCCACCGTTTCCGCACGCAGCATTTGTTGCGTGAGCCACGACGGAAGCACTTTCGGCGCGATGGAGAGACCGGCCAACCGGAGAAACGCCCGTTTGGTGAGGCCGAACGGCATTTAATACTCCGTGATCTCGCCGCCGTGGATTTTGCGCTTGGTCTTGCCGCCGAGATCCAGCGGCAAATCGTAGCCCGCCTGAATTTCCCCGGTCGGCGAATAATAAGACGCGATGTCGCACGCCATGCTGCCCTTGCCGCTTTCGAGAAACTCGATGGACGTCACCAGCTTCGCCGATTTATAGCCGTAGCGCGCCGGATCGATGACGCGTAGCGGCGCTCCATGCCGATCCGCAAGCGGCTGGCCGTGCATATCCATGGCGAAGAGGACGCGCGGCTTCAGCAGATCGTCGATGCTGAAATATTCATACCATTTGTCGGCGCACTCCAGCCGCACAACTTTCGCATTCTTGCGCGGCTTCGCCGTTTCGAGCAGGTGTCCGAAGCGAAAGCCGCCCCAATCGGTTCGAGCAGACCAGCCTTGCACGCAGCGAAGGCGGGAATTTTGCGACTCCCGGGGAAGACGACGCAGATCCGCGATGGACAACTCCAAGGTTTTCTCTACCAGGCCTTTGATCCGAAGTTGATAGGAAGCCGCATCGATCGGCGCCACCGGGTTGTACCACATCAGGCGGAAATTCAGCTCGTCCGCCTGATCGCTCGGGAGCAGGAGTTTAGTATCGCCGCGCAATTTCACAGCAGCGGCTGCCGAGGCTAAAAACATCCGGCGATTCATGGCTCCGGCCCTCACGCTATTTTACCTCCGCAGGCGCGGTGAGCCGTCCGTGGATTCCGCGCTGTTCCGCCGCTTTATCGGATTCTCCGAGCCGATCATAAACGCGCGAGAGATGATAATGAATATCCGGTTGGCTCGGATTCAAAGCCGATCCGCGCTCCAATTCCGCCGCCGCGTCCAAATATTTGCGCTGCTGTTCGAGGAGCGTGCCGAGTTCGTAGTGGCTCTCCCACTGATCGCCCTTGAGCGCGATGGATGCGCGCAATAATCGCTCCGCTTCCGCTGAGTCGCCGCCGCTGATGATCAAACCTCTGGCGTAAATGAACTGCGCACGTGGATCGCTTGGATTCGCTGCGGCCCATTTGCGGAAACGCTGGACCACCTGCGGCATCTTGTCGCCCGCTTGGTCAAGCATCTTGCCGAGGAAAACATAGGGTTGCTCCACTTCAGGCGCGAGATCGATGGTCCGCAGGAAAGCAACCGTTGCGTCGGCAAAGCGCCGTTGTCCGTAATACCCGACGCCGAGCGCGAGTTCCAACTGGGCGCTCTTGGGAAAGGTTTTCGAACCACGTTCAAGAATCGTTACCGCAGAATCGAATCGCTGCAGCAATAAAAACGCATGGGCAGCTTCGAAATAATATTGCTCCTGGCTCGGATCAAGTTGAACGGCGCGTTCGTATTCCGCAGCGGCCTGTTCCAATTTCCCGGCGGATTCGAGGTCGCGCCCGGCGCGCTCATGGACGTTGGCAGTCTGCGCCGGTTGTGCCAACAGGAAAAGAAGCGCGCCCAACATCAATTCAATTTTACGACTGTAGGGCGGACCAAGCCGACGTGGGCGTCGGCTGCGGACCTGGAGGTCCGCCCCACACACTCTTAGAACTGCAGCCGCAAAGCAAACTGAATGTGCCGTTCACTTCCGGCAAACGTGCTGGTCACTTTGCCGAAGTTCGCATCGCCCAGCGTGTTATCCGGAACACTGAACTGCGGCGTGTTGGCGAGATTGAAACTCTCCGCCCGGAATTGCATAACAAAGCGTTCGGTAAAGCGGAAGTCTTTGAAGAGCGAAAAGTCGAGCGTGCGTGTCGGCGGACCGTAGTTAGTCTGCAGCCCGAGATTTCCTTCCGACAACGGTCCTGGTGCCGTAACGGCGGCGATATTAAACCATTCGTTCGGACTGCGGCCGCCGGAAGGCGCGCCGTTCGGATTCATGCCCGACACAGCATCGGGCGAACATCCGCCGAAGATCCCCTGACAGCCGTTGGCGCGTAGCGTGTAGGGCTGGCCCGTATGCAGGGTGAGGATACCATTCGCTTGCCAACCGCCCACCACGAAGTCAACCACGCGGTTCATGTTACTGCCGTAAGTCATGCCACGGCCAAACGGAATTTGATAGGTGAATCCTGTAGTGAAGTTGTGACGGATATCCCAAGAAGCGCTGGCATAAGAACTCGCGAAATTCGCCGGATCTTTCGTGTACAGGCCATTCGATCCGCTCAACGTGGTTCCGCTATTCGCCAAAGCATGTCCATAGGTGTACGAAGCGATGAACTGCAGGCCGCGCGAGAGCCGCTTCTCTAACTTGGCTGTGAGCGCCTCGTAGTTTCCGTAGCCGAAGCTGGCGGTGCCGGAAATGCTGCCGATATCCGGATAAAGACGCAAGCTATTGCAGTTGATATTCGGATTTGTCGTTGCGAAGTTCGGGCAAGTGTTGAAGTCCGGCTGCAGCAACTGATGCGAAGAGTGATTGCCCTGATAGCCGACTTCGAGCGCCATCTGACCGGGCAGTTCGCGCTGAATCGCAAAGTTCCATTTCTGGACCATTGGATTCCGGAAATCGTTCGCCACTTCGCGGAACTGTAACGAAGAAGCGGGCGTAGTGGTGAAGACCGTCAATGGATAGCCGATGCTAATGCCGCCAATTGCGGCGCCGTTCGCAAAGAACGGATCGGGTTGGAAGCTGCTGACTCCCGGCGGACGATTCAACTGCGGCGACTCATTGAATGGCGCCGACTCGCCGCGATTGGGGTTGCCGCCCTGCTGCTCCTCACCGCCGTAGAAGATTCCATATGCAGCGCGGATCACCGTCTTATCCAGCACATTCCATGCAATGCCGATGCGCGGTCCAACATCCGCCTTATCCCATGGAATCAGGTACTGGGAAACCTGGCCGCGCGATACCTGGACGTTCGGGAAAAGCGCGGGATACGTGATGCCGCCGAAAGTGTACGGTTGATTGAAATTCGGAGGCAGCGGAGCATTTTGGTTCGGCCCCTTCGGAATATACAGCGTCAGGTTGTTGATGTCGAAGTTCGACTGCCGGGAGAACTGCTCGCCGATGGGCGACCACAGCTCGTATCGAATGCCGAGTTCCAAAGTGATCTTCGGCGTCACTTTCCAATCGTCCTGGCCATAGAACGCGTACGCTTTCCGAGTGGACGAGATGAAGTTTGTGGTGGAAATCTGGCCGTTGTCGATCGCCCCCAGCAGGAACGAGGCGAACTCATCGCCCGTGTCCGCGCTCAACGTGCCATTCAGGCCCGAACTTTTAAGATTCGAGGGGAAGGCCGTTTCGGTGCGGGCGAAGTTCATTTCGCCGTGGGGGAAAGGCACTTGGAAGAACGGGAACTGAATGGGCCGGAACTCTGCGCCGAACTTCATGGCATGCGCGCCCTTGTTAATGGAAACGTTTTGGATGAAGTCCCAAACGTTCGAATATTCTTTGGTCGGCAACCAGTCGTTCGCACCCACTTGGCTGTAGCGTCCCAGACCAATTTGCGGAAGACCACCGTTCAGCGTGGAAGTCGGGTCGTAGCCGCCGATCCCGACCGCCTTGAATTCATCGGTGCTGGCGTTCGCTTGCGTGCGCGCGGTCACCAGCCGGCTAAATCCAACGCGCGTTTCTGAAATAATCGTGGGAGTCCAAATTCGAGTGAACCCCAACTGAGCGTTGCGGCCCAAATCCTGTTCGCTTACGCCGTAGAAATTCGCGCCATCCAACGCCCCCTGGAACGGCGGCACGCTGCCTTTATTCGTGTTCGACCAACTGATGCTACCGAATAGGCTGTCCTTCTCGTCGATTCGATAATCGACGCGGCCGTCACCCTGATCGGTGTTCAGACTGCCGGCGGTCAGCGCGTAGTAGTCGTTCTGGGGAAAATTGCCGTTGGCGAAGGGCTGATTCGTCGCCGGATACAGCGAAGCGATTTTCGCCGCTGCCGGATCGATCAGACTGGATGGAATTTTGTTATTCGGGAAAGGAGCGCGCGTGCATCCCGCTGAATTGCAAATGGTGGAAGCAGGATTGAAAATTTCATTCTGCAGAATCGTCTGGCCGGTGACCGGATCAGTTCCAATCGCTTTTCCAAGCAATGCGGAGAAGTCGCCGCCAACCATCGCCTGCGTTGGAATGGTTTCAAATTGCCCATATCCCAGGTTCTGGATCACGCCGCCGCTGGTCTTGATTCGCGTGCCCTGATAATCGCCGAAAATGAACAACTTGTTCTTGATGATCGGACCGCCGGCCGCACCGCCGAACTGATTCTGCTTCACCGGCGGGCGTTCCACGCCGGCGAAGTTGTTTTCCCAGCGATTGGCATCCAGGTCGGTGTTTTGCAGGAACTCAAACAATGCGCCGTGGATCTGATTGGTACCCGATTTCAAATTGACGTTGACCACGCCGCCGGCCGCTCGTCCGTATTCCGCGTTGTATCCGTTCGTGAGGATCTGCATTTCGCCGATCGCTTCCACCGACGGCCCGATCACGAACGAAGTCTGATTGATGAAATCGATTACATTGACGTTGTTGTCCACGCCGTTCAGCAGGAAATTGTTTTCGCCGGTGGACCGGACGCCGTTGGCTGAAAATCCGCCGCCAGTGGCATCCCGCGCCCCGCTTTCAGCCGGAACGACGCCGGGCGAGAGTCGAGCAAGGTAGGTGAAGGTGCGCTGCCCGCCGAGCGGAAGCTCCGAAACCTCGGAAGTATTCAGGTTTGCGCCCTGCACCGTGCTTTCGGTTTGCAGCAGAGGCGCAGCCGCCATGACCTCGACCGTTTGATCGATTTGGCCGACTTGTAGAGTAATATTCGCTGCGATGCGATCACCGGGCGTGACAATGACGCCCTTCTGCTCGGCCTTGCGGAATCCTTGCACTTCTACGGTGATCGTGTACGTGCCGGGCTTCAGCAGCGGGCGTACGTATTCACCGAGTTGGGTGGTTTGCACAGTATACGAGAGACCGGTAGCGTCCTCGGTGATGGTGACTCGGGCATTAGGAATTCCGGCGCCCTGTGGATCGGTGATGGTACCCGTAATGGTTCCGAGATCTCGTTGCGCAAAAGCACAAACTGAAATCAGAATAAACACAACGAACGCACGCAACACGGCAACGTAGCGCATGTTTTCCCCTCCCAAGCAACGTGAAACGTTTACGATGTAAACGTTTCCAAAAGAATACTGCCGAATGTATATCGGAGTCAAGAGATTTTATTCGACCTGATTTTATTGGACTTGGAATAATGGGGTCGGGCGGTGTATCATTTTGCAAACCCCGAAATGTACGGAATCAACCTATGAGCATTCGCGACGTGGCCCGGCGAGCCAAGGTATCCATTGCCACCGTCTCACGCACGCTCAACAATCCGTCGGCGGTGGATTCCCAAACGGCTGAGCGAGTTAGGAAGGCGGTGGAGGAACTCCGCTACTACCCCGACAGCCAGGCAAGATCCCTAGTATCCGGACGCAGCCGAATCCTTGGCCTGGTTGTATCCGACATAACGAACCCATTCTTCCCGGAGCTGGTGAAAGGCTTTGAAGACATCGCCATCGAGCGTGGCTACGAGATTATGGTCGGTTCTACCGGTTACCGTTCCGAGCGCATGGCCGTCTGCGTCCGCCGGCTGCTGGAGCGCAAAGTGGAAGGGGTCGCCATCATGACCTCGGAACTCGACCAACACTTGATCGACCTGCTGGTCACTCGAAAAATTCCGACGGTGTTCCTGGACGTCGGCAGCGTCCACCAATTCATAAATAATATTCAGGTGGATTACGCCACCGGCATTAATCAAGCGGTACAGCATTTGCTCGATCTCGGCCACAAACGCATCGGATTTATCAGCGGGCCCCTGGTTTTGAAATCCGCCAACATCCGCCGCGCGGCTTTTCTGGAATGCCTTACGCGCACCGGCATCCTGGAAGACGAAGAGCTGGTGGCCGAAGGCGACCACACCATCGACGGAGGTCTGGAAGCGATGACGCGCCTGCTCGACGCCAAAAATCCGCCGACCGCCGTGCTGACCTCGAACGATCTAACAGCGATTGGCGCCATGCGAGCGGTACGGCGGAAAGGCTGGATGGTCCCGCGCGATGTGTCCGTGATCGGGTTCGATGACATCCATTTCGCGCAGTTCGTGGAACCGCCGCTCACTACCATCGCACTATCGCGCCGCGAATTGGCAGAGAAGGCGATCCACGCTTTATTGCAACATCTCGATCCCCATCGCAAGAAATCCGCGCACGGAGAGGAGTACGAAATAACCCCTGCTTTGGTGGTGCGTCAATCTACCGCTCCCCCGCGCAAGCGACGTCCCACGGAATAAAATCGTGCGCCGCGAAGTTTTTGCGCTTCTGATTTTTGCCAGCGCCGCCATCGCGGTCAACTCCGCAATTTCCTTCGTCGATGTCGCGCCTTCGGCCGGCCTCACGGTTCCGAACACGTTCGGCGGGAAAGCCCGCAAGGACTACATTCTCGAGACCACCGGCAACGGTGTTGCGATCTTCGATTACGATCGCGACGGCGCCGAGGATATTTTCATCGCCAACGGCACCACTCTCGGAGAATCTGCGCCAGGCCGCCATCTTCCGCAGCTTTATCACAATGATGGCCACGGCCACTTTAGCGAGGTTGCCGCCCGTGCGGGTTTCAGTGTGGAAGGCTGGGGCCAAGGCGTGTGCGTCGGCGATTACGATAACGACGGGTGGCCGGATCTTCTGGTCACTTATTACGGACACAACCGGCTGTATCGCAATCAGGGAGACGGCACCTTTCGCGATGTCACCGCGCAAGCCAAGCTGCCGTTTGACGGCACGCGTTACGGTTCGGGCTGCTCGTTTCTCGACTATGATCGCGACGGCGCGCTCGATCTCTTCATCGCCAATTACGTGACGCTGGATCTCAGCCAGACGCCGAAACCGGGCGACGGGGCGTACTGCGTGTGGAAAGAAATCCCGGTGATGTGCGGACCGCGCGGCCTACCGCTCGCGCACAATGTTCTCTATCACAACAACGGCGATGGAACGTTCACGGATGTTTCCGAAAAAGCCGGCATTCTCAAACCGGGCGGCCGCTATTCGCTGAGCGTGGCCGCGGCCGATTTTGCGAACGATGGCTGGCCGGACATTTACGTCGCTTGCGACATGACGCCCAGTCTGCTGTTCCGAAATAAGCACGACGGGACATTTGAAGAGCGCGGAGTGGCCGCCGGCGTAGCTTATAACTTTGATGGAAATCTCCAGGCCGGGATGGGCGTCGCAGTGGCCGATTTCGACGGAGACGGATTGCTCGACATCGCCAAGACCAACTTTTCCGGCGATCTCACATCGCTCTTTCACAACGAAGATGGGAAATTTTTCACCGACGTTTCGCGCACCGCAGGATTAGGATCGCGGCAGTACCTCGGCTGGGGCATTGCGTTCGTGGATGTGGATGACGACGGCTGGGACGACCTTGTTATCGCCAACGGCCACGTTTATCCGGAAGTGGAAAACAAACCAATCGGCGACAAATATCTCGAACCTACACTGCTATTCCGTAATCAGGGCAACGGCCGGTTTACCGAACTTGGCACGGCGGCCGGACCTGCGTTCGAAACGCCACGCCCAGCGCGAGGGCTCGCCGTCGGGGATCTGGACGGCGACGGGCGTCCGGAAATCGTAATCGTGAACATGAACCGCACTCCATCTCTGCTTCACAATCGCAGCCGCGGGGGAAATTTCCTGAACGTCGCCGTCTCAGGAACCAAATCTAACCGCAGCGGCATTGGAGCCAGAATCACAATTACCGCGGGTGGCCGCAAACGAAGCAGCGTGGTGATGAGCGGCGGCAGTTACTATTCACAAAACAGCTTAGTCACCCATTTCGGATTGGGGAGTGCCTCCACTGTGGATCAACTCGAAATCCGCTGGCCCAGCGGCCTGGTGCAGAGTTGGAGCAACGTGGCCGCGAATCAAAAAGTGACCGCAACCGAAGGCGCGAAGGAATTGAACCGCGCTCCCCAAGGAGGGCTCGCGCATTAATCCACCAACGCCTGGTAAGCCATCCGTTTGAACTGGCCGGCAGCGACAACATCCGTCGACGGCAAAATCTGGATCAAGAAAACGCCCACCATATGCTCCTTCGGATCGATCCAGAAGCTGGTACCCGCCGCACCGCCCCAATCGTACTCACCCTCCGAACCGACGGTAGGCGCTTTCCCGGGACCAAGATTCACCTGGAAGGTCAAGCCAAAACCGAATCCCTCATTCAGCGATCCACGATTCAAATCGCCGAGGTGATTGGACCGCATCAGCTCCACGGTCTTCCTGCCAAGAATGCGAACGTTGTCCAGCTGGCCATCGTTGAACAGCATCATCACGAACCGCGTGTAGTCGTCCATTGTCGAAACCAGTCCGGCACCGCCCAGCAACAATGTAGGCTTCGTCTTGTAACGATCCTGCGGAGGCCCCACGAATCGCTCGATTCCGCCGCCCTTTTTGGGCGCATATAGCGTCGCGAGCCGATTCCACTTCTCTTCCGGAACGTAAAACGCCGTATCCTTCATTCCGAGCGGACGGAAAATGCGATCCTCGAAAAATCTGTCCAGTGTCTGTCCCGAACATACTTCCACCAGCCGTCCTAAAATATCGATGGAATACCCGTAGCGCCATTTTGTCCCCGGCTCCTCAAACAGCGGCGCAGTCGCAAGACGACGGACCATCTCAGCGAGATCGAAGCCAGTCAGTGGAGCGCCGCCCATCACGCCCAATTTCTTGTACGCGGGCTCTCCCGATTCGTCGAGCGGGCCGGCATAATCGAATCCGGTAGTGTGCCGGAACAGATCGCGCACCTGAATCGGATGCTCGGCCGGAGTGGTGGAATAAACCCGCTTCCCATTGGCATCCTTCGAATCATGCGCCACCTGCATGTGGGCGAACTCGGGCATGTATTTGGAGATCGGGTCGGAGAGCGAGAACTTTCCTTCCTCATACAGGATCATCGCGGCTACGCCCGTTACCGCTTTCGTCATCGAATACATGCGCACGATGGAATCGGTCTTCATTTCGCCCCAATTCTCGTGAAATACAACTTTTCCGCCGCGCGCAATCAGACCTGAGGCACCCGCCATGTCGCCAGCGGCGACATGTGCCTGCATTAATGCGTGAATCCGCTGCAGCCGTTCGCGCGAAAATCCCGATTGTTCGGGAGCGCCCACTGGAAGATCCGCGGCGATGAGCAATCCGGAGACAAAAGCGAGTGTAAGGATGGTTCGCATGGACGACAATGTATCACATGTTTTCCTACGACCCGTCGATTCTCGCTGCAATTCAAAATCCGGCGCGGACCATTCCGGACGTTTTGCGGACGATGCAGACCATTGACGGTCTGTGCGTAAATGACGACGGCCTGAAATGGTTCAACGGCTTGTATCTCTCGGTGACGCAAGCCGTCGAAACCCGCGTCAACGCCGGTGGATTCCACGACCCGCCGTGGCTTGCCCAACTCGACGTGCAGTTCGCCAATCTTTACTTCGCCGCGCTACGCGCCGCATTTACCGGTTCGCCATGTCCCGGATGCTGGGCCGCGATGTTCGCGGTCCGCGGCAACATCCGCATCACGCGCATTCAATTCGCGCTGGCCGGCATGAACGCCCACATCAACCACGATCTGTGTCTGGCGATCGATGCCACATGCAAAGCTACCAATACTGTTCCGGAACACGCCAGTACACAGTACAACGACTACACTTCGATCAATCAGGTTCTCGACGGACTCATCGAGCAAGCCAAGCAGAATCTCGAAGTGCGCCTTCCGGGTGATCAACTTCCAGATTTGGTTCACCTGCAAGACTTGATGGCTGGTTGGGACGTGAGCGCGGCGCGCGAAACGGCCTGGAACAGCGCAGAAACTTTGTGGAACCTGCCGGCGCCGCTTGCTCAGACCCTGCTGGATGGAATCGACGGGTTCACAGCCGTGATCAGCAAGACGCTGCTGGTGCCGTTGCCTTAGCTACGCAGTTTGAAAAGCTTTGTCCCGTTCTGCCAAGTGATTTGACGGAAAATCTCAGGCGTCGTCAGTTGCTGCAGCAATCCGAGCGTGGCGCGCGCGACGCATTTCCCGGCCAACCGGCTCGCTTCCGGATTATTCGCCTGTGAAACGCCAGTGCCTTTGCCGTCCGCGCAACTGCAATCGCTGCCGAAGATCAGCTTACTTCGATGACGGACAATGAACGGGCGCGAGAACTCCGGATCGCGGGAAAGCGCGTTGTTTCCCGAGTTCGCCGAGATGTCCGCGTAGAGATTCGGAAAGTCGGACAGCCAGCGGTCCGTCAAGCCCCCCGGTTTGATCGGCCCCGTAGGATAGCCGCGATCCGCCGGCACGTCGGCGCTAATGTGCGCCCAAAACAGATCCGCATGTCCGATGAAATTGGTTTTCGGATAGGCTCGCAAGATTTTGTCGAACTGCGGATAGCCGGTGCCATAGGGAAGCTCGCCCGCGAAGTGTGGAAAATTCTGAATGTGAATCATCACCGGCGCCTGCATATCGGCCGCGATATCGTAGACTCGCCGCATTTCCGGTGAATCGAGCGCGAGATGATACTTCACCTCGCCGATGCTAACCGCGCCGTTCCGCAAGGCCTGTTGAAATGCCGCCGGTGTCTCAGGCTGCGCCGGATCTCCGGTGACCGATCGCGCAAACACCTTGGGACGCTTTTCCATCTCTGCGCGAGCTCGATCCTGATCCGCGACCGGAGTCAGCAGCACGGCATGCGTAACTCCGCAGCCTTGCATGTGCGTGAAGCATGCGTCCGCATCGCGACGCAGATGCAGATGCGTGTCTAATATCGGCCCGCTCCACGGCAAATCCGATTGAGACCAGAGCCGCGGCGCCGCAGCCGTGAGCAGACCCGCTTTCAGGAACTCCCTTCGCTGTATCATGCGCTCTAGTAAATCACCTTCAACGAAAACTGAATCTGCCGCGACGTGCCCGCCGTGCGAGTAATCTCCCCGAAGCCCGGCCCCAAAACGATATTCGACGGCAGCCCAAAATTCACGAAGTTGAACACGTTGAAGAACTCGGCGCGAAACTGCAGCGATGCCACTTCCCCCTGCGCATTCGTCAACAGCGGCGTATCCTTGATCAGCGCCATGTCGAAATTGTGCAAGCCAGGTCCGCGGAACGTATTTCGCCCCAGCGTTCCGAACCTTCCGGCCGGAATGCTGAAGAACTTTGTATTATCCACACCCATTCCGAAATAATCTTCCCGGACCGTGCGGCTGGTGGAAAGATCCGGCTTCGCAATTTCATCCGGACGATCTGTGCCCTGCGCTCCCACGCCCGTTTGCTGCACGCCGGAATAAACCGTGAACGGCAGCCCGCTCATGAAAGTTCCGATGCCGAGCAGTTGCCAGCCTGCCGTGAACTTCTTGCTGAACATGCGGAGAAACGGCGCGCGATCCGCGTGCAGATCCTGGAAGAGGCTGAACGCCAGCACATTCTTGATATCGAAATTCGAAACTGCTTTGTCTGCGCGCGTGTCGAAAGGATTCTGCGGCGCAACTTGCACCACGGCGCCGGAATAGCCCGAAATAAATCCGCCGAAAACCGCGCTCGTGTCATCCATCGACTTGGAAAGCGTGTAGCTGGCTTGAAATCCGAGGCCGGATGCCGTCAGATCTTTTTGCGCCGACACCTGCAGCGAATGATACGTGGAATGCGACCGGTTGGTCATTAAGTTGATCGGCCCGTATCCGCCGATAATCTGGCCCGAAGAATCGAACTGCGTGTAGGGTGCGTATTGCGGACTCGCGCCGGGATAGGCGTTCGGATAATCCGTCACCGGAAGTTTCACGCCAGCCGTGCCCACGTAGGCCGCTGTCAGCGTCGCGCCTGCAATCTTCTGTTCCACACCGGTGGTCCAAGTTCCGATGTAACCATTCTGGAAATTCGGCGCGATGCCGGAAATCGTGAGCGGGACGATCTGATGATTGGGAGAAAGCGCGGCCAGGTCTCGTTCGAACCGCAAAACGTCCATCAAAGTGTTTCCCGGCACTTTTTTCGAATTGCCGCTCGCGAAGATCGGCGATCCGCTCGGCGTGTAGACCGGCGGCAGTTCTTGCGGCGTGATGGTCAGCCCGAAAGGAATTGGCGATCCTGGCGACGCGGTGAGACGCGGATAAAACGCGTACGGCGTGCTGCCGGTGAGATAGTTGTCCTGGTAAAGATTCACTAAGAGCGTCGTGACTCCGGCGCCCGCGCGCAGCAGCGTGTTCGGCGCCGCGCGCCACTCCAGAGCCACCCGCGGACCCCAACCGTTCTTGTCCAGCTTGTACGGCGGCTTCGGATTAATCAGCAGCGTCGAACCCAGCAGTGCATTGCCGCCCAACACCGGCGCCGATGTTTGGTTATTCTTCTCGCGAATGCGTGACTCGATTTCGTAGCGCAGCCCGTAATTGAGCAGCAAGCGTTCCGTGATCTTCCAACTGTCTTGCACATACAGGTTGTATGCATCGCGATGAATACCGGCGTCGCCAATACGCGCGCCCTGCGGAAAAAGCAGCGGAGCCACGGCCGTAGTGTACGAGAATGCGCTGGCCGTGAGCAGCCCAGTTAAAGCATCGGGCAACAGGGCGCCAATCGGAATATTGTGCGCGCCGCTCAACGACCGAATCGCCACCGGTGAATAAGCCGCCCCGCCGCCGAACAAATATTGCCCATTCGGATCGATCCCGAACAGCGACGTATCGCGATTCAAGCGCGCTTCGCCGCCCGCCTGGAAGCTGTGTTTTCCGTGCGTCCAGGAAAACGTCTGCCGGAACTGCCCGAGATTGCCGAACCACGCAGTCACCGATCCGGCCGCCGCGTTGAATGCTTCATACAGACCGTCGCCGAATGTCAGCGCAGGGTCCGTTCGATCCAGCGTTGGGAATCCAGGTGTTGCGCGCGTGAAACTCAGCGACGATTGCATGGTGAGCGATGGCGATTGCGTCCGGGTGTAAGAGATCGCCGCGTTGCGCTGCTGATCGGTGAATTCGACAGCGAACAGCGGGTCCAGCGCAGTCTGGCTTGGATTGGTAGTAGGTCCGACCGTGTTCTCGAAAGTGAAGCGCGCGAAAAGCTGCGACTTGTCCGAAATTCGATGATCCAGCCGCGCGGAGAATTGATCCGACACGGTGGTGACTTTCGATGACGTCGCGTACGTTCGCGCGCCATAGGGACCTTGCAAATCGTTCGGCAGCGGATAGCGATCGATCAGTTTCTGGATCTGCGGATTCACTGGAACCACAAGCGTGTCGCCGGGAAACGCCGTCTTGTCCAAGCCTTTGCGCTCGTCCACACTCGGCACCGGCAAAATCTCCGTGGCGCTGAGCACCTGCCGGAAGCCCTGATATTCGACGAAGTAATAAGTCTTGTCCCGGCCATTGTAAAGGCGCGGGATCACCACCGGCCCGCCATTCGTGATGCCGAATTCGTTGCGGATGAACGGCGGTATCCGTCGCGGATCCGCCACCGATCGCTGATCAAAAAAATTCCGGGCGTCCAAAGCGGAGTTGCGCAGGAATTCGAATGCCGACCCGTGCTCCGAGTTGGTTCCTGATCGCGTGATGATATCGGTGAATCCAGCCGCTCCGCGCCCGATTTCGGCCGGCATCCAGCCGGAACTCGATCGGATCTCTTGCACCGCATCGACATTGAGGTTGGTGAAGGTTGCCCCGCCCATTTCGGGATCGGTGGAATCTGCGCCATCCATGGCGAAGACAGCCGCCGTGCCGCGCTGGCCGTTTACCGCGAATTGTTGCGTGAAATTCGCCGCGCCGTTCGTGTCTGTCATGGTGCCCGCTGCCAGCAGTAACAACTGGCTGAAGTCGCGCTTGTTCAGCGGCAGCGAAGAAACCGCTTTGTTCGACAGCTGCTGTCCACCGGTGCTCTGCCGCGCTCCCGGATCTTCAATCAGCGACAACGTTCCGTCCGAAGAGAGCTGCAGAACTGCTTCGAGGCCGGTCCACGGCAAATTGATTTTTCTTGGCAAGAGCGCGCTGGTGCGATTCAATTCCACCGAAACGGAATATTCGCCTGCAGCAACTGCCGGAAAGGTAAATCGCCCACTCGCGTCCGTCTTCGCGGTGGAATTCGCGCCGCCGGATCTGAGATTCACCGCGGCATTCGCGATTCCGGCGCCCGCGTTATCCCGCAGCACCCCGGCCCACGGCTTTGCGTCTTGCGGATGGATGGGTAAACAAGCGGCGAGAACAATCGCCGCCAGTACAGCAAATTTCTGTCGGAACAAGATCCAGGATACCGCGAGTATAATGGTCAATTCGCCTTCGCTATGCCTCTTCTCGTTCCGAATCGTCATCGCGGCAAACTGATTGTCGTTGAAGGCATTGACGGATCGGGCAAATCCACGCAGCTGTCTCTGCTCAGTCAGTGGCTGCGAGCCCAGCGGATCGCCGTAGCCTTCAGCGAATGGAACTCGTCGCCGCTGGTGCGCGAAACCACGCGGCGCGGCAAGAAGAAAAACATGTTCACGCCGACGACGTTTAGCCTGATCCATGCCACCGATTTCGCGGATCGGTTGGAGCGCTACATTGTCCCGCTGCTCAAAGCCGGCGCGGTGGTTTGCGCCGATCGCTACGCCTACACCGCATTCGCGCGCGACGTGGTGCGCGGCGTCAGCCGCAAGTGGGTGCGGAATCTATATAAATTCGCGGTCCGTCCGAATCTGGCCTTCTATTTTCGTGTCCCTCTCGAAGTTGCTATCGGCCGCATTTTGGGCGGCCGCAACGCCATCAAGTATTACGAAGCCGGCATGGATCTCGGCTTGAGCCGGAACGTGGAAGAAAGCTTCCGCCTTTTTCAAGGCCGCATTCTCGATGAATACGAAGCCATGATTCAGGAAGTTGGATTTCACGTAATCGACGCCACCGGATCCATTGAAGATCAACAACGCCAGATGCGCGAAATCACAACGCGCGAGCTTGGCGAGAATCTGCACAACGGCCATCTGCTGCGAGCGTCCCAGGGAGACATCGATGCTGCACAAACAGCCCCTCGAGTTCTATAGCGAAACGCTGGCCGATGTCTCGCGCGACGAGCTGCAAGGCAAGTTGATTGTCATCGAGGGACCGGACTCGGTCGGCAGATCCACCCAAGTATCGCGCCTTAGAACCTGGCTGGAACATCAAGGCCACGCGGTGCTCGATACCGGACTGGCGCGCGGAGCGCTGGCCGGCAAAGGCATCATGCAAGCCAAAGAGGGCAACACGCTCGGCCCGGTGACCATGACGCTTTTCTACGCCACCGATTTTGCGGATCGCCTGGAGAACGAAATCATCCCCGCGCTACGTGCTGGATTTGTGGTGCTGACCGACCGCTACATCTTCTCTCTGATGGCCCGTGCCATCGCGCGCAACGAGGATCGGGTGTGGATCGAAAAAGTGGCCGGCTTCGCGCTAGTGCCACACGCCGTTTATTATCTGCGCGCGGAAGTCCGCGATCTGTTGACTCGCGTAGTCCTCGGCCGCGGAGCTTTCGATTATTGGGAAAGCGGCATGGATATGCGCTTCGGCGCCGACATGCACGACAGCTTCGTCCGCTATCAAACGCGCGTGATCCACGCGCTGGATAAAATGGCCAAGCGCTATAACTTCGTTGTGGTGGATGCCAATCAAACGCCGGACCAGATTTTCCGGGAGCTACGGAGGTCCATCGGAAAGCTATTTTGAGATACGGTCATTCAGTTATTCGGCTGTTCAGTTATTCGGTTAGCGTTGCGCTGCTGGCGCAGATCCCTTCCGAGGACGCACGGAATACCCATCTTCCCGACACCAACACGCACTTCACGATGCCCGCGTATCGCACCCGCGCTGCGTGGGAAGTTCACAAGCAGAAGCTGCGCGATCAGATTCTCTTCGCCGCCGGATTGTCGCCGCTGCCTGAACGGAATCCGCTGCATCCGGTGATCTTCGGACGGCTCGAGCGCAAAGACTATACGGTGGACAAAGTCTATATCGAAATGCTGCCCGGCTACTATTTGTGCGGGAATCTCTACCGGCCGCGCGGCCGAGAAGGAAAATTTCCGGGAATCTTAGTCGCGCACGGACATTGGAATTACGGCCGCCTGGAACACCAGGTGCTGAATTCCGGACAAACTCGCGCGGCGAATCTCGCTCTCCAAGGCTATGTCGCGTTCTCCTACGACATGGTGGGCTATAACGACACCAACCAAACGCCGCACGATTTCGGCGGCGCGCGCGAAGCATTGTGGGGCTTCAGCCCAATGGGATTGCAGTTGTGGAATTCCATGCGCGCTCTGGATTTTCTGCAATCGCTGCCCGACGTCGATCCGGATCGTATCGCGATGACCGGAGAATCCGGTGGCGGCACGCAGACATTCCTGTTAATGGCGGTGGATGATCGCGTGAAATATTCCGTTCCTGTCAACATGATTTCCGCAATCATGCAGGGCGGATCGCAATGCGAAAACGCGCCCGGGCTGCGTCTGGATACCTTCAACGTGGAGTTCGGCGCCATGATGGCGCCGCGTCCGATGCTGATGATCTCCGCGACCGGCGATTGGACGCGCAACACCCCCCACGAAGAGTATCCGGCGATTCGTGCGATCTATGAGCTCTACGACCGCGCTGCCGATGTAGAAACGGTGCAAATAACCGCGCCGCACAATTATAACCAGGCCAGCCGCGAAGCAATGTACACCTTCTTCAATCACCGGCTGCAGGGCGAACGCCTAGACGTGAAGGAGCGCCAAATAGAAATCGAGAAGTTACAGGATTTGTTGGTGTGGGAAGGCCGCGCGCTGCCGCCCAACGCACTGACTTACGATCAATTGGAATCGCAATGGATCGCTTCCGCGAAAAAGCAGGCCGAGGAAACGCACGATGCCGCCACGCTACGCAAGCGATTGCGCCTCGCGCTCGCGACCGATTGGCCGGAGCACGTACTTAACGAGCGCCAAGGAGAGCGCCTTCTCTTAGGCCGTCCGGAAAAGAATGACCGCGTATCCGCAATCGTTGTCGGCAGCGGAGTTCCATCCGTGCTCGTCGTCGATCCGGATGGCGCCGAAGAAGCCGCCCGTAAAAACAAACTCGGGTCGGCGCTGCTGCTCACCGCCTTTCAAACCGGATTCGCCGTCGCCCCGCGCGACCGTTCCGCGGAGTTCTTTCTAACGTTCAATCGCAGCGACGACCAGAATCGTGTGCAGGACATCCTCACGACGCTCGCTTATCTAAAGCAGGAAGGCGCGAAAAACTTGCGCTTGGTAGCCACGGGGAAAGCCGCAGTCTGGGCGCTTTTCGCCGCCGCAGTGTCGGATGTCCCTGTGACACTGGATGCCAACGTGGAAGGCTTCACCGGCGAGGATCAAGATTACCTGGACCGTTTCTTCGTTCCGGGAATCCAGCGCGCCGGCGGATTGGAAGCAGCGCGCCGGGTTCTTGCGCGTTAACCGCTATACCCGCTTCGCCACCACCAGCGTGATATCGTCTGCCGGCGGCGATCCACACGTGAACTCCGTCACCTGCCGATTAATGGATTCGATGATCGCCTTGGCGGATTGGTTTTTCAGATCCGGCAAAATGCTCGCGAGCCGGTCCTCGCCGAACTCCTCATCCACGTCCGGACGGCACGCCTCCGTGACGCCGTCGCTGAAAAGAACCACAACGTCGCCCGGCTCGAAGCGAGACACCCGCTGTTCATACTGAGCCACCGCCAAAATGCCCAGAAGCAAGCCTCCGCCTTCCAGCTTTTCCACGGTTCCGTCGTTATGCACCAGCACCGGCGGATTGTGTCCCGCATTTACGTAGGTGATCTGATTGGTCTTTGGATCCAGCACGCCAATAAAGAAGCTGATGAACCGGTTGGCCGGTGAATTCGCCACGATAATTCGATTCAGCCGCGTGACCAGCGCCGCCAGCTCCGTGGGATCGTCGAAAAGAACCTGCACGCGCGCCTGCAAGCTTGACATCAGCAGCGCCGCGGGCATTCCCTTCCCCGAAACATCGGCGACAATCATCGCCACGCGGCCATCCGGATAAGGTAGAAAATCGTAATAATCGCCGCCCACGGTTCGGCACGCCGCGTTGTAGCCTGCCAGATCCAAACCCTCGATATCGGGAGCTTTGGTCGGAAGCAGCCGCCCTTGAATCTCGGCCGCTTGCGAGAGATCTTTCGCCAGCAGCCGTTCGGCCGCCTCCACTTCCGCCAGCCGAGTATGCTCAATGCGGATGGCCGCGATGTTCGCCATTACCGTCAGGACGTTCAGGTCTTCCTTGGTGAACTCGTGGACGAAATGGGGCGAGTCCAGATAAATCAGGCCGATCACACGATCGTCGGTTTGCAGCGGCACCGCCAGCATGCTGCGGATCTGCTGCTGCACGATGCTCATCCGTTCGGCGAATGCCTGGTCGAGCCGCGCGTCGCGCACCAGCAGCGATGTTTTCTCGTTGATCACGCGATCGCGCACCATCCGGCTGATGCGGAATCCTTCGCCTTTCGCCGCGCGCACTTCCAGATCGTCGCCTTCCACCGTCATCAAAACGCCGCGCGAAGCGCCTACCGCATCGATCGATAAATTGATGATCAGCTTGAATAAGTCATTGAGCGGCATGTTGCCGGCGAGCTCCCTGCCCGCCCGGATCAGCGCCTTCATCGCTGCCCCGCTCTCTATTTCCTTTTCATCGCTAAGCAACCCCTCGAGACTGGTGGCAACCGTGGTCGAAACTCCCGTATTCGGAGTGTTCTGCTCCACGAAGATCACGGTGTTTGCAACCGGAGCAGCCAGCTTCTCAGCGAACTCCAGCGTCAGGTGACCGGCCGTGATCCGATCGGTGGGCCCGATCGGCAGGGGCGCCTCGATGCGTGCTCCGTTGACGAAGGTGCCATTCTTGCTGTTCAAGTCCTGCACCGTCCAGGTATCGCCGCTTCGCTCCAAAACCATGTGCTGCCGCGAAAGCCCGGCGTCGTCGGCGTAACAAAGCTCGTTCGCGCTCGATCGTCCCAGCGTGTATCGATCCCGATCCAACGGAAGCGTGCGCGTTTTTCCGTCTGGTGTGTGGATCAACAACTCGCGAGGTTTGAACTGCGCCGCTACGCCAGCCATGAGTCCTAGCTTAGCGAATCGATCCGCGATAAGCTATGGAAACCCGGTACCGAACCGCGACCGCAAGGGAGCGCCACCGCGAAAGGAGTCCGTCATGCCAAATCTCAAGCTCTTAACCATCACTCTTCTCTGCGCGTCCCTTACGCAAGCCCAAACCATCGACGTCGCGCAAAAACTGAACGGCTTCGACGACTACATGGCCAAAGTCCTCAAAGACTGGAACGGACCCGGCATCGGCGTCGGCATCGTCGTCGGCGACAAACTGGTGTTTGCAAAAGGCTACGGCTATCGCGATTACGAAAACAAGCTGCCATTCACGCCGGGCACGGTATGCCCCATCGCATCCAACACCAAGCTGTTCACCGCGGTCTCCGCAGGCATGCTCGTCGAAGAAGGCAAGCTCACGTGGGACAAACCGGTGCGCGAATCGGTGCCGTCCATCCGTTTCTACAACGAACAGCTCAACAACGCCGTCACCCTGCGCGACATGCTGTCGCACCGCACCGGCATCACGCGCCACGACACCATCTGGTACAAATCCGATTTCAGCCGCAAAGAACTGTTCGACCGTCTGAAATATCTGGAGCCGCAAGAACCGATGCGCCAGACGTTCCTCTACAACAATCTGATGTACGCGGCGGTCGGCTACATGATTGAGTTGCAATCGGGGAAAACCTGGGAACAGTTCGTGCGTGACCGCATTCTCGATCCGCTCGACATGAAGTCGACCAGCTACAGCATCGCGGACATGCTGAAGCAGCCTGAACATGGCGTCGGATTCACCGAGCGCCGCGATTCCTTTGATCTCTACAAAATCCCGTACTACGAAGACATCACCGGCGTCGCGCCCTGCGGCGCCATCGTCTCGAACATCAACGACATGTCGCACTGGCTGGTCGCGCTGATGAACGACGGCAAGTATCAAGGCAAGCAGGTGCTTCCGCCGGACGTC
>DATGIH010000035.1:0-14662 GCA_035295865.1 Bryobacteraceae bacterium
CTGGACGCTCGAAATATCCGCCGCCGGATCCGACCGTGGGCGGATTCCTGGCGACCATGGTTCGCTTTGTCGCAACGCCATTACTGAATCTCGGCCAGCGCGTGCTGCCTCTCGAAGCAGGCCAAGCTCCCGGATTGCCGGAGTGGGAATGGCACCACACGCCCGGACATTCACCCGGACATGTCGCATTTTACCGGCGCGACGATGGCACGCTGCTCGCCGGCGACGCTCTCACGACGATGAATTTAGATTCGGCAACCGCGTCCTTTCTTGAATTGCAAAAAGTCTGCGGACCGCCGAAGCCGTCGACGGTCGATTGGCAACAAGCGCGCAAATCGGTTGAACTCCTGGCCGAGCTTCGTCCGCTCACCATCGCGGCCGGACACGGCATTCCGATGAGCGGCGGTGATGCGGTGATGCAACTCGCCGAACTCGCTACCGATTTTCCGGTCCCCGCTCATGGCCGCTACGTGCGCGAGCCGGCGCACATGGATGAATCCGGAATAGTGTCGCTGCCGCCGGCCGCGCCGGATAAAATCGCGGGAGTGGCCGTCGCCTTGGGTGTAGCGGCCGCGGCTGGAACGATGTTCGCGGTGGCGGCTCACAGACGGAAACGCGCTAAGGCTGATACTCCAGCACCAGCGTCGTAATATCGTCGCTCAACTCCGCGCCTTCGCTGAAGTCTTCCACCGCTTCCACAAGTTTCGCTTCAAATTCCTTGCAGCCCAGTGCGGCATTGGCGAGGAGTGTCTGCCGGAACATTCTTTTGTCGAAAAATTCGCCTTCTTCGTTTTCCGCTTCTGTCAATCCGTCGCTGTAGAGAACAATTTTGTCGCCGGGCTGAAGCTGCATGCTTTTTGCTTCGTAAGAGGCGACTTCCAGCATACCGAGCGGGAGGCCGGTGCTTTCGAGTGAAACCAGCTCCGAATTGGCGCGCACCAGAATCGGCTTCGGATGACCGGCGTTCGACCAGCGCAACAATCCCGAGCGGTCCACCGTGCAGTAAAACACGGTGGCGTATTTTTCCCCTTTTGCGCGCTCGGAGAGAAACCGATTGATGCTGCACATGACGTCTTCAATTTGGGCAGGACCCTCGGAAGCGAGTAGAAATGCGCCTTGCAGCAAGGCAGCCAATAACGCAGCGCTTACGCCTTTGCCCGAAACATCCGCGATGACGCAGGCATAAGCGTGATCGCCGGCCGGATGAACGTCGTAATAATCGCCGCCCACCTGGCGCGAGGTGATGCTGGATCCATACGCGCGGAACCAGCCTTCGGCCGGGAGAGCGTTCGGCAACAAGCCCTGTTGAATGGAGCGCGCCAGTTCTAATTCTTCTTCTAGATGCCGCTTAGCCCGCTCTTCTTCGAGCAGCCTGGCATTTTCCAGAATGGTGGATGCTTCGAGCGCGAGCGTTTGCAGAATCTCGCGATTGCCGAGCGACAAATCGGCGGCGCTCCCGCGCGAATCCATGTACAGAACGCCGACCGTGTCGTTGGGCGACGTCGCAATGGTGTCCTGCATGGATCCGGTGCGGACGTGTATCAACGGCACGCACACCACGGACCGCAATTCGAGATCCGCGACCGACATTTCGGGCCGGAAGCCGTCTTCTCCCTGTGGATCGAAGGTCATGGACAGCATGTCGCGCCGGGCGCGCAACGCGCGATGGATCAGCGAGCGAGGCACGCCCAAATCGTCGGGGCCAAGCGCCGCGCCGCGCCGATCGCGAGCCACGCTAACGTCCAGTTCTTCGGAATTCTTCAACAGAAGAAATCCACGCTCGGCGCCAGTAACCGAAAGGGCTGCGTCAACCACGGCAGCGAGCACGTCCTGCGTGGAGAGCGAGCTTTGCAGCGCTCTCGCGACTTCCACCAACGATCGGAGCTTCGAAAGGTTGGTGGCGCCGGCCGCGGCCTGCGTGGACATCTGCTCCATGAAGCGGCGGATTTCGTCGTCTTCCAGAGTAAAAACGAGGCGGTAGGAATCCTGGAAACCAAAATCAATGCGATCGGCATCGGTCAGCTTGTGGCGCTTGACACGCTGGCCGTTGACGAAGACGCCATGGCGGCTACCCAGGTCTTCAATGAAATAATCGCCATTTTCCGCGACGATTCGCGCGTGCGCCCGGGAAGCGCGATTGTCGCGGAGCACGAGATTGTTGTCGCCCTGCCGGCCGATGGTGAATGGCAGCGGTTCCAAAGGCAGCCGGCTGCGGTTCCCCGATGGATTGATTACGGCGAGCGCCGGAAGACGTCCGGTGGCGCGCACCTCACTCGGGATGGTCATCCGTGGCTCCGTTGGGGCTCATGGCTGACGGCGGCCATTTCTTTTGCGCGCAGAACCTGGCAATGAGAACAGTAGCCGCCGACTTCGGTGCGCGCCAGAACAATCTTGAAACCGAAGTGACTCTCAATTTGCTCGCGCATCTCGCGGAGCAAATCTCCGAAGAATTCCTCGATCTTTCCGCAGCGCAGACAAATGACGTGGGCGTGCTCCTGCTTGAGCCGGGTTTCGTAATAGTGCTGATCTCCTTGGTGATGCATGAGATCGAGCTCATCCACCAATCCGCCTGCTTTGAGCAGCTTCAGGGTGCGATAGACGGTGACACGATTGATTTTCGGATCCTTCTCGCGCGCTAGTTCGTAGAGACGCTCGGCGTCCAGGTGCTGGCCGGATTGGTCGATCAGATCCAGCAGAATCTGGCGCTGGCGCGTCAGTCTGACTCCTTGCAGTTTTAGCGAATCCTTGATGCCGGAGACCGCCATGCGACTACCAATGAGAGTAACAGATGGTGGCAACGATTCGGCATACACGGCGAGAGAATCCGGGGACACGTCTACCTCCTTGAAGTTTGAAACCATTGCGGGCACTAACCCGGCATGTCCCCGGATTCTAGCGCTGCCTTGCGGTCGCGGTTCGGTACGGCAATTTCTATGCGGTTTGGAAAAGCGAGACGGGACGAGACAGCGGCCGGCTTCGCATGGTGCGGAACTGATACGTGGCGAACTCGATGACGAAGCTGGAGGAGTCAGACCGAACGACTCGGCCGGAAGTGACCAGTTGGAGCGGAACCGTGGCGTTCAACAGCGACGGCCAGTCCATCAGCACTTCCATTTGCGCGCCGACCGGGATGTTGTGTTGGCACGTAACCAGCAAGCCGCAGCTGCTCATATTGACCGTCAGGCCGACTCCGGAGATCCGATCCTGCGAGTTCAGCGAACGATAGCGGGCCTGCAGCCGGATCGGGTACCGGGCTTTGACGCGGCGCTCCATTCTGAAAAACGGTGCAGGAATCTCCGAAACAGAAACATCCACTTTAGAACTAACCTCCGATGATATCTAGATGAAGCTCCGGGAGGATTGTTTCTTCAGATTCGCGTGTAAATTTATTCACCCAGTACTGGTTCGTAGGATTCGTCCGGCCGTGGGCGGAGATTTGGACTGCGCATCAGGATTCGCGCGCAGGTGTTCCAACGTAAAAGCGCGTCATCGTTTCCTGGATGACGAAGTGACCCGGCGATTTCATAGCTTTGCATCGCCTGGCGGAAGGCGTCGTAGGCGGCAAAGGCAGCGTTCGGTGAGCCTTTGCGGAGCTGAGCGTGAGCGAGCCGTTCCCAGATGATTCCGGCGTAATAGTGCTGATCATATTCGCTTTGTAACCTGGGTAAGATCTCGCGCGCTTTACCGGCTGCGGCGCCGTGACCGAACTGATCAGTGATCGACAACAGTAACATTACCAGGGCGCGCTGATTTTCAGGTTCTACGTGCAGGACGTCGAGGCAGATGCTTTCGGCCAGGGACGGCTCGTTCAACAGCCGGTATCTCTCGGCTTTTTCCAGGGCCTCGCCGATACCGGCGGCTGAAATCGGCTTGAGATCGAATTGCATTGCGGTTACTTCGGGCGGAAGACGCGGAACAGTTTACCGAGAGGGTCGAAAAACCGGTCCACCACCCGCTCCTTTAGTGGAATGATCGCATTGTCGGTGATGGTTATGCTTTCCGGGCAAACTTTGGTACAGCACTTAGTGATGTTGCACAGGCCGATACCGCCGGTTTTTCGCAGATCTTCCAGTCGATCTTCGGTATCGAGCGGATGCATCTCAAGCGCGGCCGCATAGACCAAAAAGCGGGGCCCGATGAATTCGGAGTGCATGTGATGATCGCGCAGGACGTGGCAAACGTCCTGGCAGAGGAAACATTCGATGCACTTGCGGAACTCTTGCACGCGATCGACATCGGACTGATCCATGCGCCAGGTTCCATCTTCGGCGTCGGGCTTGCGCGGCTTGAATTTCTTGATCTTTTTCTTAACTTCGAAATTCCACGAGACGTCGGTGACTAAGTCTTTGATGAGCGGAAATGTCTTAACGGGCTGGACGGTGATGGGCTGATCAAGCGGGAGGGTGTTGAGGCGAGTCATGCACATCAGCTTGGGCATACCGTTGATCTCGGCGGAGCACGATCCGCATTTACCGGCTTTGCAGTTCCAGCGGACGGCAAGATCGTTGGCTTGGTGCGCCTGGATGTTGTGGACGGCGTCGAGCACCACCATGCCGTCCGAGATTTCCGTTGTGTAGTCGGCGAATTGGCCGCCGTTGCGGTCGCCGCGCCAGATTTTGAAGGTTGCGTTCACTTCATTTCCTCGATGATTTGCTTCATCTCGGCGGTCATGGGCGGAAGCGGTTCGCGCGTGACATTCATCGCGCCATCCGCGCCTTTGCGAACTACCAGGTTAAATGATCCAAAGGTTTCGTCTTTGGCCGGGAAGTCGTCGCGGAAGTGCGCGCCACGGCTTTCTTTGCGCAGGAGAGCGGCGCGAGTGATGGCTTCCGAAACCGTGAGCAGGTTGTTCAGATCGAGCGAGGTGTGCCAGCCGGGATTGTATTCCCGATTTCCGCCTACTGCGACGTGTTGAGCGCGTTCGCGGAGTTTAAGAATTCCGTCGAGCGCTTGTTCCATTTCCTCTTCGCGGCGGACAATGCCGACTTTATCCTGCATTAAATCCTCGAGATCATGCTGGACTTGATACGGGCTTTCACCTGTGCGTCCGAACGGTTCGAGCGCGCGACGCGCGGTCTCTTCCACCTGTGCCATGTCGACTTCGGCCGGACTGTTCGTTTTGGCGAACCTCGCGGCGTACTCTCCGGCGCGCTGGCCGAAGACGAGGAGATCGGAAAGCGAATTTCCGCCTAAGCGATTCGCTCCGTGCAATCCGGCGCCGCACTCACCGGCGGCGAAGAGGCCGGGAACATCCGACATTTGCGAATCGCCATCCACGCGAACGCCGCCCATCATGTAGTGGGTGGTGGGGCCGATTTCCATCTGCTGGGTGGTGATGTCGATATCGCCGAGCTGCTTGAACTGATGGTACATGCTGGGCAGTTTTTTCTTGATGTGCTCCGCCGCGTTGGGCAGCTTTTCCTTGATCCAGGCGATGTCGAGGAAGACTCCGCCGTGCGGACTGCCGCGGCCTTCGCGAACTTCGCGCATGATGCAGCGGGCTACGTGATCGCGCGTCAGAAGCTCAGGTGGGCGTCGGGCGGACTTATCACCTTGCGTATAGCGCCAACCTTCTTCGGGATTGTCGGCGGTCTGGTTTTTGTAGTTCGCGGGAATATCCTCGAACATGAATCGCTTGCCCTGGTTGTTCAGCAGGATGCCGCCCTCGCCGCGCACGCCTTCGGTGACGAGCAATCCGCGAACGCTGGGCGGCCAGATCATGCCGGTGGGATGGAACTGCACAAATTCCATGTCCATCAGGGTCGCACCGGCGTGGTAGGCGAGCGAATGGCCGTCACCGGTGTACTCCCAGCTATTGCTGGTGATTTTGAATGCGCGTCCGACGCCGCCAGTGGCAAGCACGACGGCTTTGGCGCGGAAGAGTTTGTAGCGACCGCGTTCGCGCTCGTAGCAGAAAGCTCCGGCAATGCGGCCGCCACTTTTGAGCAGCGTCATGACGGTGCATTCCATGTGCACGTCGATGCCTTGGTGGATGCCGTGATCTTGCAGAGTGCGGATCATTTCGAGACCGGTGCGGTCGCCGACGTGGGCGAGTCGCGGATATTTGTGTCCGCCGAAGTTGCGCTGGAGAATGCGGCCGTCTTTCGTGCGATCGAACACTGCGCCCCAGGCTTCAAGCTCGCGCACGCGGGCAGGGGCTTCCTGCGCATGCAATTCGGCCATGCGTGGGTTGTTGAGATATTGGCCGCCACGCATGGTGTCCGAGAAATGGACGCGCCAGTTATCGCGATCGTCCACATTGCCCATCGCGGCCGCGACGCCGCCTTCCGCCATCACGGTATGGGCTTTGCCGAGCAGAGATTTGGTGACGACTCCAACTTTGACTCCGGCGGCTGAGGCCTCGATCGCGGCGCGTAATCCGGCACCGCCTGCGCCGATCACCAGGACGTCATGCTCGATCGTTTGATAGTCGGGCATCTCTTACAGGATTCTCCAATCCGACCAGATGCCCATGGAGCACATCCTTATATAGAGATCGGAGAAGCCGACGGAGAAGAGGCTGAGCCAGGCCCACATCATGTGGCGGCGGTTGAGGCAGCTCACGCAATCGTACGCGGATCTGCGGACGGGGCGCTTGGCCATGCGGTCGAGCATGCCGCCGACCAAGTGGCGGAGCGAGTGGCATCCGAAGGTGTAGCAGCTCAGCAGGATCACGTTGATGAGAAGAATTACCGTACCGAGGCCTACGCCGAAGTGACCATCGAACCACATCGCGAGCCAAACATCGTGGGCGAGCAGGACCAGGAAGAGGATGGCGAGATACAGAAAATAGCGATGGATGTTTTGAATGATGAGCGGGAAGGTGCGCTCGCCGAGATATTTTTTGCGCGGCTCACCGACGGTGCAAGCGGGCGGATCGGCCCAGAACGCTTTGTAGTAGGCGCCGCGATAGTAGTAGCAGGTGAAGCGGAATCCGCCTGGGGCCCAGAGGATGAGCATCGCGCCAGTTACAAAGGGCGGGAGCCAGGAGGGGAAGATGCCGAACCAGGAATCTTCGCCCGCGGGTCCGAAAAGTTCGGGGGAATAAAAAGGCGAAAGATAGGGACCGAAGCGATAGTGATTGCCTTGCAGCGCAGCCCAGGTGGCGTAGACGATGTAGATCCCGAGGCCGAGGAAGACGAGCAGAGGCTGGACCCACCACGAATCGCGCCGAGCAGTTTGGCCGAAACGTCCCTGTTCCAGAGGGACATCGATAGAAGGCATCGAAATGGTCAGGCTAGCGGATTGGGCGGCGCGGCGTCAAGCGGGGCGCGGCTTCGCCGCGTGGGGCTGGGGACGGCGCGGCGTTCGCCGCGCGGGGCTGGGGGCTCGGGACTGGGGATTAAAACCTGGGCGTTCGGGGTAGCGCTCCCTGGCGGTCGCGGTTCGGTACGGCACAGGAAGCGGTTTCCACAGATGTTGACAGACTACCTGTTGTCTCATGTACTATAGAGCTGTTGGCTGGCAACATGTCTGAATCAAAAACGGATGTCCCTTACGGAACGCTGGATCTGCTGATCCTCAAGACGCTGGACTCGATGGGGCCGCTGCATGGGTATCGCATCGCGCGGCGGATTGAGCAGGTGGCGCAGAATCTTTTGCGGTTGAATCAGGGGTCGATTTATCCGGCGCTGATTCGCCTCGAAGAGCAGGGGTGGATCCGGACGCAATGGGGGGTTTCCGAGACCAAGCGCAAGGTCAAGTTTTATTCGCTGACGCGAGCGGGGGCGAAGCAACTGGACATTGAAGTCCGGAACTGGGAGCGGGCAACGGCGCTGGTGGCGCGGTTTTTGGAGGCGGGGTCGTGAAGTTGCGATTTGCGGCGGCGCGGTTAGCGGCGCTGTTTCGAAAGCCTCGGCTGGATCGGGAACTCGATGGCGAAATCCTGGCTCACATAGAGATGGCGGAGCGGGATGCCATCGCCGCAGGGCTGTCGCCGGAAGAGGCGCGGCGCGAGGCACGGCGGGAATTCGGAGGAATCGAGCAAATGAAGGAAGAACATCGCGAGCAGCGGAGCGTCCGGTGGGTGGAGAACTTGTGGCGAGACGTTCGGTACGGGCTGGCGTCGCTTGCGCGCGATCCGGGATTTGCGGCGATTACGGTGGGGTTGTTGGCTCTCGGCATGGGCGCTAATACCGCAATGTTCAGCATCGTGGATGCGGTGCTGCTGAAACCACTTCCGTTTCCGGAGCCGGAGCGAATGGTGCGGGTGGTGGAAACTCCGGCTCCGGGAGAGCGCAATCCCACCACGACCTTCACATTTCTCGATTGGAAGCGGCAACGCGACATTTTCGCCGCGTTGTCGGTGGAGTCCATGACAAAGGCGGCCGTGGAGACGGGCGGGACTCCGGCGCGGCTTACCGGCAAATTGGTGTCGGCCGATTATTTTGATGTCTTCGCCGTGAAGCCGGCGGCCGGGCGCGCGTTTGCGGGCGGCGAAGACCAGCCCGGAGCGCCGATGGTGGTGGTGATTAGTCACGCGTTGTGGCAATCGATGTTCGGCGGCGATCCGGGGATCCTGAATCGTGAATTGAGGCTGGATGGCGTGCCGCACAAAATCATCGGGGTGCTGCCGGCGGGAGCTTTTGATCGAGACGAGGCGGTGTTCTGGAAACCGCAGATCTTCACCGCCGAGCAAATGAATCGGGGTCCGCATATCTGGGACGTGATCGGACGGCTGCGGGCCGGCATGACGATCGGACAGGCGCAGGCCAAGATGAATCTTTTGCGCGCGAATATGTCGGAGGTGCTGGCGAACTTCAAGGATTGGGGATTCGGGGTGGAGCCGTTCGGGAAAATTCTGGTCGGCGATCAGCTGCGGCAATCGATTTATCTGACGTTCGGCGCGGTTCTGACGGTATTGTTGATCGCTTGCGCGAATGTGGCGAATCTGGTGCTAGCGAAAGGCGTGACGCGCCGGAAGGAGATGGCGCTGCGGGCGAGTTTAGGTGCGAGCCGCGGGCGATTAATCGCGCAGTTGTTGGCGGAAAATCTCGTGTTGTGCGTTCTCGGAGGCATAGCGGGCGTTGGGTTGGCCTACATTGTGCTACGGGCGGCGGGGCCACTGGTGGCGGAATCGCTGCCGTTCACTTCCGAGCTCGCTCTGGATGGGCGTGTGCTGGGGTTTGGCGCTTTCGTCGTGATGGCGGCGCTGATCCTGACAGGGCTGCTGCCATCGTTGCAGACTTCGTTCGGCAAATTGTCGAGTGCGTTGAATCAGACGTCGCGTGGGGCGTCGGGGTCGCGGGCCGCGTTGCGGCGCAGCATCGTGATCGCGGAAGTAGCGGCATCGGTAGTGCTGATCTCGGGCGCGGCGCTGTTGTTCAAGAGCCTGGAGAAATTGCAGCGCGTGGACGCGGGAGTCCGGATCGATCACGTGATCACGGTGTCGGCAGATCTGCCGATGACGGCGTATCCGACGCCGGAGAGCGCGGCGAGGTTTTATGATGCGGTGGTCCAGCGATTGCGGGCGGTGCCGGGAGTGGAGCAGGCGACCGTGACCCAGCGGTTGCCGCTGGAGGGCGCCGCGTGGGGCGAATATGTGCATGTGCCGGGAGTGAGTGAGCCGCTGCTGGTTCGGGTGAAGATGATCGATGCTGGATACTTCGATACGTTCGGCATTCCCGTGAAATTGGGGCGTGGGATTCAAGCGCGGGATCGCACGGGGGCGCCGCCGGTGATGGTGATCAACGAGCGCGCGGCGCAGGATTTGGCGGGCAAATTCAATTTCGTGAATCCGGTGGGGCGGCTAGTGGGCATCGACTTGACCGGGTACGGGCCGATTCCGGAGACATATCGAGACGTGCAGATCGTGGGGATGATTCGGAATGAGCGCACCGCGGGACTGAACGGACCGATCCAACCGGTGGTGTATGTTCCGTTCGCGCAGGTTCCGCAACAGAATATCAACCTGGCGGTGCGCACTCAGATCGATCCGCTGGCGTTGGTCGCGGGGATCCGGGAAGCGGTGCGGCAAGTGGATCCGCATCTGCCGCTAGGGGTCGTGATGACGATGGAACAGGTGAAGCAGCGGAGTATGTTATGGGCGAAGCAGCCCACGTGGGTGGTGGTAGCGTTCGCGGCGATCGCAGCGCTGATGGCTGCGCTCGGGCTTTACGGCGTGCTGGCGAATACGGTGACGCAGCAAAGGCGCGAGATCGGGATCCGGATGGCGCTGGGGGCTCGGCCGGGCGATGTCGTGTCGCAGACGCTGCGGAGCGCGTTCGGGATGCTGGTGTTGGGGATGGCGGCGGGATTAGGTGGGGCTTTCGCGGTGTCGCGGGCGCTGAAGAGCTTGCTGTTTGAAGTGTCGGCGCTGGATCCGATAGCGCTCGGCGCGGCGTGCGTCGCGATGGCGCTGATTGGTTTGGTTGCCGCGTGGGTTCCGGCGAGGCGGGCGGCAGGGGTGGATCCGATGGGGGTGTTGCGGGAGGAGGGTTGAGTTGGGCGTATCCATTTTTCATATCGGACTTCCGCTGGATCATCCGGCGATCCCGGTGGAGGAGCGTCCGAAAATCGCAAAACGGTTGAGCGATCTGCGGGAGCGGATGACGCGCGCGAGTTACCGGTATGAAATCGTGCACGCGTCACCCGAAACCGGGCTCGAGGCTTTCCAAGAGCGCTTGAGAACCGAACCTTGCGATGGCGTGCTCATCGGTGGTGGCGTGGCGGGCGATCCGGCGATGAGTTATTTCATGGAGCAGATCATCAACACGGCGCATGCGGCGGCTCCGGGGGTGAAGATCCTGTTTTATAACCACGTCGATGACGTGCGCACGATTGTGGAGCGCTGGTTCGGATCCAAGGCCTGACGTACACGACGTGAGTCATGTACGATATGCGGGAGGTTTCTATGACGGAACTGACCGCGCTGTGGATTCCCATTCTGCTTTCGGCCGTGATCGTCTTTGTGGCGAGCTCAATTGTCCATATGGTCTTGCCTTGGCACAAGAGCGATTATCCGCCGGCGCCTAATGAAGAGAAGCTGCGCGATGCGGTGCGGCCGCTGGGGATTCCGCCGGGCGATTATATGGTGCCGAAGCCGGTGACGCGCGAAGAATGGCGGACGCCGGAGTTCGCCGAGAAAATGAAGGCAGGGCCGGTGATGATTCTGACGGTGCTGCCGAATGGTCCATGGTCGATGGGGATAAATCTGGGGCTTTGGTTTCTTTATCTGATTGTGGTGGGGATTCTGTCGGCTTACGTTACCGGGCGGGCGCTGGCGGTGGGTGCGAATTATTTGCAGGTGTTCCGGTTTGTGGGAACGACGGCATTCATCGCGTATTCGGTGGCGCTGTGGCAGATGTCGATCTGGTATCGGCGGGCGTGGAGCACGACGATCAAGGCTACCATTGACGGGTTGATTTATGCGTTGTTGACGGCTGGGGTCTTTGGGTGGTTGTGGCCGAGGTGATTATTTCAATAATGCCGAATATGTACTCGGAGACTTTCCAGCATAGCGAAATGACGCTGGTTCTTGGTCACCAACGTGAGATTTTGCTCGATGGCGGTCGCCGCGATCAGGGAATCGAAGACGTGCAATCCGTGAGATTTCGCGTGGCGCCGTAAAAGCTCGTAAGCCAGCGCCCCGATCGCGTCTGAAAGCGATACAACGCTGAAAGCGGAGAGAAATTCATGCAGGGCGCTCAGGTCCCGGTTGTCTCGCGCACCTACTATTAGCTCTAAAGCTGACACCTGTGAGATCGCCCACGATTCTGGGAGCGAGTCGACGAATTCTTGAGCTGCTTGCTTACCGCGCGAGATGTCAATCAGGACGTCGCTATCGATCAAATAGGACATCTATGTTGCGGGAGACTACGCGCGCAGGTCGCGGCGCAGTTTGTTAATGTATTCGACGCTGTCAGACATATCCGTTCGGTCCTTCCATAGGCCGAAGAAGGCGAAATCCCGAACGGACTCGGGCTTCCTCTTTCGAACGCCCGAATTCGTAGGCACACACACTTCAACTACCGTACCCGCGTTGAGGGTGACATCCTCGAGAGGTTTGAAAACACCGTCTTCGTACTTTGCACGAATTGTCATCGGCTGCTTTTAGAATATCATTGAAATTCTCGGGGGCGCCGCAGTCAAAGTCATTTACCCGATGTTGCGCCGGCGTCGGTTTCGGCGGATCAGTGGATTCGGCTCCAGCGCCTCGAAAAGGCGATTGTTGACGCTGGGGCTGAAATTACAGAGCGGGAAGAGGCGCTCGAAAAGCAGGAATCGGCATTGGTGGAGGATGTTGCGAGCACACGGTTGATCAAGGCTAAAGTTGTACGTCAGCTTGAAGTGATCAACGATTTCATAAGCGATCCTGGAGTGCTCGACCGTATTGAAGAGTACGAAGAGCTCTTCGCGCCGGGAAATCTGGCTAACTTGAAAACGTTGGCGGCGATGCGGTCGAAGCCTACGGCAGTTTAGGAGTGGCTGTGATGTCTTGGAGGTCAAACAGAGATGCCGATGCGCCACAGCAAGTAGCCGACTGCCTGGCGATAGTAGAGCCAGTGCTCGCGCCAGTTGCCGGAGGGGGCGGAGGGGCGGGGGGATCCGTAGACTTCGAGGCCGCTCGATTCGAGCATTCGTTTGACGCGGAAGATGTGATAGCCATCCGAAACTACGATGGCCGATTTCAGGTTCATGCGGCGCATGATTTCGGCTACGGCGGCGACACTCTGGGCGGTGCTTTCGGCTTCGCGTTCGACGATCACGGCTTCGGGAGGCACGCCGCGTTCGGTGAGATAGGCGCGGCCCACCGATCCTTCGGTGAATACGGGATCGCCGCCGGCGCCGCCGGTTGTTATGATGCGCGGAGCCATGTTCTTTAAGTAAAGATACAGCGCGTGATTCAGGCGGGCTTCCAAGACCGGCGACGGTTTGCCGCGGTATTCGGCTGCGCCCAATACAATGATGGCGTCGGCGGGGCGAGCTTCATCGATTACCGATTGACGCTGGATCTCGCCGGCCACGCGGTTGATCTTGACGCCAACGCCGGCGAGCGCGCCGAGTAGCGCAATCGTCGCGATCCATATCATGATAGATTTGGCTGGCGGCAAGGGAGTAATTCACAGTCTACTTTATGCAAACCCTGACGAGCGCGCGGAATCCGATGTTGAAAGAAGTCCGGAAAGCGATTCTGCGCGGAACTCTCACCGAGGATGGATTCGCGGTGGCTGAGAGTTTTCATTTACTGGAAGAGGCGCTGCGCAGCGATTGCGAAGTGGGGACGGTGTTCGCGGCGGAATCGGTGAAATCGGCGGTGGAGAGGCATATTGGCGGGCTGAAGAAGACGCGGGTGGCGGTGCTTCCCGACGAACTTTTTGCGAGCGTCTCCGGGACGCAAGCGAGCCAAGGTGTAATCGCGCTGGTGAAGCCGCCGGCTTGGACGCTGGAGCAGTTGTTTCGCGGGAAATCGCTGACGGTGATTTTGGATGGGCTGCAGGATCCGGGGAATGCGGGGACGATCGTGCGGGCGGCGGAAGCTTTTGGAGCGACAGGCGTGGTTTTTTTGAAAGGCGCGGTGAGTCCTTACAATCCGAAATGTTTGCGGGCGTCGGCGGGATCGATTTTTCGGGTTCCGTTGGTCGCCGCGCTGGATGAGGCGCTTTTGCTGGCTGCGATTGAGCAGAGGAAGCTGGGGATGTTTGCGCTGATGCCGAAGGGCGCGGTGGAAGTGGGGGAGTGTAACTTTACCGAGAAGTGCGCCATCATCGTGGGTAGCGAGGGGCGCGGGGTGAGGGATCGGCTGCGGGCGAAGGCGGTGGATGTGCGGATTCCGACGGTGGGAGTGGAATCGTTGAACGCGGCGCTGGCGGCGGGGATTGCGTTGTATGCGGCGCGGAAGCAGCGGATGGCGGCGGAATGAGTTTATTTGATCTACAGCCGGAAGAGCGGGTCCAGGGGGACCCGCGCGGACCTGGGGGTCCACCCCACGAGAAGCACAACGAGCGACCGTTGGCTGAGAGGATGCGGCCCGAGACACTCGAAGAGTACGCGGGGCAGGAGCATATTCTGGCGCCGGGGAAGCCGCTTCGGTCGCAGATCGATCGCGATCAGCTGGGGTCCATCATTCTTTGGGGACCGCCGGGAGTGGGTAAGACCACGCTGGCGCGGATCATTGCGCGGATGACGCACGCCGATTTCATTCCATTCAGCGCGGTGCTGAGCGGGATCAAGGAAATCAAAGCTGTGATGGCCGATGCGGAACGGAACCGGCGCGCGGGGCGGCGGACGTTGATTTTCATTGACGAAATCCATCGGTTCAATAAAGCGCAGCAGGATGCGTTTCTGCCTTATGTAGAGCATGGCGACATCGTCTTGATCGGGGCGACCACCGAGAATCCGTCGTTTGAGGTGATCTCGGCGCTGCTTTCGCGGACGAAAGTCTACATGCTGAAGGCGCTCTCGGAAGACGAGATCGTCCGGCTGCTGAATCGCGCGCTTCCGGTTTTGAAACTGACGGCGGCGGAAGATTTGCTGCGGCAGATCGCGGTGTATGCGAACGGCGACGCGCGGACGGCGTACAACATCCTGGATCTGGCGGCTGCGGCATCCACCGATGGGACCTTAGGCGCGGAAGCGGTGGCGGATGCGATGCAGCGCAAGATGCTGCTTTACGACAAATCCGGCGAGGAGCACTTTAACCTGATTTCGGCGCTGCATAAAT
>DATGIH010000036.1:0-4336 GCA_035295865.1 Bryobacteraceae bacterium
TGTCACCAGAGCTTCAGCGCCGCCGTTCACTGCCGCCTCCAGTATCATCTCATCGTTGGGGTCGCGCAACTGGGGCCGCCACAGATAATGAGTATCCACCGGCTCCGCCATCGCAATGACCGCATCCAAAAATATCCCCACCTGCCTGCGGGAAAGTCCTGCTGCCATGTGGTGTTCCGGTCTCCGGCAAACCGCTTCGTATTCCACCGCAAGGGCCACGCTGAGCAACATAGTCGCCTTCTCTTGTCTCGCCGCTCGAACGATCGCGGCCGAGGCCTGTTGGACTACGCATGGCGGCGACCACGACAGATGTCACACAGAGAAAGAAGTAGCCCCGATTTCAGAGTCACAATTCATGAGCGGGCGTCCCCTTGCTTACACGCGGTCCTGCGAGTGCTTTCACGATGGCTGCATCAATGCAGGTAGCGGCGTGAGCTGAGAAGCTTCCGGCAGGCTGGCCTGAGAATGTTTTTAGCGCCCGCAGGAGAGCGTCATTGCCCTCTTGTATCAGATCCAACATATGCACGCCACGATCGCCATAGTTTTCTGAAATGGAAACTACCAGTGCGAGGTTCGCTTCAATCAGTCGCTTGCTGGCCGATTCCGATTCCTGATCGCCGGCCAACACGTGTTGGAAAAGTTCGATTTCTTCGTCCCTCGTGAGTGCCGGAATCGCGCGCAGTTTGCGTAGATAGACGGTTAAGGGATCGTCGTATAAGCCCATCGCATCCTTACTGATCACACAAGAGGGTTTTGACCCCTGCCACCTTGGCCGCTTTGTTCAGAGCGGAGTCTCTGGATGCCAGCGGCATTCCTCTGCGCAACGCTAGTTCGAGATACATCGCATCGTAAATGGAAAGCGCGTGTTTCTCCGCAAGTTCAGAGATCTTGTTCAGAGCCAGCCGAACGCCGTCGTCATCAATTACCGGGCTCAGATCGATCAAATAACCGCGCGCTTGGGCGCAATATTGTGAATCGAGCCTTGCCCGGCGCTTTAGAACGAGAAGAGCATTCGCTACCTCGAACATCCAACGACCCGGTTCCACGATACGCGTTCCAGACTCTATTTCATCCCGCAAACGGTTGGTGGTCTCGTTCGATTGGGCAGGCGCTACCCACGCGATCGCCACCCTGCGGAACGATTCGCGGAACAGGCTTGTCATGCTTAGTGATCATAATCTTTCGCCACGCGAGACGCGCTCCAGGAGCGGCGACCAGTCAAAACTAACCCAGATTCGCGATCACCGCGTCTGTAAACTCTTTCGTCGTGGCCTTGCCGCCTACATCCGGCGGCAGCTTCTGGCCGGCCGCGTAGGTTCGCTCGATGGCGCTGCGCAGGCGGCCGGCGGCGTCCAGTTCGCCCAGGTGGATCAGCATCAGCACCGCCGAAAGAATCAGCGCCGTGGGATTCGCGATGCCTTTTCCGGCGATATCCGGCGCGCTGCCGTGGACGGCTTCGAACACCGCGTCCTTATCCCCCATGTTGGCGCCCGGGACCACGCCCAATCCGCCGACCAGGCCGGCGGCGAGATCCGAAACGATATCGCCGTAAAGATTCGGCAGCAGCAGGATATCGAACGTCTCCGGCCGGATCACCAACTGCATGGACGCATTGTCGACGATCAGCTCTTTGTACTCGATCTCGGGGAACCGCGCAGCCACTTCGCGGCAGCAGCGCAGGAACAATCCGTCGGCCAGCTTCATGATGTTGGCTTTGTGGATGGCCGCGACTTTCTTCCGGCCGGTTTTCTTGGCGAAAGCGAAAGCGTATTCGGCAATCCGGATCGAAGCCGTGCGCGTGATTACTTTGAGACTAGTGACGACGTCTTTCACCACCTCGTGCTCGAGGCCCGAATACAGATCCTCCGTGTTCTCCCGGAAGATCACCATGTCGATCTTCACATCGTCGAAGCGTGTCTTCACGCCGGGCAGCGAATGCACGGGGCGCACGTTGGCGTAGAGATCGAACTGCTTGCGCAGCGCGACGTTGACGCTCGGGAATCCGCCGCCGATCGGCGTGGTCACCGGCCCTTTCAGGCCCACGTGCGTCCGCTCGATGGATTCGATCACATGCGGAGGCAGCACCTGGCCGGCTTTCGAAATGATGCTGGCGTTGAGATCGGCGCGCTGCCAGTCAATCGAGACGCCCGTCGCGTTCACGGCGCGGACGGTTGCATCGGCCACCTCGGGCCCGATGCCGTCCCCTGGGATTAACGTAACCGGATAAGACACGTTTACCATTGTAGAGAATGGCTCTCATCAAACGTGCATTGATCAGCGTGACGGATAAATCCGGCGTGGTGGAATTCGCCGCCGGGCTGCGCGACCTGGGCGTGGAGATTATTTCGACCGGCGGAACAGCGAGGGCGCTGGCGGAAGGCGGCGTCGCTGTGCGCGAGGTTTCCGAAGTCACTGGATTCCCGGAAATGCTGGACGGCCGGCTGAAGACCATCAATCCGCGTATCGCGGGCGGCGTGCTCGCCATGCGCGCGAATGCCGAACATATGCGGTCGCTTGAAGAGCATCAAATCCCAGCGATCGACATGGTGGTGGTGAATCTCTACGCGTTCGAAAAGGTTGCGGCGCGGCATGGCGTCAGCATGCATGAGCTGATTGAGAATATTGACATCGGCGGGCCGACGCTGATCCGCGCGGCCGCTAAGAATTACCAGGATGTCGCAGTGGTAGCTTCGCCCGAGGATTATGCGGCGATCCTGGAAGAGCTGCATGAACGCAACGGCGAGCTATGCGAACCGACGTTGTGGCGGCTGGCGCAGAAAGCGTTCGCGCTCACCGCAGCTTACGATCGGGCCATCAGCACGCGGCTCTCGAGAATTGGTACGGAGGAAGAGCGCGGATTGCCTGGCGTGCTGGACATTCGCGCGCCGCGGGCGCTGGACCTGCGGTACGGCGAAAATCCGCATCAATCGGCTGCGCTTTATACGAACCGGCGCGGCGGAATCGCGGGCGCCGAGCAGTTGCAGGGCAAGGAGCTTTCCTACAACAACCTGGTGGATCTGGATGCGGCGTGGCAGTTAATCCAGGAGTTCCAGCATCCGGCCTCGGCCATCATTAAGCACACCAATCCGTGCGGATGCGCGGAAGCGGAGGCGCTCGCAGACAGTTACCGGCGGGCGTTCGAGGCCGATCCGGTATCGGCATTTGGAGGCGTGCTGGCGTTCAATCGAACGCTGGATGAGGAGACTGCGACCGAGATCGCGAAGACGTTTATTGAAGCCATCGCGGCGCCCGATTATGAGCCGGCCGCGCGCCGTGTTTTGGCCGGCAAGAAGAATCTGAGGATGCTCAAGGTGGATCCGGCGCCTTTCGACGAGCCGGTGGTGAAATCCATCAGCGGCGGATATCTAGTGCAGACTCCCGACACGCATCGGCTGGATCGGGAACAGTGTCAGGTGAAGACCACGCGTCCGCCGAGCGAGGAGGAGTGGAAAGCGCTGCTGTTCGGGTGGAAGGTGTGCAAGCACGTGAAGTCGAATGCCATTGTGTATGCGCGCGCGGGGCAATCGGTGAGCGTGGGCGCGGGTCAGATGAGCCGCGTGGATTCGGTGAAAGTCGGCGCGATGAAAGCGGTGTTGCCGTTGCAGGGCACGGTGATCGCGTCGGACGCCTTCTTTCCTTTTCCGGATGGCGTGGAGGAGGCGGCGAAGCACGGAATCACGGCCGTGATTCAGCCCGGAGGATCGGTGCGTGATGACGATGTCGTTGCTGCGGCGAATAAGTTGGGGCTAGCGATGGTGTTTACTGGCGTGCGGCATTTCCGGCACTAATTCAACACCTTTAATTCCTGCGCAGCGTGGAGGTTGTAGTAGTCCTTCAAGCGCCGGGCTGCGCCTTGGCCGATAACACGGGCCAGCTCGCGCTCACTCGCTCCCCGCACTCGTTCCAGACTGCCGAATTCGCGCAGCAGTTTCGCAATGGTCTTTTCTCCAATGCCTTCCACTTGCTCCAGCTCCGAAGTGAGGCGCGACGCGCTGCGGCGTGTCCGGTGAAAAGTGACCGCGAAGCGGTGCGCTTCGTCGCGAATCTTCTGGATCACATGCAGGATCGGCGAATGGTGATCGAGAACGATCGGTTCGTCCTCCTGGCCGTAGACGTAGATGATCTCTTCGCGCTTGGCGATGGATGCCACGGGTTGATTGATCACGCCGATGCTCTCGAGCGCCTCAACCGCTGCGTGCAACTGGCCGAGTCCGCCATCGATCAGCACCAGGCTCGGGAACGGTTTATTCTCTTGCTGCAGGCGCGAATAACGCCGCGTGACCACTTCGCGCATAGACGCAAAATCGTCGTTTCCAACCACGGTCCGGATGATGAA
>DATGIH010000037.1:0-22409 GCA_035295865.1 Bryobacteraceae bacterium
CAAGCCCGCCGCCGCCGATCGCGGCCGCTATAGTCGCGGTTCCAATGGTGGTGACGGTTGCGACGCGAACGCCGGCCAGGATCACGGGCGCGGCCAGCGGAAGCTCCACGTGCCGGAGTAGTTGGCTGCCGGTCATTCCCATGGCAATCGCGGATTCGCGTACTGCCGCGTCTACTCCCAGGATGCCCGTCAACGTGTTGCGCAGGATCGGCAGGAGCGCGTAAAGAACAAGCGCAACAATCGCGGTTGGCTTTCCAATGTGCGTGATGGGGATGAGAAATCCGAAGAGCGCAAGGCTCGGAACGGTTTGCATGACGTTCGCAAAACCGAGCGCCCAGCGCCGCAGCGATTTTTGCCGCGTGAGCAGGATGCCGAGAGGAATCCCGATGGCCAGCGCGATCGTGATTGCGATGAGCACAAGTACAGCGTGTTCGGCGGTTTGATTGAGGATTTCGTTCCAGAGACCCTGTCTCATAAAATCTCATTGGCCGCGAATGAACGCGAATGCACGCAAATAGCACACGCCGTTTTATTCGCGTTCATTTGCGTTCATTTGCGGCCCTGAATTCAGCACTTCCAGGAACGCCTGAGTCTCCCGTCCTTCGCATTTCAGGAACTCATCGGGCGCCGCCAGGATTTCGAGCTTCCCACGATCCAACAACGCGATGCGTGTGGCTAGGCGGAGCGCTTCACCAACATCGTGCGTCACGAACACGGATGTCTTCCGCAACGATTCGCGCAGTTCGATGAATTGATCTTGCAACTCGCGGCGCGTCACCGGATCGAGCGCGCCGAACGGTTCGTCAAACAACAGCAGCTTCGGATTGGCGGCCAGAGCGCGCGCAACTCCCACTCTTTGGCGCTGGCCGCCGGACAGCTCGCGCGGCCGGCGATTCTCAAATTTCGCAGGATCGAGATGCACTTGTTGGAGCAACTCGCGCGTGCGCCCCGCGATTTTTTCGGCCGGCCAGCCTTCCAGGCGTGGAACTAAACCCACGTTTTGGGCGATCGTGAAGTGCGGGAACAATCCGACGTCCTGAATCACGTAACCGATGCCGCGGCGCAATGCGATGACATTGCAATCCGTCGTGGGCCGCCCATCTACCAGCACCACGCCGCTTGTAGGAAAGAGCAGACCGTTGATCAACCGCAGCGCGGTGGTTTTTCCGGATCCGCTGCGGCCCAGCAGCACCAGCGTTTCGCCCGGTTCGACGCGGAACGAAAGATTGTCCAGGATGCGGGTCTCGCCGATGCGGACGGTGACATTGCGAAACTCGACGGCAGCGGCGGAGTTGGAAACTATGTTGCCAGCCACAGGCTCTCGGCGAACGGCCATTCGCGATCCACCCATTGTGCCTCAACTCGAAAACCTGCGCGAGCGGCCATTTCTTCCAGCTCGTGCAACTGGAACTTGTGCGAGGACTCGGTCCAAATGGTTTCGCCGGCGCGCAGTGTGACCGTGAGATCCGCTTCCTCGATGTACGCCGTTTGGTCGACACGCGAGCGCAGATGCATCTCGATGCGCCGCTCGGGTTCATTCCAGCGCGCTTCGTGCTCGAACTTGCGTGGATCGAAATTGCCGCCCAGTTCGCGATTGATCCGTGCCAGCAGATTCAGGTTGAACGCCCCCGTAACACCAATGGGGTCGTCGTAGGCCGCGAGCATTCGCTCCGGATCTTTCACCAGATCGGCCCCGATCAGGAGCGCGTCGCCACGCCACAAATTGCGGCGTAGCGCACGTAGAAATTCGTCCGCGCAGCGGCGCTCAAAATTTCCAATGGTGCTTCCCAGGAACAAAAGCAGCAAAGGATCGCCCTTCGATCGTGCCGTGGCGGCGCTGGCTAGTCCGTCCAAGTAGGATTCGGTTAAAGGATAGATATCGGCAATATCGGAGAGATCGCGATAGCAGCGCACCAGAGCTTTGTGCGAGACATCGATGGGGATGTAGCGCGGTTTAACGCTCGACCGATTCAGAGCCGCCAGGATGTGCCGGGTTTTTTCGCCGGTCCCGCTGCCCAATTCGATGACCGTCGCGCGCGGCGTGAATTGCACCATCTCCGGCGCGTACCTGCAGAGCAATCGCTCGTCGGCGCGCGTCAAACCGTACTCGGGAAGCCGCGTGATCGCTTCAAAAAGAGCGCTGCCCAGCTCGTCGTAAAGATATTTCGAGTGCAGCTCTTTTTGCGGCTTGCTCAAATCGGCGCGGACCTTCGCGGCGAATTCGCGAAGATGCGCGTCGGTGATGGTAGCGCTATTCGGAGACCATGCGGAAGCTGGCGTAGACATAGGGGTAATCCGGCCGGAACCAATTCCGGAACGAGCGCCGTAGGAAGCAAGCCGCCGTGCGCTGCGATCCGCCTTTCATGACAAAGTGTTGTTCGTCGAAGAAATTCTTCGAGTATCCCGGATAGAACGGGAATGGTTCGAATCCCGGAAATGGACCGAACACCGTTGAGGTCCACTCCCAACCGTTGCCTACCAGTTGTGAAACGCCAAATGCACTGTCGCCTTCGGGATTTGCGTCGACATCCACCGGATCCCAGGCGTGAAAATCGAAATTGCCGTGCTGGGCGCCGGGCGCAACGCTACCCCACGGGTACGCACGCTCTTCGCCCGAAACTGTTCCATAAGCCGCTCGATGGAACTGCGCTTCGCTCGGCAGAGCTTGCCCTTTCCAGCGCGCATAGGCGCTGGCTTCGTCGTGCGTTACAAACACCGGAGCGTTAAGCGGCAGCGGAATCTCCGCGAACATGCCCCTATAGATCCAGTTGCCCCTGCTTTCGTTCCAGAAATGTGGAGGCTTCGCCCCGGCCCGCACGAATTCCAGATATTCGCCGTTCGTTACTTTGTATTTGCCGATGCCGAACGCAGGGACCGTGACGTGGTGCTGGTCGAATTCGTTATCCCAGCCAAATTCTCCGGATTTTTGCCCGAGAGTCACCCCGCCGCCTAGAATTGCCAGAGTGTTTCCGGGTAATTTCCGGTCGCCATGTTTCACTTTCTCCCCTACAGCCACCTTCTGATCGAACGGCAGGTTGTGGAAAAGATAGGCGAGTGTTTCGGCATGCATTAAGCGATGTTCGAGCGCGACATGGGCGATCTGCTCCGGCGCGCGCTCCAGCACTTCGTCGATCACGGCGCGGACGCGCCCGTTGTAGTTGCGAATCTCCTCTTCAGACGGCCAGTCCGCGGGTTGATCTTGTGGAACTTGTCCTACCGGAGGATCGATGCCGAACTCGAAAAGCTGATCGAACTCCGGATGGAAGCTTGGGATGTCGAGCGTCTTGCGGCAAATCAAGTTCCAATCGAACGCTTCGAGATGTCCCAGGTAGAAAATGAGTCGATGCCGTTCCGGGATCGGACGCGAGTAAAGTGCGCCAGGTTGAAGGAGCGCGAATAACTGGTCGGTCCGCGCGCGCGCCGATTCGATCTGCTGCAGGAGATGTCTACTGACAGCTTGTGTAGCCACGCACTAACAGGCTAACACCTGGGCGCCGGTTTTGCGGGCGCGTTCGCGGTTGCTCCCTTATTCGTAGCGCAAAGCGATCATCGGATCGACTCGCGTTGCGCGGAGAGCCGGCAGAAACGTCGCCACCAGAGCGACCGCGACCAGGATGAAAGAGACGGTCGCGAAGGTAAGCGGATCGATCGGCTTCACGCCAAAAAGGAAGTTGCTCAACACGCGCGTGACCGCCACCGCACCCACCAATCCAATGGCGAGTCCTGCGCCAATCAACAGCAACGCTTGACGCAAAACCATGCGGAGAACATTGTTCGTGCTCGCGCCCAATGCCATGCGCAAGCCGAATTCCTGCGTGCGCTGTGTCACCAGATAGGACATCACGCCGTAGATTCCAGCCGACGCCAGAATCAACGCAAGCGCGGAGAACACGCCCAGCAGCCACGCGTACAGACGTTGATTAGAGAGCGAATCCGAAACCACTTCGGTCATCGATTTCACTCCGAAGACGGGTTGGCTGGGATCCACGGATTGAATCGCCCCGGTCACGGCGCGCGTCATGCTGGTTGGTTCCACGCTGGTCCGGATCACGAACGTCATTCCGGAGCTCACCGGCGAGAGTTGGGCTGCGGGGAAATACAGTTCGGGCAGCGGATCGCGGTCCAGTGTTGCTTGTCGTGTGTTCGAAACTACGCCGACGATCGTTCGCAAATCGTCCCAATTGATTTTTTTCCCGATGGGATCCTGGCCCGGGAAATAGCGCTTGGCCAGGGCGTCGTTAATGAGAATTACGTGGGGAGATGTAAGCGAATCCTCCGGCCCGATGGAACGGCCCTTTTCGATTCGAATTCCCATCGCACGGAAGTAACCGGGGCTGACCTGCCGGAACTCCGCGAACGGCTGTTTGCTGGGATCTTCCTGCGGCTGACCCTCGATGGTAAACGTTCCGTTCCAGCCCCAAGCTTGGAGGGGAAGAATTGAGATGATCCCGGCGGCGCGAACTCCCGGAAGCGCCTGGATGCGTTCCAACGACGGTGAATAAAATCTCTGCCACATGCTGTCCTTCGGATACTTTTCCTCGGGAACCGAAACGCTCATCGTTAGGACGCCTTCGGTTGTGACTCCGGGGTTGATGGCGCCGAGCGCGAGAAACGTCCGCATCAACAATCCCGCGCCCACGAGAAGCACCAGTGCCAGCGCGAACTCTCCGATCACCAGAGCGTTCCGCAAACCTGCGCTGCGGATTCCGGCGCTTCCGCTTCTACCGCCTTCACGCAGTCCAGTCTGCAAATCGCGGCCCGTGCTTTGAAACGCTGGCACGATGCCGAAAATGATGCCGGCGAGCAAACAGACGGCAGCCAGGAACAGGAACACCGTTCCGTCCAGCTGAATGCCGCTAGCCTGTGGGATTTGCCCGGGCGCGAATTTGACCAGTGCCTGAACTCCGGCGTCCGCCAGAAGCGCGCCGAGCGCTCCGCCGGCCAGCGCCAGCAGCACGCTTTCCGTCAGGAACTGGCGGATCAATCGCATGCGGCTCGCCCCCAACGCCGCGCGCACCGCAACTTCACGCGTGCGCGACGCGGCGCGCGCCAATAAGAGATTCGCCACATTGGCGCACGCGATCAGCAGCACGAATCCAACCGAGCCCATCAGGATCAGCAGCACCGGCCGAAGATTTCCCACCAGCACATCGTGCATGGATCGTGTCCAAACGCTGCGGCCTTTTTGTTCCGGAAACTGCCGCTCGATGTTCGCAGCCACCTGCTTCATATCCGCGCTGGCCGCGTCCATGCTGACCCCCCGTTTCAGTCGTCCGGCCACGTTGAACAAGTGATTGCCTCGCTCTTTCAATTGATCCGCGCTGAATTGCAGCGGCATCCACAAATTGCGCGTCAGGCTGCCCGCTGGAAACTGAAAGCTAGCGGGCATGATCCCGATTACCGTCGCAGCTTGGCCGTCCAGTGTGATGGTGGAACCCAGCAATTTCGGATCCGCGCCAAAGCGGCGGCGCCACAAACGCTCACTCATCACCACCACGCGCGGCTTGCCCGGCTGATCTTCATCCGGAAGAAAAGTTCGCCCCAGGATCGGCTGCGTTCCCAGCATGTCGAAGAGCCCGGCGGTAGCGAGTACGGCAGGAATGCGCTCAGGTTCGCCGTGGCTCTGCAGGTTCAAGCTGCTGGCGCTGAACGCTTCCAGGTGGTCGAGGGTGTGATTCTGTTTTCGCCAATCCAGGAAATTCGGGGCCGAGACGGAGCCGTATCCGGCCGGCAGAAACGTCTCGAAAATAGAAATCAGGCGCTCGGGTTGCGCGTAGGGCAGCGGTTTCAGCAGCACCGCGTTGATGACGCTGAACAGTGCGGCATTCGCGCCGATTCCCAAAGCCAACGCTAGAATCGCGACTGCCGTGAATCCCGGGCTTTTCAAGAACGTACGAAGGGCGAAGCGGAAATCTTGTAGCATGTTATTCCTCAGACGTTGCCACAATGCGAAAGTTAGGGAATGCCTTCTTCGGACACCCTTCTGCCGCTGGCTGGAATCCGCGTGATCGATTTCGGACGGTTCATCGCCGGTCCGTACTGCGCCATGCTGCTGGCCGATTGGGGCGCCGATGTAATCCGCGTAGACCGGCGGCACGGCAGCGAGGACCGATACACCGGCCCGGTGACGGAAGGCGGCGAAGGTGGAGCTTTCCTCTCGCTGAATCGGAATAAACGTAGCCTGACTTTGGACAGCTCGCAGCCGGGAGCCGACGAAATCATTCGCCGCTTGGCCCAGGGCGCCGACGTTGTGGTGGCCAATCTGCCGATCCTCGTGCTCCGGAAAATGGGCTTGGATTATGACCAACTGCGGACGCTCAAGCCGGACATCATCCTGGCGCGGATTTCCACGTTTGGTCCGGATGGCCCCTACGCGCATCGGCTCGGCTTCGACACTATCGCGCAGGCGATGACGGGCACGATGGATCTAACCGGATTTCCAGGCGCGCCGGTTCGTTCGGTGGTTTCATTCGAAGATTACGGCACTGCACTCCACACGGCGTTTGGAGTGATGGTGGCGCTGTATCATCGGGCGAGGACAGGCGAAGGCCAAGTGGTGGATGGATCGCTGCTTGCAACCGGCGTCACCTTCATGCAGGCATTGCTAGCGGAGCGCGCGGTAACCGGTATCGAGCGGACAGCGCGCGGCAACGCCGGATTCTTCACCGCACCCGCCGATACGTATCGCACCATGGATGGCTGGATCACGCTGCAGGTGATCGGATCCGACATGTTCGCGCGCTGGGCGAAATTGGTGGGCCGCGAGGATTTGATCAGCGATTCGCGCTTGGCGGACGATCTGCTGCGTGCTGACAATCGAAACCTCATCGCGCAGGCCATGGAAGCTTGGCTCAGAAATCGAACGACGGCGCAAGCGTTGGCGGAGCTCGAAGCGGCCCGGCTGCCGGCGGGTCCAGTGCAGGGTCTTGGCCAAGTGCTCGAAGATCCACAAGTGAAAGCGCGCGAATTGCTGCAGTACGTCGATTATCCCGGCGCGCCGCGCCCGGTTCCGCTAGCGAATCCAGCGGTCCGTTTGTCGGCCACTCCTGGCGCAATCCGCCATCGCGCGCCGACGCTCGGCGAACACACAGACGAAATTCTGCGCGAGCTTGCCTATTCCGAAGCGGAGATCGCAGACCTCCGCGCTTTGAAAGTGGTGTGAGCCTCGTAGCGCACGCACTCCTGCGTGCCGCGTCGCCACTCATGGCGACGCCCGGCCTTTCCGCTAAGGTCTAAATCCAAACCTTCTCCGCCGGAACCCCCCGCTTGCACATCTCACACGATCCGGCATCTTTGTAATAAGTTGCGTCGAGCTTGGCCAGCGAATAGAAGGGCAGTGGATTGAAATCGATCGTTTTCGGCGTCGGCTGGTTAATAATCACCGCCAAGCCAACCACCTGTGCGCCATTCGCTTCCACCAGCTTCTTCAATTCCGCCAGATTCTTGCCCGAGCGTAGGATATCGTCCACCAGCAGGACCTTTTCGCCGGGCGTCTGTTCCAAATACTGGCGGAAGCGATACGGTCCATCTTCCGATTCCCGCTCCGCCCAAAAAACCTGATGTGCGCGCAAGGCCTCGCAAACGCCGTAGGCGACCGGTAGCCCGCCGCCGTTGGGACACACAATGGAAAGCTCAGGGATGATCGCGCGAATTTCCGGATTCGCGCGCAGCAGCCGACTCAATCCCACGCTCAAAACCTTGGCGTGCTGATAGTAGCGCATGGCCAGCGGCACCTGCATGTATTCGGTGGCATGCAAGCCGTTTGGATATTCGTAATGGCCGTCGCGGATGGCGCCCGTGCGGCGCAGCAGGCTGACTACTTCGTCTTGCGTCGGAACTAATTCCATAGCTGGTTAATTGGCCCCCCGGCCCGTGAGCACACGTGGAATCGTGCGCAGTATTATCTTCCAGTCTAGCGCTAAGGACCACGTGTCGATGTACTGCATATCCATCTTCATCCAAGTCTCGAAATCCAGCGCATCGCGACCCGCCACGGCCCACAGGCAAGTCAGTCCGGGACGCATGCGCAACCGGCGGCGCTGCCATCTTTGATACAGCTCCACTTCTTCGGGAACCGCTGGCCTCGGGCCGACCAATGACATGTCGCCCTTCAGCACATTCCACAATTGCGGCCACTCGTCGATCGAAAATTTGCGCAAGAATCTCCCGAGACCAGTGAGCCTCGGATCGTTCGGAATCTTGAACGCAGTTGATTTCTGGTTCAAGTGCGCAACCGAAGCTTTCAACTCTTCCGCGTTGTCGCACATGGACCGGAATTTATAAAAGACGAAGCGGCGGCCATTCAACCCACAGCGTTCCTGGCGAAAAATCGCAGGTCCAGGCGAAGTAAGCGGGATCAGCAGCGCGATCAAAAGCATGAAGGGCAACAGCAAAACCAAGGCCGCGGCCGCCAAGAGAATATCGGTGGAGCGTTTCAGCAGCAGACGGATCTCATCGTGCGGCGCGGCGGAAAATGTCAGCAGCGGCGTGTTCCCCAGCCGATCCAGATAAACGTCGCTGTTCACGTGCGGAAAGAAATCCACTACCACCCGCGTACGCACGCCTTCTTCATCGCAAAGCAGGAACACTTCTTCCATTTGTGCCAGCTTGCCGCTGTCGACAGCGAAAATGATTTCGTCGATGACTTGCCCGCGCAGCAGTTCCGGAAGCTGCGATAGCGGATATTGCTGATAGGTTCGCCCCAGTTCCACTTCGCCCGCCTCGTCGTCTAAAAAGCCCATCAGCCGGATGCCGTAATTCACGGATTGCTCCAGCGCCGATCCCAGGTGGCGCGCCCGCTCGTTCGATCCCACCACCATCACAAAGTGCGCCGTCCCGAATTCGCGGCGGATGGTCCCAATCGTGCGGGCAAAATTAATCCGGAATAAGCAAAGCAGCACCCATGCGTAAATCCCGAATAAGGCGACAAACGAACGGCTGAGGTCCAACCGAAGCATATATTCGGCCACCACCAGTGAAATCGCCCCCAAAGCGCACTGGCGGAAGCTGTCGCGCAAAACTACACGCGGATGCGCGGAGTCCAGCTTTTCATAAATGTTGAACCAGTAGCCGATCGCGATCCAACATAGAATCGACACAATGAGCAGCAGCGCCGCCACTGTGAAATCGAGGTAAAAAAGCTTTTCGAAGCGCAGCCGGATGCGCGTTTCATATGCGGCGATATAGGCCAGCGTGATCAGAAGAACGTCGGTCAGGCCAAAGATCGCCTTGACTTTTCTGTAATGCCGGCTGAACACTCCGGAAACAGCATAACATGGTGAAAAAATTGATGAATCCTGGCACGAGTACTCCGAATCCTTATCCCATGGAAGCTCCCGACCTGCGATATCCCGTTGGAAAGTTCAAGTTTCCCGATTCCGTTTCAGTCGAGGATCGGACCAAGTTCGTCCAGCAAATTTCCGAAGCGCCGGCCCGATTGCGCGCCGCTGTGCAAGGCCTCACGGATGATCAACTCAACACGCCCTATCGCCCCGGCGGATGGACCGTGCGGCAAGTGGTCCATCACGTCCCCGACAGTCATTTGAACAGCTACATTCGTTTCCGCTGGGCGCTCACGGAGGACGATCCGGCGATCAAGGCCTATCACGAGGATCGCTGGGCGGAGCTGCCCGATGCTCGCACGGCGCCGGTCGAGGTTTCTCTCGTTTTGCTGGATTCGCTGCATCAGCGTTGGGGCGCGCTGCTTACTGCGCTCACAGATTCCGATTGGAAAAAAACGTTCCAGCATCCGCAGCTAGGCCCCGTGAGCCTGGAAAAAAACGCGGCCCTCTACGCGTGGCATGGCCGCCACCACGTCGGTCACATCACATCGCTGCGCGAGCGCATGAGGTGGTAAGTGGGGCAATCCTCCGGCTTGCCATTATCATAAAGACTGATGCCGACGGTGACTGAGACCGCGGAACCGAAGCTGGCTGGTCCTGGTGGCGGTGGCCCTCGCGATCTCTGGCCGGACCATCCGGGCGGAGGCGGCGGAGGCGACGACCATGGCGATTCACGCCATCCCACCGGCGACGCGGGACTCTTCGCCATGCGATTCGTCCTGCTGTCGATCACAACTCTCTTCATCACCATTGGCCTTGTCTACTTCGAACGATCGCGCTCCGGCTATAACTGGCAGCACATCCATGTCCCGGCGCTGCTCTGGGTCAGCACATCCTTGATTCTCGCGAGCAGTTGGACGCTCGAAGTCGCGCGCGTATTCCTGGAACGCAAGAACAGCTATCGTTACGCGCGCTGGCTGGAGCTGACACTGTTGATCGGTGTGGCATTCCTCGCTTCCCAGCTTTTTGCCTTGCGTGAACTGGTGATGCAAGGAATTTACCTGCGGCACAATCCACACAGCTCGCTGTTCTATGTTGTGACCGGTGCGCATGGCGTCCACTTATTGGGTGGTATGGTCGCGCTCTGTTATTTGCTCTTTCGTGCTTCGATGCGGCCGGAATCCGTGCTGCTCGATTATCGCCGGCAGCGGACACGGGCCGCAGCTTCGGCCCTCTATTGGCACTTTCTCGCTGCGCTCTGGCTGGCGTTATTTGTCACCTTGCTGCTGTGGCCCTGAGCCGCATGCGCCAGGCATGCCGTCCCGCGCCATAGTAGCGCTTCACGATTTTGCTGCGAACAAATCCAAACTGTTCGTAAAAGCGCAGCGCTGCTTCATTCTCTGTCTCCACCATCAGCCACCACGTCTTGACGCCCAGCGCTCGCAGTTCCGCCAGCGTGTGATCGAGCAGGGCTTGCGCGGCTCCGTGACGCCGATCGCGCGGGTCCACCGCGATGGAAGTCAACTCAGCGTCTCTGCGTCCAGCGCACGTGATGCTGTATCCAGCGACGCGGCGGCGCAGCACGGCAATAAGAAACAGATCCGGACAACGCCGGTAAAAACTAAGGAACAGCTTCTCATCCCACGCATCCGCGCCGAACGAGTCCTGCTCTATTTCCAGCACGCGTGCCATGTCCGATGCCTGAAATTTCCGGACTGAGATTTTCCCCCGCAATATACAGGATACTTGTCAACATGTACTCTCGACGAGACATTTTGAAGACTGCGGTCGCGATGCCCGCGTTGCTCGATGCCCAATCGCCCAACGACACGGTGCGCGTTGCCGTCATTGGGGTAGGGAATCGCGGCGCCTACGATCTGAAGAACATGCTGAAAGTCGCCGGCGTAAAAATCGTCGCGCTGTGTGACTTGGATACCGAACGCCTGGATAAAGCGAAAGCCCTGGTGCGCGACACGACGGGCGATGAACCCGCGACTTACACCGATTTCCGCAAGATGCTGGACGAGCGTAAAGATATCGACGCGACCCTCATCGCCACTCCCGTCGACACGCACAAAATGATAGCGATTAACGCGCTCGAAGTCGGCACCAACGTCTACTGCGAAAAGCCCATGGCAGTGACGCCCGAAGATACCAGGCTGATCGTGACCGCGGCCAAAAGCGCCAAGGGAATTTTTCAAGCCGGATTCCAGCTTCGCCATGATCCCCGCCGCAAGCGCTCGATGGAGTTTATCCATTCCGGCGGCATCGGCGAGGTTCTCTTTTTGCAAGGCTATCGCCACACGGGCGATCTGCCGCACAACACGCCCTGGTATTTCGATCGCGTGCGCTCCGGCGACAACATTGTCGAGCAGGCCTGCCATATCCTCGATTTGCTGACCTGGGCCGCGGGCAAACACCCGCTGCGCGCGTTCGGCTCCGGTGGCATCAACTGCTTCAAGAACGATCCGCCCGGCCGCACCACCATGGACAATTACGCCGTCATCTACGAGTTCCCCAACGACATCCGCATGGAGTTTAGCCACATCTATTTCGATCCCCCCGGATTCTCCGGAATCAAAGAGCGCGTCTACGGCAAGAACGGAGCCATCGATCTAGCGACGGCCACCTGGATCGAGCGCGAGAAGAAAGGCGACATCCCGCTCGATGTTCCGAACCCGGCGGAGGATCCCACGTTCCTATCGCTGCAAGCATTCATCGAAAACGCCCGTGGGCATAAGACCCCGCTAAACAACGCGGAATCGGCCGCACAGTCCACTATGGTCGCGATGCTGGGCCGCAAAGCCATCTACGAAAAGCGCGTAGTCACCTGGGAAGAAATCGCCGGCTGACCGGAACCACAACGTGGCGCACGCACTCCTGCGTGCCGCGTTCACACTCGTGTGAACGCCTAAAAACGCAATCCTTCCTTATTACGGCATCTGCGGCCGCCCCGACTCAATCGTCCGCGCAATCCAATCCGAATGCGGCAGCCCGCACTCCGCCAAAACTCGAATCTCCCGCTCCACGTCATACTCCACCCGCCGGATCTCCGGCTCTCCATCATCCAGCAATAAATAAGACGCCCGCCGATTCCCGTCATAAGAAAGACTGACGCTGCCCGAATTCACAACGGTCATCGTGGAAAGCCGCCGCACAAACCCGCGATGCACGTGTCCGTAAACGACAATCTTTTCCCCCAACGGTCCATAAACACCCTCCAACTCCGCATCGCCCGCCTCCGGCCCCGGCGCCCTCCACCGATCCCCCGGACTCGCATGCACCAGCGCCATCTCGTCCCGCGTCTGGATCTTCGGCAGCGCTCTCAACCACGCGAGCCTTTCTTCGCCTAACTCGGCGCGAGTCGCCGCACCAATCTCCCGGATCGCATCCCACAACGCCGGCGCCGCCTTCGATTGCCCCGCGAACTCCTCCAGCGTCTCCGGCAGCGCCAGCATCTCATCCGTATTGCCAACCACGCCCGGCCAACCGAGGTCGCGCACCCGATCCAGCACCTCCACCGGCGACGATCCGCTGTCCGCCAAATCCCCGCCATGAAAAATCAAATCGGGCGATGTTTGTTTCAAGTCCGCCAACACGGCTTCGAGCGCCGTCCGATTCCCATGAGTATCCGAAACGATCGCGATGCGCATCAGGCTACCTGCTACCATTATTCCCAATGGTCAAATTCGCTGTGGTTTTGTTGGCTTCGAGCGTCATCTTTGCGCAAACAGAGGATCGCAAGAAAGAAGCGGAATCCACCCGCGCCCGCTACACCAAATACGATTACCGCATCCCCATGCGCGACGGCGTCAAGCTGTTCACCAGCGTCTACGTCCCGAAAGACACTTCGCAATCCTATCCCTTCATGATGCAGCGCACGCCCTACTCCATCGGACCCTACGGCGTCGACAACTACAAAGCCACTCTCGGTCCCTCCGAGCTCTTCACCAAAGAAGGATTCATCTTCGTCTATCAGGACGTCCGCGGCCGCTATCTTTCCGAAGGAACATTCGTCGACATCCCGCCGCACAAAACGCACTTCTCCGGACCCAAAGACACCGACGACACCACCGATACCTATGACACTATCGATTGGCTCGTCAAAAACATCCCGAACAACAACGGCAAAGTCGGTATCTATGGAATTTCCTACAACGGATTCTACGCGGCCTACAGCCTGATCGATTCGCATCCCGCGCTTAAAGCCGTAGCCCCGCAAGCCCCCATGGGCGACGTCGGAAATGGCGACGACGCATTCCACAACGGCGCCTTCTATCTCGCCGCCAACTTCGGCTTCTATGTCGGATTCAAACCGCGCGGTGAAGATCCAGAGCGCCCGCAGCGTTCAGTCCCCTTCGACTATCAAACGGCCGACGCCTATGACTTCTATTTAAAGATGGGCCCGCTCGCCAACAGCGAAGAGAAGTACCTGAAACACTCGAACCCCTATTGGAGCGACAATCTCAAGCACGCCCGCTACGACGAATTCTGGCAAAGCCGGTCGCTCGTGCAATACATGAAGAACGTCAAGCCCGCCGTCCTGTTCGTTGGCGGATGGTTCGACGCCGAAGATCTCTCCGGACCCATCAAGCTTTTCCGCCAGCTCGAGAAAAACGGCGCCAGCGCGCCCGACACTTTGGTGATGGGCCCGTGGTCGCACGGCGGATTCTCGCGCGGCCCCGGCGACACGCTCGGCAATCTCAACTTCGCTTCGAAGACCGGCGAATTCTATCGCGAACACATCGAGTTTCCATTTTTCATGGAACATCTCAAAGGCAAAGGGGAGGGAATCAAGGCCAAAGGCTCCGAAGCCGCGCCGAAAGCTTATCTCTTTGAAACCGGAACCAATCAGTGGCGCCGCTTCGACTCCTGGCCGTCCAAAAACGCCGTCGCGCGCGAGTTGCACTTCGATGCCGCTGGAAAGCTCTCCATGCAAGCGGCATCCGATGTCGGCTACGACGAATACACCAGCGACCCCAATCGCCCTGTCCCGCTCACTGGCGAAATCGGATCCGGCATGCCCGGCGATTACATGACCTACGACCAGCGCTTCGCCTCAAAGCGCCCCGATGTTCTCGTGTACCAGACCGAACCGCTCGATCATGATGTGACCGTCGCTGGCCCCATCACGCCGATTCTTTCCGTATCGTCCACCGGCACCGACTCCGACTTCGTCGTGAAACTGATCGATGTCTATCCCAGCGATTACCCGGATCCCGATCCGAATCCAAAGGGTGTGCATATGGGCGGCTATCAGCAGATGGTGCGCGGCGAACCATTTCGTGGCAAATTCCGCAACAGCTTCGAAAAGCCCGAACCCTTCACCCCCGGCAAGCGCGCCAAAATCGAATTCACGATGCCCGACGTCTGCCACACCTTCCGCACCGGCCACAGAATCATGGTGCAAGTGCAAAGCAGTTGGTTCCCGCTCATCGACCGCAACCCGCAACAGTTCCTGGACATCCCCTCGGCCAAATCCGTGGATTTCCAAAAAGCCACCGAACGCGTCTACCGCGGCGGCTCCGACGGTTCCACAATCAAGGTTTTGGTGCTGGAATAATTCGCCGTCACCGAACCGCGACCGCAAGGGAGCGCTACCACGAGCGTCCACCAACGCCAGCTCCCAAGCCCCCAGTCCCCAGCCCCCCGCCCTACTTCCTCCACGCCCCCACAATCGCCCCCATCAACAACATCCCCACCAACGGATACCCCGCCGTTAACCAAAATCCCGCAAAACTCCGCGCCTCGAAAATGAACGCCGTCCCGATCGTCGTCGCCACCAACCCCACCCACAGCACTGCCCCGACCGTCGCGCCGCGCGCCAACGTCTGCTCGCCCGTCGCGACCGTCACCCATCCGATCGCATAAGCGATCACCAAATTGCACAGGAACGCCGCGCCATAGGCGATCCCCGGATTCACGCCCTCTTTTTGAAGCTGCTCCATGGTCTTCCCGATGCTGTCCAACCACGGCTTCGACATCACCGTGAACCACGCCGCACCCAGCAGCCAATACACCACCGCTGCTACCACTACCGCCCAAATATTGATCCCGCCCGCCTTCGTTGTCATTTTTTCTCCTTCCAATCCATCGGACCCCGTTCGAACCGCTGCGCCAGCTCCGCCATCGTGTACGAATTGCCGCGATCAAAATGTTTATACACCGTGTCCCAATCCTCGCCCATGCCCCATCCCAACATCGAAATCGTCACCAGCGTCCGCTTCGCGCCCATTTCTTTGAACGTCAGCACCGCGAACAACGTCCCCGCCTGCCGAGGCCGCTCCGGAAACTGCTCCGTCAGCCCCACTCGCAACGAAAACATCTCCATCGGTACGTAATTCAACACCGTGTTGTGGATCGTCCCCGGATCTCCGATCTTGCTCCCCACCCGATAATTCGAATCGAACCGCCCGCCGGTCTTCAACTCCATCTGGACCACCGGCGCCATGAACGTCATCCATCCCTCGGACGAACTGCAAGCCGCCCAAACGTCCGCAAGACTCGCGTTCACCATCGCCTCGTGCCGCAACACGCGCTCGCCCGATGGCGCCACAAACGACGTGTTCTTCACCGCCGAGGCTTTCCGCTTCTTGTACTCTTCCGATTCGAGATACGGCTTCAGCTTCTCCACCAGAAAATGCCGCCACACGCCGTCCGCCGCCTTCTCCGCGCCATCCGGAACCTGCCCCGCCAAATTCGCCGTCAGATGAAATCGCGTCCCGCCTCCCGGCTCCGCCGTCAAATCGTACGTCACCGCGAAATCCACCACCCGCCCCGCAAACGGCAGCGGACCCGTGAACTGGAGCTTCTTCCCGCGCTCCGCCCGGATCACCGTCGCATGCAGCATCCCATCGCCCGCGTCGTTGAAGATCTCGTAAAACCCGCCGCCCGGCCGCGCATCGATATACAACTTCTTCGGATGCTCCGACAAATGGTGATCCCACCACGGACTGATATCGCCCGTCACTACGTCATAAACTTCCGCCGGACTCGCCGCCAGCACCACTTCATGCTCGATCGTGAACCCACCGAGCTTCGTCTCCTTCACCTCGCCGAACGCCGCGCAGGCCGCACAAAGCAGAATCGCGAATTTCACCGTCATCCCTTGCTCCCTCCCAACAGCCGCTGAAAATAAGCCCGCAACTCCGCTACCGCTTGATCGAACGGCCCCACATCCCGATGCGATCGCGAAAGCATCACTCCACCCTCCATCACCGCCAGCACAAAATTGGACAATCGAACCCGATCCAAATCCTTCGGCAATCGATCCGCCGCCTGCTCCAAACACGCCGCCACCGCCGCCGTCCACCCGTCGAAATTCTTCGCGAGCAGCCGATGCACTTCCTGCTGCTCCGCGCCGATCTCCAACGCCAACCTCCCAATCGGACACCCGTAAGTACAATCTGTCGCCAGAATCAACATCCGATACCGCGCCAGCAACGCAAAAATCCGCTCAATCGGATCGTCGATCCCCTCCCATGCCGGCGCGAGCATCGCCGGATGCAGCAGCACGAAGTACTTGTCCAGCACCGCCACCAACAAATCTTCTTTGCTCTTGAAAAAGTGATAGAAGCTGCCGCTGTTCGCCTTCGCCGCGCCCAGCAGATCGCTCATGCTGGTGTTGGCGTAGCCTTTTTCCCAGAACAGATTCATCGCGGCATCGATCAGCCGGTCGCGCGTTCCGGTCGCAGCCGTCGGACTCATACTCTACTTCGAATGCAGCGCGCGATCCCAATCGATCGGCCCCTTTTGGAACCGGTACAAAAGCTGCTTCAGCAATTGCGCATTTCCATCCGCCAGGTACGCATACGCATCGTCCCAATCCTTGCCTTGTTTCCAGCCCGTCTGCAGCAGCGTCACCTTGGTTCCGGATTCCGCCGCCTCAAACCGAAACAGCGCCGTCGTCCTCTCCCGCCGCACTTCCGGAAACTGCTCCGGCGCCATCGCCCGCATCGTGATCGACCGCATGGGTTCGAAACTCACAATCGTCCCGCCTCCGGTCTTTCCACCGGGATAATGCACTATCCAATCGCCGCCCTCTTTCAACTCCACCGACATATCCGGCCACAACCACTCCTGCGCACCTTCCTTAGTAGCGAACGCGCGCCAAACCTCATCCATCTTCGCCGGAACCGTAACCTCGAACAGCAGCGCCTTCTCCGGACTATCCAGCTTCTCAACCTTTACCGGACCATCCGCCGCCGCAAGCATCGACACCAGGAGAAATCCCAAGCCGATCGTGGCGCACGCACTCCTGCGTGCCGCGTTCACACTCGTGTGAACGCCCTGAAAATGGTTCTTCCTTGCTTTCATTCAATCCCCCACTTACTTACTTGATCGTTCAACCAAGAATACGGCACCCCACGTAACCCTGTCAAGACCTTTTCGGTTACAAATTCGCCGGATTCCCGCAACCCAGTGTTATACTTCCTCAGATCCCCGGAATCAAATCTGTCTGGGAGGGTCCACGTGAACCCAACACGCAGAAGCTTCCTCAAAATCGGCGCCGGAACCGCTGTCGCATCCGTCCTCGGCTTCGATCTCAAAGCCGCCTACGCCGAATCCAAAGAACTGAAAATCGCCCGCACCACCGAAACGCGCTCGACGTGCCCCTATTGCGCGGTGAGCTGCGGCGTCATCATCCACACCATCGGTGACAAAGCCAAAAACGTCACCGCGCAAGTCGTCCACGTGGAAGGCGACCCCGATCATCCCATCAATCGCGGCACGCTCTGCCCCAAGGGTTCCTCGCTGATGCAGGACATCCTCAACGATCGCCGCCTGCTCAAGCCGCAAGTCCGCCGCCCCGGCTCTGATCATTGGGAAGACATCGAGTGGGAACAAGCCTACGACGAGATCGCTCGCCATATAAAGAAGACACGCGACGATTCCTTCATCACCACCGACGCGCAAGGCCGCACCGTCAATCGCCTCGAAACCATCGCCTGGAACGGCGGCTGCACCGACACCAACGAATTCAACTGGCTCGCCGTAAAAACCATGCGGAGCTTGGGTGTCACGTTCATAGAAAATCAGGCCAGGGTTTGACACGGCCCCACGGTCTCCAGTTTGGGGCCCACATTCGGACGAGGAGCCATGACCAATGGCTGGATCGACATCAAGAACACCGACATGATGTTGATCATGGGCGGCAATCCCGCCGAAAACCACCCCTGCGGATTCAAGTGGGCCGTGGAAGCCAAGCGCCAGCGCAACGCCAAGATGATCGTGGTCGACCCGCGCTACACGCGCACCGCTGCGGTCTCCGATTTATTCCTGCAAATCCGCGCCGGATCGGATATCGCGTTCCTCGGCGGCATGATTCGTTACGCGCTCGAAAATCAGCGCGTCAACAAGGAATATCTCGTCAACTACACGAACGCCTCGTTCCTGATTAAAGAAGGATTCAAACTCCCCGAAGACGGCCTCTACTCCGGCTACGATCACGACAAACAGGTTTACGACAAGGCCACCTGGAACTATGAAGGCGTTGGCGGACACTCCGGCAACGGGGAAGGCGCGCACGCCGGACAAACGCCCCCGCCGCCAAAATCTCCCAACGAAGCGCCTCCTCCGCCCGCTCTTCCCGCGGACGTCGTCTACGATCCTGAGCTCAACAATCCGCGCTGCGTCTATCAGCTTCTCAAGCAGCAATACTCGCGCTACACGCCGGAAATGGTCGAGCGCATCACCGGCATTCCGAAAGATCAATTCCTCAAAGCGGCCGATCTCTTCACCTCCGTCCGCGCCAACGGCGACACCAAGAAAGTCGCCACCATCATCTACGCCGTCGGCTGGACCCAGCACTCCTTCGGATCCCAAATTATTCGCGCAGCCGCGATGCTGCAGATGCTGATGGGCAACGTGGGACGCGCCGGAGGCGGTGTCAACGCTCTGCGCGGCCACTCCAATATTCAAGGCGCCACCGACATGGCCGGCATCTTCGACAACCTCCCCGGCTATCTCAAAGTGCCCACGCCCGCCGACAAGGATTTCGAAGCGTGGATGACGCGCATCACCCCGAAATCGTCCAAGCCGAAGGATTGGCAATCGTTCAACTACTGGTCGAACACCCCGAAGTTCGCTGTCTCGCTTCTGAAATCGATGTACGGCGACGCGGCCACCAAAGAAAACCACTGGGCCTTCGACTACTTGCCCAAAGTGGATCGCGAATATTCATGGGCCCATATCTGGGACGACATGTACCAAGGCAAGGTCAAAGGCCTGCTCGCCTTCGGCATGAACGGTGTCTCCATCGGTCCCAATTCGCAAAAGAACATCGACGCGCTGAAAAAAGCCGCCTGGCTGGTCGTCTGCGAAATCTATCCCGATGAAACCAGCGAATTCTGGAAATCTCCGGGAATCACGCCCGATCAGATGAAGAGCATCCCCACCGAAGTCTACCGCCTCCCGGGCGCCGGCTTCGCGGAAAAAGATGGAACCTTCGTCAACTCCGCCCGCTGGCTGCAATGGAAGTGGGCCGCCGTCCCGCCGCCCGGCGATTGCCAGCTCGATCAAGCGATCCTCGCGAAAATTTTCCTCAGAGTCCGCGACCTCTACAAAAAAGAGGGCGGAAAATTCCCGGATCCGATTCTCAACCTCACCTGGAATCATCTCGATCCCAACAATCCCTCTCTCACCGAGCTCGCCAAAGAGCTGAACGGCCGCGCTCTCTCCGACGTCACCGATGAGCCAACCAAAACCGTCTTCAAAGCCGGACAACAGTTGCCCGGATTCTCATTCCTCCGCGATGACGGTTCCACCTCCTGCGGCAACTGGCTGTGGTGCGGATCCTGGCCCGAATCCGGATCCAATACCCAGCGCCGCAGCACCGAGGATCCTTCCGGCCTCGGCATTTATCCCAACTGGGGCTGGTCCTGGCCCATGAACCGCCGCGTCCTCTACAATCGTGCCTCCTGCGACATCAACGGCAAGCCCTGGGATCCTGATCGCCGCCTAGTCTGGTGGAACGAAGCCCAGAAAAAATGGCTTGGCGCCGACGTCCCCGATTTCAAACCCGACTCCGCGCCCAAAGATCACATGGGCCCCTTCATCATGAATCCCGAAGGCGTCGGCCGCCTGTTCGTTCCTCTCGCCGGACTCGCCGACGGACCCTTCCCCGAACATTACGAGCCCTTCGAAAGCCCCGTGGCGAACCTTCTCCATCCCCAGCAGCAAAATAATCCTGTCGTCAAAAAATACAAAACCGACATGGACAAGTACGGCACCGCCGAGCAGGGATTCTCGGTGATCTGCACCACCTACCGCATCACCGAGCACTATCATTACTGGACCAAAAACAATCCGATGAACGTCCAGCTCGTCCCCAACATGTTCGTGGAAATCCCCATCGAACTCGCGAACGAACTCGGCATCAAAGGATCGGACAGCGTCAAAGTAACCAGCGCCCGCGGAACCTACATCGCCAAAGCCATGGTCACCCGCCGCATCAAGCCCATGACCATCGACGGTAAAAAAATCTACCAGATCGGACTCCCGATCCACCAAGGCTACCGTGGCATCCAAGAAGACGCCGGCAAAGAATCCAAAACACTCGCGAACATTCTTTCACCAACCGTAACGGACCCCAACGCCTACACCCCCGAATTCAAAGGCTTCCTAGTAAAACTGGAGAAAGCCTAATGAGCCAAAAAAAAATTGGGGACACCCCAGCCAACGTCGAAAAAAAAATTGGGGACATGCCGGGCAAGCGTCCCAACCGCCCCACTTCACGAACACCCCAGACGTGTCCCCAATTTTTCCCCCCAAAAATCAGAGAAAAATTGGGGACATGCCGGGCAAGCGTCCCGACGGCCCCACTTCACGAACACCCCAGACGTGTCCCCAATTTTTTCCCCGCAACCGCCGGACCCCAAAACGGGAGCTAACACATGGCCAACAGCACCCTAGAAATTAAAGCCATCTCCGGACACCCCGGCACCGTCCCCGGCCGCGACGCCTCGCGCGATTACGCCGTCGCCAAACTCATCGACGTCACCACCTGCATCGGATGCAAAGCCTGCGAAGTGGCCTGCCTCGAATGGAACGGCTACCCCTTCCGCGAAACGCATTTCAACAACACCTACCAAACCATGCCCGATCTGGCGTGGAACTACTACAACCTGATCCGCTTCAACGAGCACGTCGCCGAAGACGGAACTTTCAGTTGGCTCATGCGCAAGGACGGCTGCATGCACTGCGCCGATCCCGGCTGCCTCCGCGCATGCCCCGCCGACGGCGCCATCGTCCAATACGCCAACGGCATCGTCGATTTCAATCAGGACAACTGCATCGGCTGCCAATACTGCGTCACCGGATGCCCCTTCAACATCCCCAAGTTCAATCACGAAACCAAAAAAGTCCACAAATGCACGCTCTGCTCGGATCGCGTCGGCGCCGGCCTTGAACCCGCCTGTATCAAAGCCTGTCCCACCGGCTGCCTCCACTTCGGCAGCAAGGAAGACATGACTGATCTCGCGCAAAAGCGCGCCAGGCAGCTCCGCGAACACACTTCGCATAAAAACGCGGGCGTTTATGATCCCCAAGGCGTCGGCGGAACGCACGTCATGTACGTGCTGCACGACATCGAACATCCCGAGCACTACGGCGGGCTCCCCAAAGATCCCCACGTTCCCCTTCTCGTCCGGATCTGGAAAGGCCCACTCAAGTGGCTCGGCAACTTCGCCATCGCCGCCGGAATCCTCGCCGCCGCCGGACACTACGTCCGCTTCGGACCCAAGAAAGTTGACGAATCGAAGAAAGAAGAGGACGCCGCATGAGTGCCGCCGCCGCTCCTCACTACGTGCAGCCAGACGCGCTGCAGCGCTACACCTTCAAAGAGCGCGTGATGCACTGGCTCAACTCCATCACGTACGTCTACTGCATGCTCACCGGACTCGCGTTCTTCACGCCGCATCTTTTCTGGCTGGCCGTGGTGCTCGGCGGCGGACCCACCTCCCGCTTTTGGCACCCCATCATCGGCCTGCTCTTTTTCGCTGCTGTCATCTGGATGCACATCGTTTGGCGCCGCGACATGGAAATCACCGAAACCGACAAACGATTCCTGAGCCACGTCGAAGACTACGCCACCAACCGCGACGAGCGCGTTCCTCCGCAGGAAAAATA
>DATGIH010000038.1:0-11821 GCA_035295865.1 Bryobacteraceae bacterium
CCTGCTCCCGTACTTCTGCATTCTTCGATACGACACGCGTGGTCACGGCGCCTCTGACGTTCCTTCAGGCGACTACACCATCCAGCGTCTCGGCCGCGACGTCCTCGCGTTAGTTGACGCTCTCGGGATCGACAAATTCGCTTTCTGCGGCCTCTCGATGGGTGGCATGATCGGCCAATGGCTGGCTGCAACCGCGCCACATCGGATCACCCATCTGGTGCTGGCGAACACCTCCCCGCGCATGGATTCCTCCGCGATGGAAGCGCGTCGCACAGCGGTTTTGGAAAATGGAACCGCCGCGATCGCGGACGCAGTAATGGGCCGGTTCTTTTCGCCCGAAACTCTCGCGCATCGCGATCCGGACGCAGCCACGGTCCGTCGCACGTTGCTCAACACCGATCGCCGAGGCTACTCCGGCTGCTGCGCCGCAATCCGCGATATGGATCAAACCAGTTTGCTCCAGCAGATCCGCATGCCCACGCTGATCTTCGCCGGCGACCGCGACGTGTCCACGCCTTGGACAGGGCACGGCGAGGTGCTCGCGCGCGAAATTCCGCAGGCACAGGTGATCCATCTCCCCACAGCGCATTTGTCGAACCTGGAACGCCCGCGATCCTTCAGCGCGGCGCTCTTCGATTTTCTAATTCCGCCACCCGCCGATGCTCTGGAAGCCGGCATGTTTGCGCGCCGCCAAACGCTCGGCGACTCGTATGTCGACGCCGCCGTCGCGAAGACCACCGATTTCACGCGCGACTTTCAGGAATTGATTACGCGTTATGCCTGGGGGACCATCTGGACTCGGCCCGGCCTCGATCCGCGAACCCGCCGCCTGCTCGCGCTTTCCGTCGCCGCGGCGCTCGGGCGCTGGGAGGAGTTCCGCATGTATATTCGAACAGGCCTGCAGCACGAGCTCGAAGCGTGCGACTTGAAAGAAGCGCTGCTCCAGGCAGCCATCTACGCCGGCCTTCCAGCAGCCAACACCGGATTCAAAATCGCACAGGAAGAACTCGACCAGGCATGCGCAGCCAAGTCGGAATAGTCGGCGCGGGTCCTGCAGGGCTGATGCTCTCGCATCTCCTCCACCTTTCGGGTATTGAATCCGTGGTCCTCGAAGCCCGCAGCCGCCAATACCTGGAGGACCGCTTCCGCGCCGGCGTGCTGGAGCAAAGCAGCGTGGATCTGTTAATGTCAACCGGGCTGGGCGCGCGCCTGCAGCAACTTGGGCTCGTGCGACACGGCATCCATTTCAATTTCGCCGGCGCTCGCCATCGCATCGATTTCGACGATCTGACGCCCGGCCGCTGCATCACCGTTTATGGGCAACAAGAAGTCGTCAAGGATCTGATTCAGGCGCGCGTCAACGCCGGCGGCGATATCCGCTTCGAAGTCAGCGATGTGTCTTTACACGGGATCGACACTGCGGCTCCGGCCATCCATTTTTGCGATTCCAGCGGCAACGTGAAGACGCTGACGTGCGATTTCATCGCCGGATGCGATGGCACTCACGGAGTCTCTCGCGCATCCATCCCAGCCACAGTTCTGCAAATTTTCGAGCGCGCTTTCCCGTTTGCCTGGCTCGCAATTCTGTCGGAAACACCTTCGACATCCGAAGAACCGGTCTACTCCTATCACGAGCGCGGCTTCGCGCTTTACAACATGCGCACGCCGCGGATCACGCGCCTCTATCTGCAATGCAAGCCCGACGAAGACCTCGCCGAATGGTCCGACGATCGAATCTGGGAAGAGCTGTGCATCCGGCACGGCACGCGCGATGGCTGGATACCCGCCACCGGTCCAATTCTGCAGAAGGGCATCACTGGCATGCGGAGCTTCGTCGCGGAGCCGATGCAATACGGCAAGCTGTTTCTGGCTGGCGATGCGGCGCACATCGTTCCACCCACCGGCGCCAAGGGAATGAATCTCGCCATAGCCGATGTCCGCGTTTTAGCGCGGGCGCTCGAACAATATTACGCCTCGGGCCGCACCGATTGGCTGGATCGATATTCCGCGACCTGTTTGCGTCGTGTCTGGAAGGTGCAGCGCTTCGCCTGGTGGATGACGTCCACGCTGCATCGCTTCAACGGCGGCAACGGATTCGATCACCGGCGGCAATTGGCCGAGCTCGACTACGTTACTGGTTCGCGAGCGGCGTCGATGTCGCTGGCTGAAAATTATGTTGGATTACCATTGGAAGGCTAGCTTGCACCACCGGCACGGACCGGAAAACGCCGGTGAAGAAAAACGTGCTGCCGCTGCCCACTTCGCTCTCCACCCAAATTCGTCCGCTCATCATCTCCACCAGCCGCGAACAGATCGCCAACCCTAAACCGGTGCCGCCATGTTTGCGCGTCGTCGAGCCATCCGCCTGTCGAAAAGCCTCGAAGATGAAACCCTTCTTATCCGCCGGAATTCCGATGCCGGTATCCTTCACGGAAAATTTCAATGTGACTTCAGAATTGGCGGGTCTTTCGAGGCAAGCTTCCACATCAATTGACCCGTGCTCGGTGAACTTGATCGCGTTTCCAATCAGGTTCAGCAGAATCTGCCGCAACCGCGTCGGATCGCCCAGCATGCTCTCTGGAACCTCAGCACTGATTGTCGTGTGGATTTGGACGCCTTTCTGATGCGCCGTTCCCGCCAGCGTCCGAACGGCTTCGCGCACACATTCGGCCGCGGAAAACGGCACACTTTCCAACTCCAACCGTCCGGCGTCGATCTTCGAAAAATCCAAAATCTCGTTTAACAAGCTGAGCAGCGACGTCGCGGATTGTTGCGCGGTCTCCAGATACTCGCGCTGTTCGCCGTCCAAATCGGTTTCGAGCGCGAGCGCGGTCATCCCCAGCACGCCGTTCATAGGTGTCCGGATTTCATGGCTTACGTTGGCCAAAAATTCGCTTTTCAACCGATTGGCTTCCTGCGAATCTTTGAGCAACAACTCAATTTCCCGATTCTTGCCCTCAATCTGCGCCTTCTCCACGCGCAGCTCGCGTGTGCGCTGATCTACGGCCGATTCCAGCCGCTGCTGTTCCTCCCGATAGCTGCGTTCCCGCGATCGGATGAACCACCACACAATCGCAAACAACAATCCGCACGCGCCAACTCTCGCCCACCATGTTTCCCACCAAAGCGGGAGCACTTCAATCGCCAGCCGCGCCGGATTCTGGCTCCATTCTCCATCCGATCCGCGCGCTTCTACTTCGAGCGTGTAGTTGCCCGGCGGAAGATTCGCGTACTCGAGCTGGCGCAGCGAGGTCTCCACCCATTCGTCGGCGAATCCGGCCAACCGATAGCGGCTGCGCACCGTTTGTTCGTCAACGAAAGTAAGCGCTGCAAAAAACGCAAGCAGAGGAGCATGCCCATGTTTGACTTGCACGGGCTTCGACATATCGATTGCGTGTCCGCCGATGCTCGCCTCCGTGATCTCCACTTTAGGTGGAGCGACCGCGGCATTCACCGCGGGCCGGAAGTGCGATAGGCCGCCGCTGGTGCCGATCCAAACGCTGCCATCGGGATCCGCTAAAAATGATGCTGCATCGCAATCGTCCCAAATCAGTCCATCCTGCTGATCGTAATGCCGCCAGCGCGCGCCATCGTAGTAATCCACTCCGCGATCGCTGCCGAACCAGATGCGGCCCGCCGCGTCTGCTCCAACGAACAAAGCTTTGTCCGAACCCAGTCCATCCTTCTCGGTAAACGTCTGGACCGCCAGTTTTTCTCCATCCAGCGTGACGCGCGAAACGCCATAGGGCTCGCGATATCCGATCCACATCGCGTCATCCTTGGCTTGCGTGATGTATCCGAGATAGTTCGTGGGCAGACCGTCTTTCGTCGTAAAACGCCGCCAGTGCCCCTTTTCCAGCAGTGCCAGCCCGCGGCTTCCGCAAAACCACCAGCGGCCCTTCCGATCCACCATCGCATCGAAGAAGATCTCATTGGGGCTGCTCAACGGAAGCTCGACGCGTTGGAAATGCATCCGGCGGCCTTCGGCGACACCGTGGAAGATTCCGCCGCGCGTTCCCACCCACAGTCCTCCCTTGCTATCCAGCCTGAGCTTGGTGATGCGATCGTTGGTAATTCCGTCGCGCGCGCCATAAGCTATAACGGCCCCCGTCTTCGTATCCAGCCGTGACACCCCGCCCGGCGAACTGCCCGTCCAAATTACCCCGTCCGGAGCCTCCAGCACGTTTCGAACTTTGTTGCCGTTGATTCCCTCACGCTCGGTCCAGGCGCGCCAGGTTGGTTTGCCGTCGGCGCCAACGTGCAGCCGATTCAGCCCGAGGTCCGTGCCCATCCACAGATCGTTGTTCGCGTCCCGCCGGATGGCCCAAATCGTGTCGTTCGTTAGCCCGTCCGCTGCCGTCCAGCTTTCCCACTGCTGATAACCCAGCCAGCGCGCCACGCCGAAGCCCAGCAGGCCGACCCAGATGGATCCTTCCTGATCCACCAACACGCCGCTGGTCGGATCGGCCGGAAGCCCCTGTGCTTTCGCCACCGTTTTCCACTTGCCGCTCGCGCGCATCGTGATTCCAAAATCCGTCGGCACGAACAGCTCGCCGTTGTGACCCAGCGACAATGCCGCGAAGTCGCTATTTTCGGGAATCGTCGCATCGGCCGGCTCGAAGCGGGTTGCCAAAATCGTACGGCGCAGCAATCGCGTGGAGCTTCGAATCCATAGCGTTCCTTCTTTGTCGGTGATGATCGCATCCCAACGATCCTGAGGTATCCCGTACTCCTCACCGAGCGCCGTCAGACCGCTGGAATCCAGGCGGCAAATCTGCCGGCCGCATCCGAACCACACTACGTCATCATTTACGTGAATGCCATGCACGGCCTTGTCGTCGCCTGGAAACTGCGGTCCGGCTACGAAGCGATAGCCGTTTCCGGAGGGGGTTCCGATCAACAACCCCGCAGAGCTGCTCACCAGCAGGCGGCCACGAGCATCCGAGGCGATGGCGGATCGCCCGACGATTTCGATAGGACGGCCAACGTCCACGTATTGGAATTTCGATCCAACCCGGCGTGCCAATCCTGCGGATGTTCCAGCCCACAGTACGTGATCCGCCGTCTCATGCAGCGACTCGATGCGTGCGCTAGGCAACCCGTCACGCATCTCGAATGCCAGGAAATGCGCACCATCGTAGCGATAGAGCCCGTGCTGCGTGCCGATCCAGAGATAGCCGGTGGTATCCTGCAGCATGCACAAGGTGGCAAGATTGCCTAACCCTTGTGAGCCAGAATACAGTTTGAAGCTATAGCGTTGCGCAAACGAGTTCGCCGGCAGCGCGATCAGAAGCATGCCGGCGATTATTGCCAACTGGCGAAGCGGCCGCAATAATCCTCCGTGTGATATTCCATCGGCATGGCCAGGGAAAGGCTTTATCTGCTGAGGACTTGGGCGGGCTGGAGCTTAGGGATGAGGGCTTTGCGATTGGGGATTGGGTTCGTTTTGAAATTTTCGCATCTTGCGGTTCGCGGCCTTGCTGTGACGACGGACCGCGCTAATCGTGAAGATGCCGGCCAGAAGAAGAGCAAGGCCGCCAGCCAAGCTGATGCCGGTTCTCACGAGGATGAATCCGATGGCGAGAAGCGAAATGCCTAGGATGAATCCACGCTTTCGTTGTGCTTCGTCGGTCATCATCCAAACATCGACACCGCGGCGCACGGACTTTACCGCACGCATAAACACGTGTTTCAAACATATGTTTCAATAGAATAAGATCCCGCAATGAAGAATGAAGAAGCTCGGCGGAAGCTGATCCACGCCGCCGGTCAGGTGTTCGCCGAAGTCGGATACGATGCGGCCACAGTGCGTCAAATCACCGATCGCGCCGAGGTCAACGTCGCCGCCATCAACTACCATTTTGGCGACAAGCTAAACCTCTACCGCGAAGTGCTCTCCGAGACGTTTCCTCAACGAACCCGTCTACTCGGTGAGCGGTGCTCCGATGGTCCGCCCACCCAACGGCTCTATCGTTTTATCGAGTGGATGGTGGGCGACGAGAAGGACGAAGAGCGGCCGTGGCTGCCGATTCTGGTGATGCGGGAGATCAGCGACCCTTTGTCGTCGCGGGCTCCCGAGTTGCTGGTGGATCTGATCCGTCCGAACCATCGGATCCTTGCCTCCATTCTGAACGATCTAACTGGGGAATCGTTGACGAAAACGGAGCTGGAAATTCTGACGCAGATGGTGGCCGCGCTGTGCGTTCACTGGCTGGATCGGCCGGCGTTCATTCAAAAACTGTCGCCCGAGCTGAGCTTCGGACCCCAGGAGATGAAAAGCTTGGTGGACCGGATCCATCAATTCGCACTCGGGGGAGTCAGGAGCTTCGTACGGGCACAAGAAGTCGTGGCGGCGAGTTGAGAGCAATGGAAAGAGGAAATTTCGTGAAGTATTCAGGATTTATTGGAGCGTTGGCCGTCATTCTGTTGTCCAGCGGCTGTAACCGGCCCGATTCCGTTCACGCGCAGGCTGGAAAGATGCCGGTGGTGGCGGTGCGCGTGGTGCCCGCGGTTACGAAAGATATTCCGCTCGATATCGCCAGCATCGGAAACGTCGAGGCCGTCTCTTCGGTGGATGTAAAGTCGCGCATCGCAGGCCAGGTGTCGCAAGTGCGTTTTGAATCCGGTCAGGATGTACAAGCCGGACAAGTACTGTTTCAAATCGATAGCGAGCCGCTGCTGCGCCAGATCGCCGAACTCGAAGCGAACATCGCGCGCGACGTAGCTCAGGAAAAGCAGGCACTTGCGAACGTCGCCAAGGACGAGGCGCAATTGAAATCCGACAAATCCAAAGCGGATCGCGGCCGCCAGCTCGCCCAGGAAGGCGTTTTCTCGAAGGAACAGACCGAGACGCTGGTTTCCGCAGCCGATGCATCGCAAGCGAGTCTCGACGCGGATCGCGCCGCCGTGGAAAGCGGACGCGCCGCCAAACGCGCCGACGAAGCCAAGCTGGCCCAGACCAAGCTGCAGTTGGATTATTCGCAAATCACCGCGCCGATTTCGGGGAGAACGGGCGCCATCGCCATCAAGCCTGGCAACCTGGTGAAAGACAACGACACTACGCTGGTGACCATCCTGCAAACCACGCCGATCTACGTTTCGTTCGCGGTGCCGGAGCAATTGCTGCCGCAGGTGCGGAAATACAACAACCAACATCCGCTCGTCGTAGAAGCCGTCACCGCCGACAACACAACGGTGCAAGGAAAACTCGATTTCATCGACAACACGGTAGATACAACGACGGGAACCATCAAACTCAAAGCTATGTTCGATAACCAGGCGCGCAAACTGTGGCCCGGCCAGTTCGTAAATGTACGCGCCCGGCTGGATGTAGAGCAGGGCCGCGTCGTCGTTCCCGCGCGAACCGTCCAAAGCGGACCGCAAGGAAAATACGTATGGGTGGTGAACAGCGACGACACGGTCGCTATGCGGCAGGTGCAGGTGCTGCGTAATTACACGAACGGCGAAACATCCGAGCAAGCCGTGATCGGCAGTGGCGTGGAAGCGGGCGAAAACATCATTTCCGAAGGACAAATGCTGCTGATGCCTGGCGCCAAGGTCCGCGTGCTAAAAGCGAATTCCTCGTCTGAGAAAGCCGCCGCCGGCAACGAGTTCGGGACCGGAAGCTAGGGAACCACGATGCGCATCACAGATTTTTTCATACGCCGCAAGGTCACCACCACGCTGTTGATGACGGCGATCCTGGTCTTCGGAATTCTTTCCTACCTGGGATTGCCGGTCAGCGATCTGCCGACGGTGGAATACCCCACCATCCAAGTGCAGGCGGCGCTGCCCGGCGCGAATCCGGACACGATGGCATCGTCGGTGGCGACGCCACTCGAAAAGGAATTCTCGACCATCGCCGGAATCGACAGCATGTCGTCCACCAGTTCGTTGGGTTCAACGAACATCACGCTGCAGTTCGATCTCAGCCGCAACATCGATGCAGCGGCGCAGGACGTACAGGCCGCGATTTCGCGCGCCGGCGGAAGTCTGCCCACCAATATGCCGACGCCGCCCTCGTATTCGAAGGTGAATCCGGCCGCGCAGCCGATTGTGTACATCGCCTGCAAGTCTGCCACCATGACGCAGGCGCAGTTGGATGAGTACGCGGAAAACTTGATTGGCCGCCGCCTCTCCATGGTCAGCGGCGTGGCTCGCATCCAGGTCTATGGTGCTAAGAAGTACGCCGTGCGCATCCAGGCCGACCCGGATAAGCTCGCATCGCGTCAGGTGGATTTGGAAACTCTTCGGACCGCCATCACCGCAGGCAGCATCAATCTTCCGGCGGGGTCGCTTTTCGGACACACCAAAGCCTACACGGTTCAATCGAACAGCCAGTTGAACTCCGCCTCGCAGTTCGGACCTCTGATTGTGGCTTATCGCAATGGCAATCCGGTGCGCTTGAATGAACTGGGCCGCGTGATCGACAGCGTCACCACTTTCCGTTCCAGATTCTGGATCAACGGCGAGCCATCCATGATTCTGGCTGTGCAAAAGCAGCCCGGAACTAACACCATCGCGGTGGTGGAAGGCATCAAGGCAGTGCTGCCGACGCTGAAGCAATCCATTCCCGCCGGCATCGAACTGGCCGTGGAATTCGACGCTTCGCAGAACATCCGCAATTCAGTTTCAGACGTGAAATTCACGCTGTTGCTGACCATCGCGCTCGTCGTATTCGTGATCTTCTTCTTTTTGCGAAACGTGTCGGCCACGTTGATCCCGAGTCTCGCAGTGCCGCTCTCGCTGCTCGGAACTTTCGGCGTGATGAAGCTGCTGGGTTTCACCATTGACACGCTCTCCATGATGGCCATGACGCTGTCAGTGGGATTCGTGGTGGACGACGCCATCGTAATGCTCGAAAATATCGTGCGCCATATGGAAATGGGAAAGCCCCGCCTGCAAGCCGCGTATGAAGGCGCGCGTGAAGTGGGATTCACCATTGTTTCCATGACCACGTCGCTGGTTGCCGTATTCATTCCCGTTCTGTTCCTAGAAGGAATCATTGGGCGGCTGCTGCGCGAATTCTCCATCACCATCGCAGTTTCCATTTTGGTGTCAGGCGTGATTTCCTTGACCCTGACGCCGATGTTGTGCAGTCTCTGGCTGCGTCCCGCGCACGAGAAAGGCAAGCAGAAGGGTTGGAGCCTTTACGATTGGTCCGAGAAGTTTTTCGATTGGCTCAACAACGCATACCGTTGGACCTTGGACGTCGTGTTAAAGCATCGCGTGGTCACGCTAGCCGCCAGCGTGGTGTTGACCTTCGCGACCATCTATCTGTTCATCGTGATGCCGAAAGGCTTCATGCCAACGGTGGATACCGGTATGGTATTCGGAGGCACGGAAGCCGCGCAGGATACTTCTTACGAAGAAATGGTTCGGCTACAACAGCAAGTTTTGAAAGTAGTCGGGTCGAATCCGAACATCGGCGCATATGGAGCCGGCACCGGCGGATTTGGCGATCAAAACACCGGATTCCTGTTCATCCATTTGAAGGAAGGCAAGCGCCCCGATGCGAATACCATCATTGGACAGCTCCAACAAAAGTTCGCCGATATTCCAGGGCTCACCGTGTTCCTGCGAGTTCCGCCGCTGATCACGTTAGGCCAGAACGAAGGGCGCAGCCAATATTCCGTCGCTCTGGAAGACGCCGAGACGGCGAACCTGATCAAATGGGCGCCGGTTCTGGAGCAAAAGCTGCGAACGCTACCCGATCTCACCGATGTCTTCAGCGATTTACGCCTTGCAAGCCCGCGCCTCAATGTTGTCATCGATCGCGATCGCGCGCTGGCGCTCGGCGTTTCACCGGATGCGATTGCAAACACGTTGTACAGCGCCTATGGCGATCGCCGCATCGCCACCATCACCGCCGCGACCAACGAATACGACGTGATTCTCGAAGTTCTACCGGAAGACCAACGCGATCCGGCGGAGCTTTCAAAGCTGTATCTCAAGAATTCAGCGGGCAAATTGATTCCGCTCGCCGCCGTCACCGAACTCAAGCAAAACGTGGCTCCGCTGAGTGTCAATCACATCGGACAGCTCCCGGCGGTGAACTTCCAATTCAATTTGCGCCCGGGGATTGCGTTGAGCCAAGCCACCAAACAAATCGATGAAGCCGCGCGCGAGATCGGTCTGCCGGATACGATGACCTTCATCTATCAAGGCACTGCTCAGGCGTTTCAAAACTCGCTGCGCGGATTGACCATCCTGCTCATCATCGCAGTGGTGGTGATTTATCTGGTACTCGGAATTCTGTACGAGAGCTTCATCCATCCGATTACGATTTTGTCCGGACTCCCAGCCGCCGGCATGGGCGCTCTATTAACGCTTCTGATTTTCGGGCACGACCTGAACCTATATTCCTTCGTCGGCATCATTCTCTTGATCGGCATCGTGAAGAAGAACGCGATCATGATGATCGATTTCGCGATCGAAGCGCAGCGCAAAGACAATCTCACTCCCGAACAAGCCATCTATGAAGGATGCCTGAAGCGCTTCCGTCCGATTATGATGACCACCATGGCCGCGCTCCTCGGAACGCTCCCGATCGCGGTGGGTGCGGGCGCCGGCGGTGAAGCTCGCCGTCCGCTCGGCATGGCCGTAGTCGGCGGACTCGTGGTCTCGCAAGTACTCACGCTCTACATCACGCCCGTGATTTATCTCTATCTCGAGAAATTCCGAACCAAGGTGAAAGGCGCGAAGACCGTCACCGACGAAATGGAGCTGGAGTTCTCACGTTAGTCCTGGCGCAGAGCTTTCAGCGGATCGATTTTCGTCGAACGGCGCGCCGGAAGATAGCAAGCGAGCATCGCGATCGCGGCTAGCAGCACCGGAGCGCCAACAACTAAGCGTGGATCGTCGGTGCCGAGCTTAAACGCTTCCACCACGATGCTGGTGAGCGCGGAAAGCATCTTGACCATGGCCATCGCGCCCAGCAGTCCGAGGACCGTTCCGATCGCTACCAGCGCGGAGCCTTCGCGCAGTACCAAGCGCAGCACCTGAGCTTTGCTCGAGCCCAGGGCCATGCGGATTCCGATTTCTCTGCGGCGCCGAGCCACCGCGTAAGCCGTCACACCCGCCAGTCCGATGGCTGCGAGCACCAATCCAAAGAGGCCGATTGCGCCGTAGACATCGAGCGCGAGACGCATCGAGGCCCTGCTCAACTCCAGATGTTCGGAGAGTGTTCTTACATTAAAAACGGCCAGGTCCGGATCCGTGGCCGCAAGCATGCGGCGCACCGCAGCGAGCGCATCCACTCCCGCATCGGAACGCACCAGGATGGTCATGCCGCCGGGGGGCGGGCTGGAAAAATCGCGCAGCGTTAGTGGGAGGTAGATCACGGCGGTGGGTTGATCGTCATCCGGAATGCCGTTTTTCAAATCGGGCACGACGCCAACCACTTCGTAGGATTTCTGGTCTTCGGTCACACGCTGGCCGACGGCGGCCGCGTTGCCGAAAAGCGCTTGTGCGGCGCTTTCGTTCAGCACCGCAGGCAACGTGTCCACGGCCATTTGATCACGATCGGTGAACTCGCGGCCTGAAAGCATTGGTTCGCTGAGAATCTTGAAGTAGCTTGCGCCGACCGTTTCCTTCGACACGAGTTTCGAGACCGGTTTCGCGCTGGAATCTCGCGCCGTGGTTAACTCGGCCTGGGCACCCGAAATAGAAAATGGCGCTTCCGCCGCCAGCGCAATCCCGCGGACCGCGCCGATTGTCTTGAGTTGCTGGGGCAACTTCTGGAACAGATTTTCGGCCTTTTCCGGCGCGTAGCCGTCGCGCACGGGATCGATGGCAAGAAGGTACATCGTATTCGGATCGA
>DATGIH010000039.1:0-13269 GCA_035295865.1 Bryobacteraceae bacterium
CAAATTACGGGTATCGTGCAGAATGGCAAATACCAATCGCTGAATGACGATTCGCAACCGGCTCTCTTTTGGCCGCGCGCGCAACAATACAGTCCGTCGATGTGCATCGTGGCGCGCTCCTCCATGCCACCGGCCGAGGTGTTGCGCAGGCTTCAACAAGCCGTGTATTCCATCGATCCGACGCTACCCTTCTTCCAAGCGGGGAGTCTGGAGGAGCATTTGAATCTGCCGCTGCTGCCCGCGCGGATCGCGGCGATTATGCTGGGTGGATTCGGCGCGTTGGCGGTGGTGCTTGCTGCGACTGGATTATACGGATTGTTGGCATACTCGGTGGCGAAGCGGACGCGCGAAATCGGAATTCGTGTCGCGGTGGGGGCGAGCCGGCGCGATGTTCTATCGCTGGTGCTGAGACGCGCCCTGGTGATCGTGGCGGCGGCAAGTACGGTGGGCGCAGGGCTAGCGTTAGGAGTGGGGCGCTTCTTCGCGCCAATACTCTACGGCGTGAATCCGCGAGATCCGGCTACGTACGCGCTGTCGATTGTCTTAATGGCCGCAATTGGAACGGTGGCGTGTATGATTCCCGCCCGGCGAGCGCTTGGGATTGAGGCGACGGTGGCACTGAGAGAAGACTGAAGCCGAACCGCGACCGCCAGGGAGCGCTTCCATGAACGTTCGTAGTTGCGCTCCCCTGCCTGTGCGGTTCCGTATGGGACGATCAGTGGGGCTTTGGCAGATCCACTGATGGATTGCGGGCGAAGAAATCGAAGGGGCGCAGCTCGAATTCGTGCCAGGCCGTCGGCATGATCGGCCAGTCTTCCGGACGCGGCACATGATGAAATCCGAGGGTGTACCAGACCACGATGTCGGTGTTCTCAATGGGTCGATTCGCTTTGGTCCAAGCCGGAAGACCGTCGCCGCCGTGGCTTTGCGTCGGATAATCGCCAGCCGGCCAGCGCTCGGCGTCGCTGTAGGGTGTGACCCAGACGTGATTCTTGATAAATCCGGCGCGTTGTTGCGGAAAGTCGTCATCGGTCATGAGCGAAATGGCGTTGTGTCCGCCGGCGATCTCATATCCGGTGTCGTAACCGAGTGAGCTCTTCACGTTGGGGTTGATCACGCGCCAGAGCGCGGGATGCTCCATCATCATTACCGACTTCGCTTCTTGCTCCGTCTTGGCGATCTTCGGCTCGGTGATCCAGAGGCTTTTGCGCGGAACATCTGCCGTTACTTTGCGCGGCTCCAGCTGTTCCTTCAGAAAGCTATTCTTCGTGCCATCCACGTCCATGTCGAGGCGGAAACAGAAGTAGTGATCGTGATTCACGGCGACGGTGTTTTCGGCGACGAAGTGGCCGTAGCGGCGGTCCTTTCCGTCCTTGTCTTCGGCGGCAGTGCGGCTGCGCACGGCTTTAATCTCGACGCTGCCGGTTGCGCCGACCGCGACTTTGATGGAGCCATCCTGCATGAAGGTCCAGTCGAGCGCGTAATCATAATTGCCGAAAGTGGTGATCATGCGCAACACAAGATCTCTCTTCTGCCGGCTCTCGATCTGCACGCCGCCCGCCGCGTGGCGCCAGGCGAAATCTCCGGTCTCACGCTCAAACAGGCACGCAGCGCGCGGCCAGCGCAGGGGCACGCCGCGCGAATTAATGATGGTGGAATCGAACATTACAGCATTTCCTGGACAATCGCCGCCTGGTTCCAAGCGGCTGGCGGCCGCGCCCCAGATGTTGCCCTCACCCATGTCGAGGAACGTCCAGTGATACCAGCCCTCTGCTGGATCCTGGTAAGGAACGAAAAGTTCGGCGAGCGAACCTTCGTACATCACCGACCGTAGATTGCCGTGATCGTTGTACGCCACATTGGTGACGATCAATCCGTCTCTGGGATCGATTCGAAAATGGAAATTCCAGTTCTGCCAGGTTACTTGCGTGCCTTCGAGTTGAAATCCGTGGACGGGCTGGGTCATCGTGATGGGTCCAGGCACTTCGCGAGGAGCGATGGAATCCGAATCGTATTCCGCGTTGCCCGGCGGAATGGGAACCGCGCCGGTATCGATCACGCGAATGATCTTCTGTTCTTCGGAATCCCAAACGACGATAAGACCCTCGATGGGATGCGCGCCCCAATTCATAAAACCTCGGCCTTGCGAGCAATTGACGCGCTGCAAACGGCGGCCCTGTTCTTCGGCGGTTCCGAAATAACCGGGCGAGCTGCCGTCGCAGCCGACGGTTTCGAGATCCACGATCCCACGCTTGCGTAATGCTTCCTGCACTCGTGGATCGGCCTTGATGCGTTCCTCCACGCCTTCCGTTTCATCCGGGATGAGCATCGGCTCGACGCCGGGAATTTCTTTCCACGAAATCAGCTTCCGATTCTTGACGTCCACCAGCGCCTCAAAGGTCTGGCGGCCTTGTTTAATGATTGCCAGGGCTTCCCGCCGGAAGGGCTCGCCGCGCTTCCAACGCAACACTTCTTCCTTAGGAGGTTCATGCAGACTACATCCGGAGTAGCGGCTGGCGCCATCCAATTTTCCCGAGGCCTTCATCGTCTCGTAGACCGCCCAATATTCGCCGGAAGTGAGCGCGTCTAAGGGATGGCGGACATCCGCGGCCCCGAACAACGCGGCGGGAATCAGAAGAGAAATGATGCAGAGGTAGCGCATGGTTGGTTTTGCGTTGATTACTGCTGATTGAATCCCGTGGCGTTACGGAAGAGCTCTACGTAATGACCGTCCCGTTTGGGAATTTGAGACCGCATTTCCGCTTTCGTCTTGGCTAAGTCAGCCGCATCCCAATCCGGACGATACTTGTGAATGGAAGGCTCCCACTGGCTGACATGCGCCATCGCCGCATCGAGCTTTTTCTCTACGACGCTGTCGATGTTCACCCAGGCATTGGCATCTTTATCGGTGACGTAGTAGTAAAACTCTTCAGGCACGATGAACGGCTGCAGACCTTCGTGCAAAAGCTGGTTCGGAAAATACAGATGCCACTCAGCGGCGCGAATCGCATCCAGCGTGTTGTTGGCGGCCATGCGGTGGTCGGTCTTGTGCCAGCGGACATATTCGGATCCGGGATCGATGGAAAGCACGACATCCGGGCGCACTTTCCGGATGATCTTGGTCACTTCTTCCACCAGGTCACGCGTGTTGGCGTATTCGAGCATGCCGTCGTGATATTCGAGCCAGGTAATGTTCTCTTTCGGGATGCCCAGAATGCGGCAGGCTTCCTCTTCCTCGTGCATGCGGATTTTCGCCAGGTGCTCGCTGGTCATTTCCGGATCGTACGAACCCTTGTCGTCGTTGGTGTAGATGACGATCTTGATATTGTTGCCGTTCTTTGCGAGCAGCGCCAGCGTTCCGGCGCAGCAGAAGGTGTCGTCGTCCGGGTGCGGCGTGAAGATCATAATCGTTTTGCCGCGATGTTGTTCCAGAGGCACCGGGGCCGGCGTCTGAGCGGCCAGCGGCAAGGCTGCGAACGCAAGGATGAACGGAAGGGTTCGAATCATGTGAATGAACTATACTCCGGCGAATGTTGGATTGCAACTCACTGCGGCAAGCCGCCGGATCCGATCTCAACGCGCATGTGAATTGATCCGATTTCTTTGCCGCCCGCTTGCGCTTTCCAAATAATGTCCGGCTTTACCCAACCTTTCGGAGCTTGCGCGGGTCCCCGCACCAACGCCTGCACGGTGTAGGATCCGTGCGCGTCCACGGGGTAGGTGGCTTGGCCGGCTTCCACATGCCAACCTCCGGGCAAAACCGCTTCGAGCGTAACATCGTGCGGAGCTGCGTCCGCATTGATAATGCGGATCGGGAGAGTCAAGCGCTCGCCGGGGGAGATCATCACTTCCGGTTGCGTGAGTAAGTTCGCGAGATGCGCAATGTCATGCGCGCCCCAGAAATCGCGGTAAAAACTCCACGGCCCGTCGAGCTCGAGCGAGAGTCCGGATCTTTCGGCAGGCCGGTAGCCGGTGACATGGGCGTACGGAATCGGTCCGGGTGTAATTCCTTCCAAAATATCGGCGGTTGGACTGGATTTGACCAAAGACTTGCCAAAAATGAATCGCACCGGTTCTTCAAAGAATTTGAGATCGCCTTTCTTGAGTGCATCCGCCGCAAATTGGCCGGTGTCCCCTTGCGTCAGGTGATACGCCATCTCTTCCGCCGCCAGCCGTGCGTAGGAGACGTGCTTGGCGGGCGAGACGGCTTTAGGATCATAGCGAGGACCTTTTGCTTCGATGAAGTCGGTGTGCGAAGCATCGGTGAAGAAGTAAAGTTTCTTGGGCTGCCAGGGATGCAAGCCTTCGGTGAGATTGCCGATGTTGAACCGGTCGCGCGGCTGCGAAAGCTGCTCGGGAAAAGCCGTAGGATCGCCCGCGAGATCGAAGGCCTCATTCGCAATCACTCCGGCTGCCTGATGATCGCCGTGGTTTTCGCCTGCGACGTACATGGGAAGCCAGGTGAGGACCACTTCGGGACGCGTGAGCCGCACCAAGCGGACCGCTTTCGCCAGCGCTTCGCCGTGGTGCCACGTTTCAAGCGAGCGGAGAACATCCTGGCCTGGGGTGTCGGGACCATCCAAGAACCAAACATGCAAAACGCCGAAGCTGGCCAGCGCTTCCCGTGCTTCAATTTCGCGGACGGTGCTGAGGGCATCGGCTTGTTCATTGCCTTGCTGATTGCCTCCGCCGTTGCCGCGCGTACCGAAGATCACTGAGACGCGCTTATGTTGCTCGTAGATGGCATTGGCAAGATAGGCCGTGATTTCTGTTTCGTCATCCGGATGCGCGACGATTACCAGGATGTCGGTTTTGAAGCGCTGATCGGGTGGAATCGCCGGTGGAGCTTTTGGGATTTCGGCGCCGTGAATCGCGAACGATAGCACTAGAGGTAAGAGGGCCACACGTGGGGAACGCATGTAGGCGATTGTGGCACAATCCATCTGGGATTGACTCAACATGAAATTGGCTCTCAGCTTGGGCCTGGCTGCGATGGCGACACTCGCGGCGCAGGAGTTCACGCGCGGTCTCGGCGTTTATCCGGGGGATCCGAAAGAGTACACAGGTCCGTCGCTGGAGCTGGACCGAAATACCTATCGCAACCTGGCGCTGCATCGGCCGGCCTATCAATCGAGCAGCTATGACTACAACCTCACCGCGCAACTGGTGACGGACGGAATCAAACACACGCGGCTGCCGCGCTGGGTGTCCGTTGAGACCAGCCAGCAAGGCGTGCTTCCGAAGAATCAGCGTGAATGGGTGCTGGATGGCAATTGGGTTTCAGACGTCAGCCTCAAGGGTCATCACGGATGGATCGTAATCGAAATTGGGGGCGATGACCGGGCGCAAGTAGATCGCGTAGAGGTGGACGCGCGTCTGCAAGCGCGAGGCGAACCGGAAAATTGGGTGTGTACTGTCGCTGGATCGGACGATGGGAGCGCATGGAAAGATCTGGGACACGCGGCGGGAATGGCGCGTCCCACCGGTGAGCTGCGTACATCCATCGCGTTGGCGGGGATTTCGCGGAGCCGGTACTATCGCATCTCATTGGACAATGCCCGCGCGACAAATTGGCAAGTCGGCGAGATTGCCTTCTTCCATGGGGGACAACGGCAGGCGGTTGGTGGTCCGGCACACTTTACGAGCGCGTGGATGGCTGCCGGCAAAGGTGAAGAGTGGGTCTATGTAGACCTCGGCGCGGTTTGCACGTTCGATCGGATCGCGCTTGCCTGGATTCGCCGTCCGGCGGAAGGATCCATTCAGGTGTCGGACGATGCGGCCGCGTGGAAACTTGTGCAACCACTTTCCGGCACTGATGAGGTGAAACTGACGCATCCGGCGCAAGGCCGGTACGTTCGCGTACTGATGACCAAGCCCGCGACGCCGGACGGTTATGTGCTGAGTGAGCTTGAGGTGTACGGGCGCGGCGGTCCAGTGGCGAAGAACACAGGCTGGAAATTGCAGCGGGATTCGTTGGTGAACGCGGACGGATTGGCGCTGTCGAAGCCAGGCTTTCGCGACGACGATTGGATGATCGCTACTGTTCCGGGAACTACGCTTACCACCTACCACAACGCGGGTGCGATTCCGGATCCGAACTTCGGCGATAACCAACTCGCGATTTCCGATTCGTTTTTCTACGCCGATTTCTGGTACCGGCACGAGTTTGTTCCGCCCCCTGCCGCTCCGGGACAGCATACGTGGCTGAACCTGGATGGAATCAACTGGAAGGCCGAAGTATTCCTGAACGGCGCGAAATTGGGCCGCATGGATGGCGGATTCATTCGCGGCCGTTTTGACGTGAGCCGGTTCCTGCATCCGGGCATGAAGAACTTTCTGGCGGTTCGCGTGGAAAAGAACGCGACACCGGGGAGCGTGAAGGAGAAGACTTTCGAAAATCCGGATAAGAACGGCGGAGCGCTCGGCGCTGACAATCCCACGTACCATGCGAGCATCGGCTGGGATTGGATCCCGACGATTCGCGGGAGAAACACCGGCATCTGGGGCAAGGTGTACCTAAGCGTAAGCGGTCCGGTGACCATCGAAGCGCCGCTGCTGACGAGTACACTGCCACTGCCCAATATCAGCAGCGCCGATGTGGCGATTACCGCCACGCTGCACAATGCCGAGGCCCGCGCGGTCAGCGGAGTTCTGCGGGGGCGGTTCGGAGACAACACGTTTGAAACGGCGGTTTCCCTGGATGCGGGCGCGGAAAAATCGGTGAGCGCTGCGCTTCACATTCAGAATGCGAAGCTGTGGTGGCCGGCGGGCTACGGCGATCCGAATCTTTATCCTGTTGAGCTGCGATTCCAAACGGCGCCCGCAAAGATATCCGATCGCAAGCAGTTCAGCGCCGGAATCCGGCAGTTCACGTACAGCGAAGAGGGCGGGGCGTTCAAGATGTGGATCAATGGCCGCCGCTTCATTCCGCGCGGCGGGAATTGGGGATTTTCCGAGTCGATGCTGCGTTATCGCGCGCGGGAGTATGATGCCGCCGTCCGCTATCACCGCGAGATGAACTTCAACATGATTCGCGACTGGGTGGGACAGATCGGCGATGACGAATTCTACGACGCATGCGATCGTTACGGAATCGTGGTGTGGCAGGATTTTTGGCTCGCCAATCCGTGGGACGGCCCGGATCCGGGCGATGACGCAATGTTCCTACGCGTGGCGAGAGATTACATCCGGCGGATTCGCAGCCATCCTTCGATCGGGCTCTACTGCGGACGCAATGAAGGGTATCCGCCGAAGCCGTTGGACGACGGAATTCGGGCGGCGCTTGCGGAGTTGCATCCGGGCATTCATTACATATCGAGTTCCGCGGACGATGGTGTGAGTGGACATGGTCCTTATCAAGCGATGCCTACCAAAACTTACTTCTCCCGGGCGCCATCGAAATTCCACAGCGAAATGGGAATGCCGGACATCGTATCGATGGACAGCCTCGCGCTGATGATGCCGCAATCCGCGATGTGGCCGCAAGGACGCATGTGGGGGCTGCACGACTTTTGTATCAGCGGCGCCCAGGGCGGTGGATCGTTCGTGGAGCGCCTGCGGACCAGTTACGGCGAAGCAAAAGATGCGGCTGAGTGGTTGGAGCTGGCGCAGTTCGTTAATTACGAAGGCTATCGCGCGATGTTTGAAGCGCAGAGCCGCAATCGCATGGGCCTTCTCATCTGGATGAGTCATCCGGCGTGGCCGTCGCTGGTGTGGCAGACTTATGACTATTTTCTTGAGCCGACGGCGGCGTATTTCGGCGCGAAGAAGGCGTCGGAGCCGCTGCACATCCAATGGAATCCCGTGGACGAGAGCGTCGAAGTGGTGAACTATAGCGGCGGCGATGCGCGCGGTTTGTGGGCTCACGTGGCGGTGCTGAATCTGGATGGATCCGTGCAATGGGAGCAATCGGCAAGCGTGGATAGCTTGGAGGACAGTACGGCTTCGCCCATCAAGATGCAGTATCCAAGCGGCGTTTCCGCGGTGCACTTTCTTCGCATGGAGTTGATGCGCGGCGCGGATGTGCTCTCGCAGAATTTTTACTGGCGCGGCGTACAGGATGGCGATTATCGCGCGCTGCGCGAGCTGCCGCTAGCGACGGTGCAAGCATCCCAGATGACGGAGCGGCGGGGCGATCGCTGGCATCTCACCACCGAGCTTTACAACAGTTCGAACACGCCCGCTCTGATGGTGAAGATCAAGGCGGTCCGGGACAAAACGGGGGATCGGATTCTTCCAGCGATTTACAGCGACAACTACATCGCACTCATGCCGGGAGAACGGCGCACGCTTGCAACGGATGTGCAGTACGCCGATGCGCGCGGGGAACAGCCGCGCATCGTTGTATCCGGATTCAATGCCCGCGACGTTGCTCCACGCAAGGCTGCTCCGAAGGTTGCTCCAATGGATACGCACGGTCCCGCTCAATAGCAAACGCTGGAGCTTTCAGTGAATTTCCCAGGTGGGGAAGAAAGCAATCGAGCGCCGTCCCCGCCGAAAGTAATAAAATTGATAAGAAACCACTTTTGAAGCGTCTCACCATGCACGTGGCCGTCGAATCCAAGGAGAACGCCTCGCAAACTGCAACTCTCCGCGAGAAATCGCGGAAAACTGCGATTTCCATTTGTCTGATCGGGATTCTGGCGGGCGGCGTATTGGGCGAGCTGCTGCGGGAATCCATGGTGGAAGCCTCGCATCAGCACATGGTATTCACGGCGCTTCTGAACACGCCGGAAGTGCGCGAAGCATTGGCCACCAGAAATAGCAGTTCACCGAATGAGATGATTCAGGTCAACGGGCCGTGGGCGCGCGATGTATTTTGGCAGGACGGCCATGTGGCCTACTTTGTCCTGGCGGATGGAAGCTTCTATTTCGATTCCAATCGTCTGCCGTCCTGGACTACTCCCATGGTTTTGCTGTGTCCGGTCTTGGGCTTCTTGATCCCTTGGGGAATCATGAAGACATTGGGCTGGATTGGTCTGGACTATTTCGCCAAGAAGCCCGCGCCCGCGCCGCCGCCGCAAGCCTAGGCTCGAGTGGACCGTCTACTGCTTCCGTGCGAGCAGCACCGTCATATCGTCCGATAGCTCGGGAACGCCAGTCCACTGGCGGACCGCGTCCATCACCACCTCAATCACGCGGCTATCATCGCGATCCTGGTTCTTGCTCACCAATTCGATTAAACGTTCCTCGCCGAACATCTCGCCGTATTCGTTCTCGGGTTCGGTAATGCCATCGGTGTAGCAGAGCAGCAGGTCGCCGGGGTGAAGTTGGATGGTGCTCTCGTCGTATTTTGCCGAGGGGAAAGCGCCGACCACGGTGCCGTTAATGTCCAAGAGCTGGGAGCTGCCGTTGTGAATCAAGATTGGAGGCAAGTGGCCGGCGTTGGTATAAGTGAGCAGGCCGGTTTCATCGTCATAGAGCGCGATGCAAAAGGTGGCGAACTTTTCGGGAGACGTGGTGGCGTGGAGCTGCTGATTTAACTCCGAAACTAAGCGCGCCGTGGACAGGTGGTGGCCGTTCGACGAAGCTGGAACCATCAATTCGCCCGATCCGCGCAGCTCCATCCGCATGGCTGATTGAATGCCCGCCATCAAAAGCGCGGCGGATATTCCTTTTCCCGCCACATCGCCGATGGCGAAAGCCAGTTTGCTGGAGGAGATTCGCTGGTAGTCGTAATAATCGCCCGAGACCATGCGCGCCGGCTGGCATCTTCCGGTGACCCGGATGGTTTTGAAGATCGGAGCGGTTTTTGGATAGAGCTGCTCCTGCACTTCGAGCGCGAGAGCGAGTTCGGCTTGGAGCCGTTCCTTCTCCTTCGCGACGATCACCAGCTTTTCCAGATTCTCGGTCATGCTGTTGAACGATTTGCTGAGGTCGGCCAACTGATCGCGTCCGGAAACCGTGATCCGATGCGAAAAATCGCCTTGCATCACGCGCTGCGTTCCTTCATACAAGGAGTGAACGGCGCCGGTGACAGTGCGAGTCAGGGAAACGCCAATGATTAGGGCAATCAACTCCACTACCAGGAACGCAATGGAGACAACGAGCAGCGCAATCGGGGCGAAGCCTTGCAGCTCGTCTACTTTTTGGCTGAGGATGATGTTGAGAATGGCGGAGTAGCGCGTCCGGACCACCAGCAGTGCGGAATCATTAGCTTTTGGATCGAGCCAACCGTCGACGGATAGAAGAGAGAGCCAGCGGACGTCCAAGTCAAAACTGTTCACCGCGGGTGGAAGCGCGCGGCCGGGAGCTTCGTGCCCCGATGGAAGCAACTCTACATTCTGGTCTCCGATTTCGATGCCGGATTGACTGGGCTTATTTCGTGTGATCTTCACTCCCGGCCGTGGATCGTTTTTCGTGGAAACCTGCAAGAAGTAGACGTCGCCCAATCCTGGCACCATTTCGCTCAAGTAACGGCGAGTCAATAGCGCTCCCGCGATGAAGCGCATCCCATCCGGACTGACGGTCTGCGCGAACGCGTAATAGCGGCCGTCATACAACGCGACGCCGCTGCGCGAGCCTTCCATCTTCGGCGCGACCGGAATGGCCGGTTGAGCCGGCCAGTGAAGCAGCGTGCCATGATCGTCGATCATCAGGAACAAGTTCGGAAATCGCTCACTGTAGATTTCTCCGGTTCGCCGAAGCGATTCGATCCGGATCGCGGGATTGGTGTGCAACAGAGTTTCGGCGGCCGCCTGCATAGAGGCCACGCGCCGGTCCAGTTCAGAGCGGGCCAAATAAACCGCCACTTGGCCGGCCAGAACATAGGTGCCTAATCCGGCGAGCGCGAGGATCAGCAAAATGGGAACCACGGCGATCAGGACATACGTGACCAGAATGCGATTGCGTAGCCGCCAAATCGCTTTGCGCAAACCCAGACGGCTGAGACGGATCGCGATCCAGGCCCCCAGGATGCAAAGTACGAACTGTAGGAACAGGGCGAAAGCGCTCGACGGGATCGCGAGCAGGACAACGATGTAGAGCAGCAACAAAATCAGGAAGACCCGATCCAGCTTGCCCAATCGCTTCCAAATTGTTTTGATGTCTACCGTCACAACTCTCGAAAGTTCACACGCGAGACTTCGCGATCTGCGGTGTCTCCGGCGCCGCTTCCGGCATCGGCTTTTCCGGCTCCAGGAAATATTTCGTGAGCTTGTCCTGCAGGATGCGCAGGGCCTCGGCCGGATCGTCCGCGTATTGAAACAGCTTCAGGTCATCCGGAGAAATGGTCTCATGCTTGACCAGCGCGTCAAAGTTCAGGACTTCTTTCCAAAACTTGGACCCATACAGCACGATCACGATTTTGCTTTCCAGTTTGTGGGTCTGAGCCAGAGTCATGATCTCGAACAGTTCGTCGAGGGTTCCGAATCCGCCGGGAAAAATCACCAAGGCCCGCGCCAGATACGCAAACCAAAATTTCCGCATGAAGAAGTAGTGGAACTCGAAAGAGAGCGAAGGCGTGATGTACTTATTGGGCTGCTGTTCGAAGGGCAGGCCAATGTTGAGTCCGATGGTCTTGCCGCCCGCGTCGTTGGCCCCGCGATTGGCGGCTTCCATGATGCCGGGCCCTCCCCCGGAACAGATTACGAAGCGGTGAATAGGCGATTCGATGGCGCTGGACCACTCCGTGATGAGCCGCGCCAAGGTTCGGGCATCTCGATAGTATTGGCCCAGCGGACCATCTTCGGTGATGCGCGCCGAGCCAAAGAACACGATGGTGTCGTGAATTTTTTCGTCGCGAAAATGCGATAGCGGCTCCAGGTATTCCGAGAGAATCCGCAAGCCGCGCGCGTCCGGGCTTTCGAGAAACGTCTCATTGAGATAAGCGACGGGGCGGCGGCCATTCTGCGTAGGATCGTCGATCATTCCGAAGAGGCCGAAGCGCCCTCGAGCTTCTCCAGCCGCTTTTCCAATTGTCTCACTGTCTTCAACAAGTCGGGCAATTTCGGAAACGCGGTGATGGCGCGCAGCCAATCGCGGCTGTCGAATGCGGGCGATCCGGACATCACGGCGCCTTCCTTCACGTCGCCGCCGATGCCGCTCTGCGCATAGATGATGGCGTGATCGTGGATGGTGAGGTGTCCGGAAATGCCGACTTGTCCGGCGAGCAGGACGTCTTTGCCGAGGATGGAGCTGCCGGCGAGTCCGGTTTGGGCGCAGATGATGTTGTCTTCGCCGACCACCGACGCGTGGCCCACTTGCACCAGGCTGTCGATCTTGGCGCCGCGCTTCACGCGCGTTTCGCCTACCGTCGCGCGGTCGATGGAGCTAAGCGTCTGGATTTCGACATCGTCTTCGATCACCGTTACGCCCGATTGAACGATCTTGAAGTGCGTGCCTTCCGCGGTCTTCGCGAAACCGTAGCCGTCGCCGCCGATGATGACACCGTTTTGCAGTATCACGCGGTGGCCGATGCGGCAAAACTCGCGAACCACGGCTTGGGAATGCGCGTAAAAATCGTCGCCGATTTGGGCGCCTTCGTAAATCACGACATGCGGATGCAGAACGGCGTTGCGGCCGATAGTGACGTGTTCGCCGATCACGGCATAGGGTCCGATGGACGCGCCTTCGCCGATCTTTGCCGTGGACGCGATGCATGCCGTAAGATGAACGCCTGCCGGAGGGCGCGGCGGCTGGTAGAACAATGCGAGCGCGCGAGCGAAATCGTGGTACGGGTTTTTCGATACGATGCTGACGGGCGAACTTTGAGGCAACGGCTGCGAGACCAGAATCGCGGCTGCCCTGCTGAGCTTCACTTTGGGCGCGTACTTGGGATTCGCCAAGAACGTCAGATCGGTGGGCCCGGCTTGTTCGAGCCCAGCGACGCCGGTGATTTCGATCGCGCCATCGCCGTAGAGCGTGCAGCCGAGTTGAGCGGCGAGGTCGTGAAGCTTGATACGCGCGGTTGGCATATTTAGCTTCATTGTAGGGCGGACACCTGGTCCGCCGTGCTGCAAGTTACTTACACTTCCAACTTTCTTTTGGCAAACGGCAGGCTTGCCCCACGGCGCGAGACCGGAGCGTATGGTAATGCCTACTGCACGTGCATCGGGCCGCCGAAGTAGCCGATGATCCGCTCGGCGCACAGGCGGCAGGCTTCTTCCTCATCCGGATCGCGGCCTTCGCATTGCAACATTTGGTTATCGTGCATGGCCATGCTGCGGCCGCAAACCCAGTCATCTCCGTCGCGGGAGTGGATATGGTTAAAGTCGGTCAACGCGCAAACCTCGAATGGATAATAGCCAGAATATCAAACGCACCAGGGAG
>DATGIH010000040.1:0-5546 GCA_035295865.1 Bryobacteraceae bacterium
TCATCGGCTATGTCCATTACAAGGACATGCTGCGTATCGCTGAGGAACGCCGCGTTGCGGCCGAAAGAAAGCATGTCTTACGCCCGTTCCATCTCTCCCGCGTGCTGCGTAAGCCGATCGTGGTGCCGGAAACCAAACCGCTCAACGATTTGATTGACGAATTTCGCACATCGCATCAGCACATGGCCATGGTTGTCGACGAGTTCGGCACCATCGTTGGACTCGTCACCTTGGAAGACGCGCTTGAGCAGATTTTGGGTGAGATCGGCGATGAGCACGACGTCAAACGGCCGAAACCATCCAGCGAGGCGCCGGTGATGGAGGTGGAGGGCGCAACCACCATCCGTGATCTGGATACGCAATACGGTTTGGAACTTCCCGGCGATGCGGGATTCGAAACGCTAGCCGGTTTCCTGCTGTTTCAGCTCGGATACATTCCGAAGAACGGGGAATCGCTGGAGTATGGCGGGCGGAAATTCACCATCGCGGAAATGGACCACAATCGCATCGTCAAGGTCCGCATCGAGCGCGCGGCGATTCAGGACGTCACGGAATCAGCCAACTGATCAATGGCGGAAGATCGCCAAAATTGATTTTGCTGTTCACCACAGCGCGATGAAAGTCGGAGTTTTGCAGCGATAGCCCGACGCGCCGCGTATACAGGAATACCGCTTTCAGCTTGAACTCGCCGCCGTAGGTCACCGGAAACCAGAGCCCTTCGTCAAACTTCTTGTAGCTGACCTTGAATCCAAGTTGTTGGACATTGGTTCCGAAAATCACTTTCACCCATCCTGGGATGTTGAAAGCCAGGTGCGATGTGATCAGCACCGGCTGAAATTCGGAGCGATCCACCAGCACCTCGCCGGCCCACTCGCCGTTGTCGTCGTCAAAGATGCTGGCTTTCCGCTTCGGCTCAAACGTGATGCGGTAAACAGAAGTTCCGCGGTAATCTTCCTCGCCTTCCAAATGGAATTTGTATTTGCGCTGCTCGCCGGAGGTAAGCGGAAAGCTGTCGTGATCCACGCCGTCGCGCGACTGCTTATCGTTTCCGAAATCTTCCATCAGCGACTTAGCGAAGTCGGCATCGATGTCGATCGTTTTATGCTCGAATCCGGATTTATCAAAAGCGATCTCCTTGCCGTGCGCGACATATTTTCCGCGGAACAGCGTTTGTTCGCGCGTCACGCCTTTCGCCGCCGGTGTGACCGTAAACTCGCCGTACTCTTCGCGCGCCAGCTTGCCGTTCCCGCGTTGCAACCGCACCAAAACGTTCTGTTTGTAGACGAACGCTGAACGCATCTCCTGAGAGCGGTCCTGATTCAAGGCCACGCGAAACATGATTTGGTCCGCCGTAGTTGCGGGCAATGCAGATAAGATGAACCACACCGGCGCGGCGATCATTTCGTCTTTTTCTCCTTGTCCTTTTCTTTTTCCTTTTCCACCTTGCTCCCGATGTCATCCGGAATCCCGAAGTTGCCGGCAAGCTTGCTCAGTCCGTCCATGTCGATCGGCCCATCGATATAAACCACGGTCAACTCCTTGGCTTCCGCCACCACTACGGCCAATCCGCTGATCACGTGGTCGTTTTCCTGCCGCAACGAAACCTCGGCGTTATCCTTGCCGCGCACTTCGACAATCTTTTTCCACTTCGGATCGCGCAACTGGCTGCGAATCGGCTCCAGATCGGACGTCTGGTACTCGCCCACTTTGTCGAATTCGAAATGCCGGACGTATACGCCCTTCAAGCCCGCGACGAGCTTCTTGATTTGCGCCTGATCCGGATCGTCGCTGGACAAAAACTTGCTCGCCAACTGCAGAAGATTTCCATCCAGGCTCACGGTGACGGTGTCCGATGCTTTGTCCGCCAGCTTATCCAGGGCCTCCATCTTCACGGATTGCCCGAATGCGACGGCTTGAGCGACTGCCAACAATAAAATGACGCAACGCGGTTTCACAACGTGCCCTGCACCCGCTTATGGATTTTCCGCAATTTTGCCGAAGTGATATGCATCGCCTGGATCAACTGCGCCCGCGCCGCTTGCCCTTCGTGTTCCACTTTGCGCCGATGTTCTACTTCCAGACCCAGTGCGCCCAGACACAGCGACGCCGCCACTCCTACTGCCGTCCATCGCTGCCAATTCCGCCACGCGAGAATCTTTTTCGGCTGCGTGGCGCGCGCCACTACGCGAGCCGCGAAATCCGCCGACGGATCTTTTCTCTCGAGCGCCCGCCGAAGCTGATCTTCGAAATCTCTCATGATTCTCCCTCCCGCGACACGAACTGCAATTTGCGGCGCAACAACGCCAGCGATCTTTGCAGATGGCTCTTTACGGTCGCCACCGGCATATCTAAAACGTCGGCGATCTCGGATGGTTCCAGCCCCTCCTGATATCGCATGATCATCACCAGCCTCGGAGTCTCGGCCAGCTTCCCGAGCAACTGCTCGATGTACCGCTTCAAAACCGGATCCGCTTCCGGCATCCAGGTGAACGGCTCGGGCGCTTCCTCCAGACTCAGATGATTGCGCAGTTTGCGCCGCCGCGATTGATCGATACACCGCCGGCTCGCTACTTTGCGCAGCCAGTGGATGCGATGCTCCCTGGATTCGATCTCATCCCAGTGCCGGTATAGCTCCAGAAACACTTCCTGAGCCAGCTCTTCCGCCACCGCGTGGTCCTGCAGGAAGTGATAAGCCACGCTGAAGACCATCGCCTGGTGCTCGCGAACGGCGGCTTCAAACGCGCGACTTCGATCCGCTTCCGCAACGGCTTGAGGAATGCCGACCTCCTGGGCCAAACTTCCGATCACTGTTCCCTCACACTAGGATACGCGCGAAAGGCTCCCCGGGGATGCACCAAAATTTACCGTTAAGTCTTTGGGAAAGTTAGTCTTCTGCGATACAATCGGTGGACGAAATGTTCGAAGGCATAAGCGCACAGGACCCTGGAGCCTGCGGGACTCCGGACGCCATGGCGCTACTGGCGCCCGGCCGCGATGCCATATCCCATCGGGAGCTCCGAAGCCGGGTGCAGGCGCTTCGAGACGCGTTTGCGGAACACGACGTTCGCCCGAGCCAAGTTACAGCGCTGGTTTCCGCAGCCGGATACGAGTTTATCCCGGCTTTTTTCGCCGCATCCGGCATCGGCGCATGCGCGCCGCTCGATCCCACGCTCACCGAAACCGAATATCATTGCCAGCTCGGCCGATTAGGCGCTCGAACCCTGATTGTTTCGGCAACCGGGGAGACGCCGGCCGTTCGAGCCGCCGTTTCGCTGGGGATTCGGATTCTAACCATCCATCCGGATCAGACAGTTTCGCTGCTCAACCCAGGCAATGGAGCGCTGATCGGACGCACCACAGACGCCGCGCTGCTGCTGTTCACTTCGGCTACGACGGATTCTCCGAAGTTGGTCCCTCTGACCTGGCGGAATCTCGAAGCCATGGCGAGGCACGATTTGCGCGCGCTCGAGTTAACCTCCGCTGACCGCCTGCTGTGCTTGATGCCCTTGTTTCATTTGCATGGGTTGGCCGCCGTCCTCACACAATTGTCGTGCGGCGGCAGCGTGGTCTGCACCAACGGATTCGATGCGGTGACCTTTGCGAACTTGCTAGCGGAATTCCGGCCGACGTGGTTCAGCGCAAGCCCTCCCGTCGGTCGCGCGGTCCTTTCGCTCGCCAGGCAAAATCCCGAGATCGTTCGAGGATCTTCTTTGCGTTTTATTCGCTGCGGAACGGCCGCGCTCGATCCGCAGTTGCTCCTGGATCTCGAGGAATCTACCGGGGTGCCGGTGCTCAACGGCTATGGCTCGACCGAAACTGGCGGAATGGCGCGCAACAGGATCGGGTGCCGAAAATCAGGATCGGTGGGACGATCCAGCGGTCTCGACTTAGCGATTACCGATCCAGCCGGAAATTTTCTGGGGGCCGGCTGCGAAGGCGAAGTCGTGGTCCGTGGGCCGTCGGTGACGTCTGGGTACTTGGACAATCCGGAAGCCAACCAATCCGCATTTCGCGAAGGATGGTTTCGGACCGGAGACCTGGGCCGTCTGGACCAGGACGGTTTTCTCTTCTTAACCGGTCGTCTGAAGGAGCAGATTAACCGCGGCGGCGATAAAATATCTCCGCAAGATGTGGAAGCGGTCTTGCTGGAGCATCCGGCGGTAGCAGACGCGCCAGTCTGCGCGGTTCCTCATGCCACGCTCGGCGAAGATGTCGCTGCCGCGATAGTCTTACGGGAAGGCGCCTCGGCATCAGAGCAAGAGCTGCGTCATTTCACCGCAACACGGCTGGCTCCCTTCAAGGTTCCACGACGGATTGTGTTGATCGATTCGATTCCACGAACCGCCAACGGAAAGGCGCGGCGAGGGATTCTCTCGGAGCAGTTACGCGGTCGCGGGAGCGCGTTTCATTTGCAAACCACTACCCCTGCCGAAAGAGATCTGATCGAGCTTTGGCGGCGACTCCTGGGGGTAGAACAGATTGGAGTCCGCGACGATTTCTTTGCGCTCGGCGGCGATTCGTTAACCATAGCAGCGATGCTGGCGGAGTGTGAACGCAGATTTGAAACCGGCGGCACGCTGCCGGCGCGCGTGGATTTCTTCGGGCATCCGACAATCGAAAAGCTCGCGCAGATCATTGTCGAATGTGAGCCGGCGGCGCAAGCGGGCGCGAATCGGATTCTCCCTCTTCGCCCAACCGGCTCGCGTTTGCCGTTCTTCTGTTTTCCCGCCAGCGCGCAGGATCCGTACTACTTGCGACATCTTTCCAAAAGCTTGGATGACGATCAACCGTTTTTTGTTGTGTGTCATTCCGATCCGCTGCGCGACAAGCGGATCGTCCCGGTAGCGGATCTCGCGCGTTCCTCCGTCGACGCGATCCGGCGGCAGTGCCCGGAAGGTCCGTACATTTTGGGCGGCCATTGCTACGGAGGCGTCGTGGCGTATGAGGCCGCTCTGCAATTGATGGCGCAAGGCCAGCAAGTCGAGTGTGTCGTTCTCTTTGATGCGGCGACGCCGGGTTATCCGAAAGTTCACAAGCAGTGGCGGCGGTATGTTCGCAAGGCGTGTGAGATGGCGCTGGCTCTGCGTCCTGGCAAAATCGCGGAGACGGCGGGCGCGCTGCGTCTGCATCTCTACGCGCTGGGCCGTATCTTCGCGCGGCGGCGGAAAGCCGGTGCAAGCCGCGTGTTGACAGCAATCGGCTCGGATGTTTTAGTCGCCGGGCACGAAGAAAAGACGTTGAACGGCATGGCGATGTGGGAATATAGCCCACCCGAGTTCCCCGCCCCAATCGTCCATTTCATCGCCGCGGACCAGCCGGTCAGCACCGAAGTACTGAGCGATCCGCGGCTGGGTTGGAATGACCTGGCGCGTGCGGGAGTGGCGGTGCGACGCGTGAAAGGCGATCACAACACGATTCTGGCGGCGGAAAACGCGGCCGAGCTTGCTGAAGTTTTGAGCGCGCTATTACCCAAGCGGGAACTTGCGCATGCGGGCGCCGGATGAAGCGGCCGGCAGCGTGCTATTTTGAACTTCTATCATGAGCGT
>DATGIH010000041.1:0-6807 GCA_035295865.1 Bryobacteraceae bacterium
GCAAGGAGGCAATGTCGGCGTAGCCAGCGTCCGGGGGAAGGGAAGCACCTTCTTCGCCGTCCTGCCCTACGCAGCCCAATCGGAAGGCCGGGCGGCCGCGCGCTCATCGCTCGCCGAGCTAAGCTCCAAAGCTTGAACTAGACTTACTTTGAACGAAACTCTTTGAACTAAACTAAAAACATGCGCGGTTTTGCGGCCTCACTCGTAGTGTGTCTCGGAGCGCACGCCGCCCCCGCTGGCACCGCGGCCGTCCTGCCCTTCGCCAACTCTTCCGCAAAATCATTAGGTAGCAGCTCCAATCTGGACTGGATCGGGGAGAGCATCGCCGAGACCCTACGCGACGCCTTCAACCTGCGTGGCGTCGTCGCCCTCGCCCGCGAGGACACGCAGGAAGCCTACCGCCGTCTCAACCTGCGCGAACGGGCGCTGCTCACCGAAGCTTCCGTCATCAAGATCGGCGAGACCGTGGACGCCGAGCAAGTCGTCTTCGGAACCTTCGAATTTCAGCCCGCCAAGCCGGGCACCCCGGGCGATTCCCACGGCTCCCTCAAGGTCGCGGCACGCGTGGTCGATCGGCGTCATTTACGTCAAAGCTTCCAATTTGCCGAAACCGGAGCGCTGGAGGATCTGGCGACCATCGAGGCGCACCTCGCTTGGCAGGCGCTCACCATGCTGGGGCCGAACCTCGCCCCCGCCGAAGCCGACTTTCGTTCGCTGCGCCCTCCCGTGCGTCTGGATGCCGAAGAGAATTACGTGCGCGGCTTGATGGCTGCGGCGCCGGAACAACGCGAGAAATACTTCACCCAGGCGGCCCGTCTGGACGCCCGCTTCGCCCACCCTTGTTACGGACTCGGCCAGATCTACTACCAGCGCAAGGACTATCGTGAGGCAGTCGAGTGGCTGGAAAGAGTAAGCCCTGAGGACGTTCACTACCACGAGGCGAGCTTCCTTCTTGGCCTCTCCCGCTACGAGTCCGGCGATTACACGGGCGCGCAGAAATCCTTTCAAACCCTTGTCCAGATCGTTCCGCTCAGCGAGGTATATAACGATCTCGCCGCCGCCGAAAGCCGCCGCAACCTTCCGCAGGCCGTCGACGATTTTCGCAAAGCGCTCGAAGGCGACCCCAACGATCCGGTATATCACTTCAATCTGGGCTACGCGCTGTGGAAGAAAGGCGACTTCAACGCCGCGGCCGACCGCTTCCGCGCGGCACTCGATCGCGAGCCGGAGGATCAGATGGCCACGCTGCTTCTCGGCCGCTGCCTGAAGAAGCAAGGCAACACCCATACGAGCGACCCCAGAGACGCCCGTCTGCAAGGCCTGGAGCGCTTGAAAACCAACTACGAAGAGCGCGCTTACCGCCAGCTCAAGTCCATGCTCGATTCCCCCAAGCCGTGAACGGGTATAATCGATAAATTCATGCTCGAAGCCTCCGGAGCTTCGGACCCAGGTTGCGTCCGAAGTAACAACGAAGACTATTATCTGGTGGCGCCGTCCATCGGCTTATATGTCGTCGCCGATGGGATGGGGGGCGCACAAGCCGGAGAGCACGCTTCGAAACTGGCCGCGGAAACTCTCTGGGAGCTGGTCTATCAAAGTCCCGCCGCTATGGACACGGAAATGCTCGTGGAGGCATTCCAGGAAGCCAACCGCCGCGTGATGGAAGCGGCTTCGGCCGATTCCACCTTGGAAGGCATGGGAACCACCATGGTGGCTGCACTCGTCAAGGATGGCGATCTGTTGATCGCCAGCGTCGGAGACAGCCGCCTGTACAAGTTCGAAAATGGCACCCTCAGCACGGTGACCGAAGACCAGACCTGGGTCAACGAAGTAGGCCGGCGTCTGGGCCTGGATGAAACGACTCTGAAGACTCATCCGATGCGCCACGTCTTGACCATGGCCATCGGAGTCTCAGAGCAGCTTCGAGTTCACACCTACGCGCTGCATCCCGAACCCGGCACCCAGCTCCTGCTGTGCAGCGACGGTCTTCACGGAGTGGCGAACGAAGAAGACATGAAGCACGCCTTGGAATCGGACGCTCCGCTCGACGTAAAATGTCAGGAACTCATCGCCGCCGCAAGGAGCCGAGGGGGCCCGGACAACATCACCGTCATTCTCCTGCGAGCTGTCTAGCGTGCGTGGAGCCGATTGCCAATCGGCGGCGGCTTGTCATGCCGCTTGCAGGCGCGTAAGCAACGCGCCGCCGAAAGCTCTAGCTTCCCGTCCCCGCGCTCTTCGCGCGCAAAGCAGCCAGCCCCGCCGCGACATCCACAGCCTGAGGAATTACGGTGTCCAGCCGGGTTAGAGCCAGCACTTCGCGCACCCGAGCCGTAGCGCCGGCCATTACAAAACGTCCCTCGGGGCTCTTCATCACCGAAGTGTACAAACCCACCAAAAAGCCAATCCCCATCGAACCGATCGAAGAAAGCTCGCTTAAATCCACCAGTACCTTCGGGAAGGACCGGACCTTCGCTTTGTCCAGCTTGCCCAAAACGTAGTCCGGATCCGGGCCCGCGGTGAAGCGGCCGCGCAGGCGCAGCACGCAAACGTCTCCTGGCGGCGCAATCTCGATCGCTACGGATGGCTCGGCAGGCATCTTACTTTGGTATCGTACAACAAGACATGCCTGTCCGGAAACGGATTTTGATCGTCGAGGACGACCCTGGCGTGCGCGAGTCGCTTAAGGCGAGTCTGGATGCGCCGGACAGGCAGATCGAGAGCGCGTCCGTCGGACTTGCCGCGTTGCGCAGTATCGAATCCGAGCCCTTTGACTTGATCATCGCCGATGTGAGCCTGATTGAGGGAATCCACAAGGCCCGGCCCGATGCCAAAGTCGTCGCGACCAGCGCCGCCCATGCCCCGGACAAAATGATTGAAGCCTTGCGTGAGCGGGCTTTCACCTATATCGGCAAGCCCTTCGCCGGGAACCACGTGACGGACCTGGTGAATCGCGCCCTTAGCTGCGCGTCGTGGCAAGACGACGTGGAAGTCCTATCCGCTGGATCGCGCTGGCTCGGACTCTGTATGCGGAGCAAGATGGAAGCGGTTCATCGCGTCCTGCCGTTCCTCCGCGAAATGATGATCGAAATTCCGGAGGGGAAGCGCGACAGCCTCATTACGGCGATCCGCGAAATGCTGTACAACGCCATCGAGCATGGCGCGGGATACGATCCGGAGAAACGCGTAACCATCACCCACGTCCGTACCGAACGCGCTCTCTTGTACTACGTTCGCGATCCTGGCAAGGGGTTCTCTCTCGACAAACTGGAGCACGCGGCTGTCTCCAATCCGCAGTGCTCGCCGATTGAACATGCGGAACTTCGCGAGCGGCTTGGCCTGAGGCCGGGCGGTTTCGGGATGTTGATTGCGCGCCAGCTTGTCGACGAGTTGATCTACAACGAACAGGGCAACGAAGTACTGCTCGTCAAATACATCTCCTAAAAAAACGAAAAGCCCGTGCCACCGAAGCGGCACGGGCCAAATCAAACGCGAGCGTTACTGTCCCAAACCAGCGGCAACCGGAGCGGAGCTCGACTTGATGATGATCTTCATGTTCGTTCCGCCGAGCATGATGTCATCGAGCTGCGAACCAGTGGAATCGAGCATCGTGTTGCTGTACTTCTTCGCGCCGGTTTCCACGGTCACAGGGACTTCAACAACGTTCTTGCCGCTCTTGAAGATGGCTTTGTCGCCCTCAATGGTGACCTTGTAGTCGCCGGGTTTCAATTCGGTTTGACCCACACGGGTAGCGCTCGAAAGCGTAACGGTATAGGCCGATGCGGCGCTCGCAATGCCGATTGCGAACGTAGTGATAGCGAAGGCTAGCTTTGAAATTTTCATTTTCGTGTTTCCTTTGAATTAGGTTAAATTCGCACTACAGAGTAGTAACGTGGGCTTTCGGGGCCGGGGAACCAGGGCTTACTGCGCCCACACTAGTAATGACGTTTGAAGAAAGGAAACGTTACCGCTTCGCCAAAACAAATTGCTAAAAATATGCTCCACTGTGGTTTTGGCTCGCGATCAAAATAACCAAAGATAATGAAAGTGCCGAAACATCGGCATCTGGCAAAAATTTCCTAGGTGGAACCGCGTAGCCAGACTCACAGAAGCAGCATCTTCTGTTGAACTTCGCCGGTTACGCGAGCACCATCGTCGCCCACAAACATATTTAGTTCGCTGCGTATCCCGAACTTCGGAAGATAAATGCCAGGCTCCACGGAAAAGCACGTCCAGGGAATCACCTTGCGTTCGTCGTGCGTTTCCAGATTGTCCATGTTGGCGCCTGTACCGTGCACTTCGGCGCCAATCGAATGCCCGGTGCGATGAAAAAAATAATCCGCGTAACCCGCGTCGCGAACGTGTGAACGTGCTGCATCGTCCACTTCAAATCCGCGTAGAGTCTTTTTCACGGCGACTGCATGCATCACCAACGCCACCGCGCGGTCGCGCGCCTCGCGTACGACGCCAAACACTTTCTCGATCTCAGCCGGCGCTTCTCGGCCGCAAAATCCAACCCATGTGATGTCGTAGTACACGCCATTCGGCATATCCAACTTGGCCCACATGTCCATCAGCACCAAATCGCCCGCGTGGATTTCCGCGCTTGCGTCCTGCTTGGGTTCATAGTGCGGATTCGATGCATTCGCATTCACCGCGATGTCGGGACCGTGATCCGTGAGCAAACCCTCTTCTCGAAATCGCGTGAGGATGAACTGTTGCATCTCCCATTCCGTGACTCGCTCGTTCACGCGAACTTTATCGGAAACGCGCTGGAACGCTTCATGCCGGACCCGGTCCACTCTGCGTCCGGCCTCCAGATGCGCCTCCAACTGCTCCGCGCTCCAGCGCGATTCGAAATATTGAATCAGGTTCGCTGAGCTCGCTACTTCGATGCCGAGTCCCCGCACCAGATCGACCGTCCCCGCATCCACCATCGCCACGTATGGAATCGCGCAGTCGGGTGAAAACTGCATCGCGACCTTTTTCGCCCCGCCCAGAATCCTGCTCAACCCCGCCGTCAGCTCTTTCCAGCTGGCATACAGATCGCGCTGCCCCGGGAGCGCATTCAGCGTCTCTGCTTCAATTTTGTGAACCAGCCCGCGCGGTTCGCCCGTGACTGGAATGAAATAGAACCAGCGGCGTGTCACCATGGAGCCCGGCGTGAATTGCAAAACGCGGTAACTGAGCGGGTCCCGCTTGTGATGATCGAAGAACAGCCATCCGTCCAATCCTTCTTCGCGCAGTGCCGCTTGAATCGCGTCCACTCTCATGCCGCCACTCTCCGCCATGTCACCTTGGTTTTGAAATTCGCCAAACCCGCAACGTCCCGCGAGTCCACTACGGAAAAAGAAATCGCATCGTCCAGCCAATCCTGGCTGAACCCATCCGTGTATTGCGTCGCCGCCGTCAGCGTATAGTCTTGCCCGGTCAGAAGGCAATCGAAGGTGAACTCCACTTCGAAGGTCTCGCCCGCCTTCACGTTCCCCAGATCCACACCTTCAATTCTTGTATTCGTTCCAAAAACATCGATTCCGAGCCGGTTGCGGATCAGTACTCCCACAACCGGATTCTCCAAATCCTTCTCGGCGTGCGCGCGCACATAGATGGTGAGCGGAGAACCAGGCTCCAGGCTCCGCGTCGATCCGCCGTCGCCATCTTTGAGATCCACCTCTACCACGCGGCTCGCACCGTCGCCATGGCGAAACGTGCCGCTCTGCTCAGCAGCGCCGGAAGAAATCTCATTCCCGAGATGCTCGCGCCCCTGCCGCTCCAGCACCAAGCCCACATAGCGATTGACCACTTCGCTCGGAGAGCCATACGCAGCCACGCGTCCATCCACCATCAGCGCCGCGCGATCCGACAGCCGCTTCACTAGCCCCAGATCGTGCGAAACAAACAAAACCGTAATTTTGCGTTGTTTTAGTTCCTCAAACTTTTTGATGCACCGGTTGGCGAAGATGGCATCGCCAACCGCCAAAGCCTCGTCCACAATCAGGATTTCCGGATCGACGTGAATCGCCGTGGAGAATGCCAGCCTCACGTACATGCCAGTGGAATATTCCTTGACTGGCCGGTCGATAAACGTGCCAATCTCCGCGAAGCGTTCAATCTGCGGAAACACACGCTCCATTTCTTTCCGCGGAATGCCCAGAATCTCGCCGTTCAGGTATACATTTTCGCGTCCCGTGAATTCCGGACTAAACCCCGCCCCGAGCTCAAGCAGCGCCGCGATGCGGCCGCTCGAAAGAACCCGCCCGCGAGTCGGTTCCAGGATCCCACTGACGATTTGCAGCAGCGTGCTCTTGCCCGATCCATTCGGCCCCACGACACCCAGGACTTCACCGCGTTCGACGCTTAAGTTCACGTCGCGCAGAGCCCAAAACTCGGTAGGAGGATGATGGTTGGTGAAAGGAAGGAACTCGGTCAACCGGTCCAACGGCCGCCGATACAAACGATAAACCTTCGAAACATTCTGGACCTGAAGCAAACCTTCTTCAGTTTATCGCAGCGGCCGTTTTAGGGCCCCATCCGCAAGCTGCGCCGTAGCAAAGCCGGCAAAGGAACCGGATAACCAATCAAACAAAACTGATCCAAGGCAAACAACACTACGCCCTCGAACCCCTTGCCCTCCGCTGTGCTGACTTCCTTGACCCAAGCCGTGCTCGAATCGCCAATCCCCACCAGATGGCTCCGCTGCGCAGCCGGAAAGCCATGTGTTGAATCGAGCACACTCTCGCTCTCATCCAGATTCCGCCCTAAAGTAAATCCGAACGCCTCCGTCTTCAAGACGGTCAGAGCGGACGGAGT
>DATGIH010000042.1:0-18475 GCA_035295865.1 Bryobacteraceae bacterium
TAGGCGAGTTCCGCACGCCGCACAAAGTGGGTTTCTACCCGCTAAACAAGCAAAATTACCAGGGGGAAGTTCGATGAAGCTTCGAAAGTTGGCGTTGTTAGTAGGTTTGTCCGGTCTCTTCGCCGCGTCCAGTTACGCGCAAGGGCTGACCACGAACGCATCCAAGGACGACTGGGAAGAGATCAACTTCGAATACAACTCGTCAACGCTTTCCGACGGCTATCCCAGTCTGCTCCGCTTGGCTGATTTGCTGCACCAGCATCCTGGCTACCGCGTCAAAGTGGAAGGCAACACGGATAACCTGGGTTCCGCGAAATACAACGAGAAGCTCGGCCTCGCGCGCGCCAACACGGTGAAAGAGTTTCTCGTGAAGTACGGCGCTTCCTCCAACCAGATCGAAGTGGCCACGCGCGGCAAAGCCGATCCCAAATATCCCGGCTACAAAGGTGGGTTCAGCAAGACCGACGTTGCGCGCTGGATGAACCGGCGCGTGGTGATCACTGTGGCCGATGAACAAGGGAAAACGGTGAGCGCGGGCGGCGCCGGAGAAGCCATTCGAGCCATGGATCAAGGCCGCACTTTGCGCGATTGCTGCGACGACATTTTGAAGCGGCTGGACAAACTGGACGACATCGCGCGGATGCTGCAACAGCTTCTGGATCAGAATGCAAATCTGAAAAAAGAAGTGGACGACCTAAAGAATAAACAGGCTCAAATAGAAGGGAAGATCCCCGCTCAGCCCGCCGCGCCCTCCCCAACACCCACGACGCAGCAGACGGCGCCGGCAACAACAACTGCTGGGACGGGAGCCAGCCACTCGCCCTTCGCTCTTCTCGGCGTCAACGTCGGGTCCGATGACCAGGGCAATTTCACATTCACCGGCCGCGGCCGTTATTTCCAACCTTTCGCGGATCACTTCGCCGTCCAGGCCCAGGCCGAGTATCTCTACTTCAAGACGCAGCGCGAAGGCCAGTTTGACTTGGGGATTGTTGATCGCATCGGCAATTTCCAAGGCGGGTTGTTTACCAGCTTCAAGCACGTCAATCTGTCCGATGGTCCCAATGGCGGGACGCTCGGGCAGGCCGCGCTCACGGCGGATTACATCTTCAAAATCGGCCGCGCTGGATTGTTTGCCACGCACGGCTTCACTAACAATGCCATCATCGGCACCAGCAACGCGACGTTTGCCACCGCCGCTACGAATCCGGATGGAACGCCGGTTATGGCCGTGGCGCCGAATATTTTTGTACAACGCTATCTCAGCATCGTCGATCAGTACGGCGTCAGCACCACGCTCGGATTGTGGGGGAACAATTATCTGGAGGCGAACCTCGGCTACTTGAAGAGCGCCGGAAATGCCGACCGGCCGGGCGGTACGCTGCGTTTTGTCTTCCCATTCGGCAATCACTTCGCGCTTACGGCGGAAGGCGGGGTGAATGAAACGTTGGTGGGGCCGGGCAACAGTGGCCGGGCCGTAGTGGGCATCCAGTTCGGCAATTTCATGCGGCCCAAGGATTACCAGGGTCAAACAATGCCGGTTCCCGTGGACATCCCGCGCGTGCGCTACGAAGTCCTGTCGCGCAATCTGCACGTGGGAACTTCGCCGCCGGTTGCCGATGCGGGTCCGGATCAAATCGGCGTGCCCGCCGGCACGATCACGCTGAACGGATCGAACTCGCATGATCCGAACGGTGAAGCGCTGACCTTCCAGTGGGCGCAAGAGGCTGGCCCGCATGTCACTTTGAACTCGCCCAATGCGGCGATCACTACCTTCACGGCCGCTGCCGGGCAAGATTACAGCTTCCGGCTGACGGTAAAGAATACGGACAACCAAACCGCCTCCGCGCGTGTGCGGGTAACGACGCAGCAGCCGAAGAACGTCCAAATCCTGTTCTTTATCGCGGATCCGACGACCATCCAAAGTGGCCAATCGTCCACTCTTACGTGGCGAATTCTGAATGCGGATTCCGCAACGATTTCGCCAACGGTAGGTTCGGTAAGCTCGCAAGGCGGGTCCACGAGTGTGAGCCCCACCAGCACCACGACCTACACTCTCACCGCGAAGAATTCGAGTAGCACAGTTACGTCGTCGATCACCGTCGTCGTGCAGCAGCCGAAACCGCAGATTCTCGAGTGCACTGCGGTCCCGATGAACATCTCGCAAGGGCAATCGTCGCGGCTGTATTACAACACGTTGAATGCAAGCACAGTGACCATCACGCCCGGCGTAGGTTCCGTCGGCCTGAATGGAAACGTGCTTGTCACGCCTTCCGCGACAACCAACTACACCATCACCGCGGCGAACAACGTGGGCACCGCGACGTGCAGCGTGTCGGTGCAGGTGACGCCTGGGACCGCGCCCAAGATCGACCGTTTCTCGGCAAGTCCTCTGAGCATTACGGCGGGCGCCACTTCCACATTGCTGTGGCAAGTGGAGAACGCGACCACGGTGAAGATTTCGCCGGTCCCCGGTTCGGTGGGGTTAGTCGGAACGCAGGATGTTACCCCGGCGACTACCACTACTTACACATTGACCGCGACGAATAATTTCGGATCGGTGTCGGCGAATGTGACGGTTACCGTAACTGCGCCGCCCACTCCACCGCCACCGCCGGTAATTACATCCTTCACTGCAACTCCCGCGGTCAGTACCGTCCCGGGAAGCGCCGTAGTGCTGCAGTGTCTTGCAACGGGCGCTGCGCGCGTTGTGATTTCGGGCATCGGAAATGTGGATGCCAACGGCAACCTCACAGTGAATCCCACCACCACCAGCACCTATGTTTGCGTGGCGATCAACAGCGCCGGAGCGCAGGTGGCCAAGAACCTTACGGTGCCGGTGAATCCGACGAGCGGCGGCGGAACTCCGCCGGTGGTGACGGTGAGCGGTCCTGGATGCGTGGTGAGCGGCACGCTCACGATTTGCCAGACCGCGAATCGCCAAGTAACTTTGGACCTCAGCGGTTCGAGCAGCCCCTCGGGCAACACACCGTTATCGTTCATGACTGTGTCGGGGAACTTAAGCGCCGCAGTGCTCGGAGCGAACACCTCGCATCCGAGTATACAGTTAGCAGAGCTAGCCGGCGACTATTTCTTTACCGTGACAGTGACGGATAGCAAAGGCAATTCGACGACGGTGACCGTGGATCTGCGGCTGACCAATACCAGTCCGCAGAATTAAGATTTTGGGCCGCAGATGAACGCGGATGGACGCAGATTTTTATCCGCGTTTATCAGCGTTCATCCGCGGCCAATAATTTAGTCACTCACCTTGCCCGCAAAGTGCCGGTACACGAAGACCGAATAGACTCCCGCGAGGATCATTCCGGGAATCCACCACGCCAGCCCGATATACAGCCCGTACGGCGCTGCGGATGCATTTGAAATGGTCAAACCCGCCGTTGGCTCCACGTTTGATGGCAGCACATACGGATAAACTCCGAATGTCGCGCTCGTGAGCATGCCGACCAGAAACAGGCAGGACGAAAGAAACGCTGCCAAGTCTTGCTTCTTTCCAGCGTAATGATACATCCCGGCCAAACCTGCCACACCCAGCGCGGGGAAAACGTAGCCCCACGGATACTCCTCGAATTGAGTGTTCAAATTCGGCTGCAAACGAAAACTGAAAAAGGTAATCGCGGCGATGAACGCGACCAGTGCCCACCAGCAATTCTGTCCGAACGAGCGAGATCTCTGCTGCAAGTCGCCGTTGGTTTTGTATGCCACCCAATAGCAGCCATGAATCGCCAGCGCGACAAAAGAAGCGGCGCCCACCAGCAGCGTGTACCAATCTACGATGCCGGCATTGTTCCCGGGCAGCAGATTCGTCCATAAAGGCAGGAAAAAGTAGCCGTCCTTATCGAGCGGCACGCCGCGAATCACGTTGCCCAAAGCTGCTCCGTAGAGCAAAGCAAGCAGCGCGCTCGATCCGCCGAACAACAGATCCCAGAACGGTCTCCAGATGGGGCTTTCGATATGGCTGCGCAGCTCGATGGAAATTCCGCGCAGAATGAGCAGCCATAACACCATCATCAAAGCAAGATAGAATCCGCTGAATGCAGCCGCGTAGAGCGCGGGAAATGCAAAGTAGAGCGTGCCTCCGGCGGCGAGCAGCCAAACTTCATTGCCGTCCCACACCGGCCCGATGGAACGCAGAACCTGCCGGCGCTCCTGATCCGTTTTCGCGACGAACAGATGAATGATACCCGCGCCCAGATCGAAGCCATCGAGCACAACGTAACCGGCGACCATGATCGCCACCAGGCAAAACCACACGGTTGTGATCATTGGATTGCTCCTTGCAGCGCACCTTCGGAAATTGCAGTTGCGGCAGGTCCATGATCGATCTCGCGATGCACCAGGAACAAGAAAAGAATCCCGAGCAGCAAGTAGATTCCCATAAAGCCGATCAGTGTGAACAGCCCATTCGCCGCGGAGACTCGGGAAGACGCTCCATCGGCGGTTCGCATCAATCCATAGACCAGCCACGGCTGCCGCCCGAGTTCGGCTGTCATCCAACCAGCAGTGGTCGCGATATAGGGAAACGGCATCGCCAGCATCAACGCCCAGAGCAATGGCCGATTGCCATAGAGCCGTGAGCGCCACATCGCCCACACACAGATCAGCATCAATGCAATCAGCATGGTTCCGATTCCTACCATGATGTGATAGCTGTAATACAGCAGCGGAATATTATCCGGCCATTGATCGCGCGGGAAATCCTTTAAGCCTTTCACTTCCGCCTCCCAGCGCCGGTAAGTGAGAAAACTGAGGGCCTTTGGAACGACGATGGGATTGTCCAACTCCATTTTGTCGGTGTCCGGCTGGCCGACCAAGACGACCGGCGCACCCGCGGTGGTGTCGAACAATCCTTCCATGGCAGCCAACGTGACGGGTTGATGTTCCGCGATCATCTTTCCTTGGCCGTCTCCCGTTGGGAACAGCATGGCGATCGAAGCGAGGGTTCCCGCAATCACGCCGACGCGAACGAAGACCCGCGCGTGTTCGGTGAATCGTCCCGCCAATAAATAGTAGGCACCGATGGACGCCATCACCAGGCTGCCGGTCACCACCGCTCCGATCATGTTGTGGAGATACTGCCAGAGAATCCAGGGATTCCCAACGAGCGCCCAAAAACTGTCGAGCAAAATCTCTCCGTTGGCGCCGGTTTTATAAGCGGTTGGATGCTGCATCCACGCGTCGGTGGCGATGATGAAGAATCCGGAGAGCCAAGATCCGGCGCAGACCAGTACGGAAGAGAACCAATGCATGCGTGGGCTGAGCCGCTTCTCGCCGAAGACGAAGAGTCCAAGAAAAGTCGATTCCAGGAAGAAGGAATAGACTCCTTCCATCGCGAGCGTCTGCCCGATCACGCCGCCCGCGGCTTTCGAGAACCGCGACCAGTTCGTGCCGAACTGAAACTCCATCGGGATACCTGTCACTACACCCATCGCGAAATTAATGGCGAAGATTTTCACCCAGAATCGGGCGGCCTGGTTATAATGTTCGTCGCCCGTTCTGAGAGCGACGGTCTTCAGGATCACGATCAATAGGGCAAGCCCCATGGTGAGCTGAGGAAACAAGTAGTGAAATGTGACGGTGAAGGCAAAGTGCAGGCGGTGTACCGCCAAAGCTGAATCCATATAAAATTACTCAAGCAGGCGTAGTACCAAACTGACTACGGATCACCGCTGGTTTTTGGGTGAGCGATATCCCGCATTCCGTCAGCGGGCTTACGACAAACTCAAGTTTAAGTCGCACTTAGCGAAGCTCACAATCTGGCTGGATGAATGCTATGTCCCGGGTGGAGGAGATTGTCATGAATGTCAAGGTTCGCTGCTTGGGTGGTAAGAAATTTGAAATGATCGCCGGTGCACATAAAGTGCTATCTGATCAGCCGCTTGAGAACGATGGCACGGACTCCGCTATGACTCCCCCTGAGCTATTCCTCAGCGCGTTGGGATCCTGTTCTGCCTATTATGCCGAGGAATATCTGCGAGCGCGCGCGCTGCCTGATGAAGATCTCGAGATTCGAATCTCGGCGGAAAAGGGAGGCAAACCAACTCGGATCGTTTCGATCCGGATTGATGTCATCGCACCCGGACTGACCCAACGCCATCGGGATGGATTGTTGCGCGCGGTGGATGCATGCCTGCTGAGCCATACTCTGCACACGCCTCCCCACATTGATGTCCAAGTGCTGGCTTCGCCTGAAGTCACTGAGACGGAAGAATTGATTTCTGCGGCTTCTACCTGGTAAACCGCAGACTGGTCATCAACTGGTTGCTGCGGAAGTTCTCGAAGGCATAGAAAGCCTCGGACATAGAGTAGTAGCGCCACTCAGTATTCCACCGCACATGCTTGTTCAAAGGGAGAGAAAATCGCGCGAGCGGTTGGTAATACTGAGTGGGCCTGCTACCGGAAGATACGAACAACGATCCTCCAAAGCTGAACCACTTCACGCTCACAACGGCGGTCAATGCATGAGCGTTCTCCTTGTAAATCGACGGCGCCGGAGTCAGAGTTTGCGGAATAAGATACAGGATGTTCGAACGAACTGACGATCTCGAGTAGTCCAGCAGCAGGTTTCCCCACTTTCCGTTCCGAGGTGTCCAGAATAGAGAAGCAGATTCCACACGGCTTCGAAAGTCCAGCTTCACCGAGGGGTCCGGATTGCTGTTGTTGAGCACGCTGAAATCGGCGGCGAAACGCAGCGAGGAGAGTACGTCGTAGCTCGCGCGGATGCGCGCCTTCTCGTACTGTTCTAAGCTGGTCCGAAAGAACACGTCGTTCGAATTGGAACCCTCCGCGTTGGCTACGATTCGCAGCTTTTGGTTCAAGCGAAAATTCACTCCAGCGATTCCGATGCTCCGGCGCAGTTTTGCGGTTTCGAGCGTGAGCCCCGAGAGAATCGGCGCGCCCAGATCCGTATTGCCCCATTCGTAGCGATAGCCGCCTCGTAACGTGAGCCGGGCTGTGAGGTCGTAATAAACATCCACCTCTTCCTGGCTTTCGTTCAAACTCAGCCGATCTGACGCAAGTTGTTGATCGGTCAAAGCCGGGCTGCCGGTAAAGAGCAGATTCTCGGCCAGCAGTGCATTCGCGCTGTTGTGATAACGCTCGGTGTTCCAGTACTGGACGATGCGCATGCGCTTGAAGGGCCTCAGCTCCACCGTGATGGTTCCAAAGGTGTGGGGCGTGTTCGCGGCGCCGGTCAGAACATCTTGATTGCCGTTGTAGAACTCAAAAAGATCGTTTGAAAAGAAGTTTCCTGCGGAGGCTTCAGAGAAGCGAACGTCGGTGTGTGGACGCGAATAAACAAATTGTCCGGTCACGCTCAACCAGGAATAAGGATTTGCCGCCCCGAGTATTTTGGTGTAGGTAGAGTTGCTCCGCACCCGATACTGCTCCTGCATCTGGCTCAACGTTAGCGGCTCGCCGAGAAACATTCCAGGAACGTTGCCGGAATTGATTTGGTGATCGGATGCTCCCTGATCGTCTTTGAAAGTAGTCCCGCCTTCCTCGATGGTGACGTGATAACGCCCCAGCTCCATGCGAACTCCAGCGTGATAGCTGTTGGTCTGATCCGAATACAAACTAGCGACTGGAAAATCGTTTTGATCCGTGTGAAAAACCGTCACGCCGCTGCCGAACTGGGTATTCCTGTCGAAACCGAGGTATGGAGTGATCCATTTGCCCGGTAGCAGATCCAGCTGAAGATGCAAGGTGCGAATCGCGGTGTCGTAGGAGTTCTGGTTCAGTAATACGCCCTGATTCAACGTCGGATCCGCGTACGAAGGTAGGAAATTGAAGTACGCAATATTGCGGTAATCCGCAAGCAGGCGATAGATCTTCTCTTTTTGAATCTCCACGCGCAATGTGTTGTAAGGATCGCCTCCCCAGCTTGTGGCGTGCACGTCGGCGCGATCGAACAGCCGCTTGGACGGATTGAACAGCGTGAAATCCGCGTCGAGAAGCTTCGGGCCTTCGCCCAGATTCACCACGCTTCGGTAAGCGTCGAGATTCCCGTTCAGATCGGGGATCCAGCGGTAGCCTAGCTCTATGCTGCCCTGTAGCCAGTTGTCGCCGGCGGCTTCGGGAGCGGCAGGCGCGGGCTGATCGGCAGGCTTCGCGGAATCCGCCGCCGGTTTCACCGGATCTTGCGCGGCCAGCGGAATTAGAAATAAAAAGGCCGTCAATAGTCTCATCGAAGCAGCTCCCGATCCACGTGCGATCCATGAACTTTCGTGTGACAGACGGTGCAATTTTGGAACCGCGCGGTTCTCAGGTCGTGAAAAGCCGGAGGAACCCCGCCCAGCCTGGCATTATGCGGATTCGGCGCCGAGATGTTGGAGTGGCACTCGAGACAAAGCTGGCTCTGTTCGTGGCGCACCAGCATCCGGGGATTTGCCGAGCCGTGCGGCTCATGGCAGGCGGCGCAGCCTTCCAGGCGCACCGGCGCGTGCTCAAAGACAAACGGTCCGCGTTTGTCGCTATGACATCCGAAGCATCCTGGTTCGTTTCCGAAGGAAGTTTGCATCGCATCGGCCTTCAAAGACGCGTGAGGATTGTGGCAATCCACGCAGGACATCGCGCCTTCTGGAAGACGATGCTTATATGGCCGATTGAAGGCGGCCCATTCCGAGATATGGCAAGTGGAACAGCGCGCGTTGATCTCCGATTTCTTGTGTTCCACTAATTTTGCGCCGGCCGCTCCGTGCACGAAGTGGCAGGTGGTACACGACACTTGATCCTTGGCGTGCCCGCTCGCAATGCGTCCGCCTGAGGTGTGTTGGTTCAAATGGCAGGTGAGGCAAGTCTTATCGGTTTCAACGGACGTCAATTTCGCGGGATTCCGTATATCGTCGGGTGAGGCGGATTCTGCATGTTTCGCCCCCGGCCCGTGGCAAGACTCACACGCTTTCTTGTCCCACCCCTTGCGAGCGCCCGACTCAATTGCGAAGTGAGGAGTTTTCTGAAGATTGTTGAAGATTTCTTCGTGGCAGGTTTTGCAAGTTTCCGAACCCGCATAGCCCGGAGTTTCGGCGAAAGCCGAGGGTATCGCGAGGCACAAGGCCATCGCGATACCCCAAGCTCCGCTGGAAGGAACGCTCAAGGCTGCACCAAAGCAGCTATTGGGCATGCACCTTGTCGACATCGAAAGCAGCTCCCGTGCCGTGGCATACGTCGCAGCTTTCACCGAGCGCATTGCTATTCGCCAGGAAGTGCGCCGACGCATCTTTCGCCACGTGACAGCCGCTGCAAGCCGAACCTGTAGCTCCAATTGGATTGATCCAGCCTTGCGGGTCCGCCACTTGGTTGAGACCAATCGGCAGGTTCGCTTCGCTCGATGCTGTATGACACAGCGAGCAGTTTTTCAGGTCGGTCGCCGTGCCTTCCGGACTCATGCCGGGGTACAACACGCCCGAAAAATCGTGCGTGTGTCCGCCGAATCCGGCAACGACGAAAGGCTTACCGCCGTTGGCGACAACATTCACGCCATCGTGAATGCGGTGGACCATGACGGCCATGTTAATGGTCTGGGGCGTATCTCCAGCTTTGCGCTGCGAGAAGTCCGTGTCCGAGGGATTGTGGCACATGACGCAGTAATCCGGGTTGTTTCTCCGGTTGCCGTGCAGCGTAAGATGCACGTGGCATTGGTTGCAGTTGGCTTCGGCAACCACAGTCCTGCGTGGTTGCACCGTAGAGCCGTCCACCGAGAAATAGAACACCTGGTTCGGGGTCCCGCTCTCTACTTGCTGGGCGGCATTGGTGCCCGAGAGTATGTTTTCCAGCCGCTCCGATTCCACACCAATCGCGAAAGTTCCTGTCGCTTTCGCGGGAATCGCGTGCTGGAAGGTGTAAGTGCAGTTACCGCTCGAATCGCACTTTCCTTGTGTTCCATCCTCGCCCACGTACCCGGGCGTGGTGACGTCGCTGCCAAAGCTGGTGTAGCCATAGTCGGTTGTAGGTCCAGCCATGGTGAACTGGAGGTCTTCCAGTGTCGGATCGTTCAAAGCGATCGTCTTGCCGTTCACGTCTTGCACGGTGAAGGCGACCACTGGCTTCTGTCCCGCCGTGGCGTTAGTTACACCCGTGATCGTGACCTTGATACTTGTGATGAGCGTGTTTGGATTCTGTGGATAGGTGAATTTCGTGTCGTTCGCCACGACATGCGCGCCTTTGATGGAAGCATCAAACGGCGTCTCGCCTTGCGGCACATGGCAGTTGTGGCACTGCGCGTCATCCGCCTGGAACCCGCCCGGATGGTTGGCGCCAGTAGCGAAGTTTACATCATCGTGGCAAGCCCCGCAGGCTGCGCGGGACGGCTCGGTCATGTACGCTTTGGCTTGGGCTGCTTTGGTGGTCTGGTCGTGGCATACTTCGCAGCGTTGCACCATGGCCGGATCCACTACGGTGGAAAAGTCCGAAACGGAATTCCGGAATCCGACAATCTGGTACGGAACGCCCGGCGTAGTCTTGGTACCCACCACGCTCGGCAGCGACGAACCCATGTGGATCTTGTGCGCGAATACCTTGAGATCCAGCGAATTGCCCGTTGCCGGGTCGGCATTCTGTGGCGTGTGGCACAGGACGCACATCTCCATGCCATGCGCATAGCCGCCGTGAAACGCCAACTGATCATGGCAGGTGTTGCAGCTCGCGGTGCGGATTACATCACGAGTCACGGTTACCGCCGCGCCATCCGGGACAAAGTCGAACGTCTTGCCGGCATAGCTGATCCCCAGGTCGAACGCCGTCAGATCGCGATTGCCGTCGACCGCCACCGTGGTGGTTGCCGTGGTATCGAAACCCGCGGGAGCTTTTGCCGAGAAAGTATAGGTATACTGCCCCGCAACCGCTGTGGGCACGGCTGGCTTTCCACCCAGCAGAGGCCCTTCAAAGAACGGGCGTGTAATCGTCCCTAACTTCGCTCCTGTGGACTTTTCGGTGGTGTACCCAACGTACTGCTCCTGACCCTTGGGAATATAGGAAGCGACATATAATAACGAAACCGCGCCAGGTGTCGTTACGCCGGCTGCATCCAGCGGAAGACCGGCGGGGTCCGTCAGAGTGTAGGTTACCGTTATGGTACCGTCAGTTGCGATTTTCGCCGAGTTTATGGTGATCACCAACCCCGGCCGCGCGAAATCGATTACGCTCTTCGGCGCATAGAACGCTTTTTGATGTTTGTTGTAAGGTGAGGTACTACTGCTTTGTAGGCCAACCGCGCCTATCAACACAGCGAAAGTGAGGAGAATTCTGGTAAGTCGGCCGACAGAAAAATAGTAGGCCGGGCTTTTGTGACTCATGGTCTAGCTCCTTCCCAACGTCACGTCGCGTGCAGGCTGCCGTCCAAAGGAGCGGTACTGGTGAAGTACCTATGGTCAATAAGTTACAAGCTGGTGAAGGAGAGAGAATCACGCAGAGTTGGGGCAAGAACCTAGACTGGGTGAAATCCCCCAGAGCTTTTTAAGCCACTGCGCGATGATCCAAGCCATAATCCGGGAATAAGGAGTTCTGCACCGGACGTTCGGAATGAAAATCTCCCAGCTCCTCGGGAAACCGGGCAATGAGATCCAAAGGAGCAAGACGCCGGGTGTCTCCTAGCATTTCCGCCAATTGAAGAGCATTCACCACGGACTTACCACCGACATCATTGTTGGCGAAGACAAACGTCCGAGCAGAGTGCTGCAGGACATGTTCGATGCGCGGTTTCCACTCGAGCAGTTCCTTCTTTGAATAAAGATAGTCGTGCGCCGCGATGTGCTTCGAGGTACGTCCGAACTCACGCTGCCAGTCCGCCGGATTCCGTCCGTGCAGTCGCACATATCCGATCGGCGAGGTTACGAACGACGAGGGCGGGGTAGCTTTGGTATAAGCCGCCTGATCGATGTTCGCGAAGCCGACATGGTAATCGATTAGCGTTCCGAGCGCCTCTTCGCGCATCCAGCTTCCATGACGCATCTCGGCCACTAAAGGAAACTCATGGAAAGCGCGCCGCAGCGCAATCAAATACTCGCGGTTTTCTTCCGTATAGCGGAACGTCCAGGGAAATTGCATCAACAGGCAGCCCAACTTCCGGGCGCGCAATAACGGCCATAATCCGTCTTTGAAGAGGGCCACTTCGGATTCCCCCATCAGGCGTTCATGCGTGAATCGCCGCCCGAGCTTGGCTGTGAACAGAAATCGCGGGTTGTGACTCACCTTCTTCAGCCACAGCCCCGAGATTTCCGGCCGCAGCGGTTGATAAAACGTAGTGTTGATTTCCACGGCATCGAAATAGCGAGCCATCTCCTCGAGCGGATGAAAACCGCGGCGCTTCTGGCGCGGGTAAACTATGCCATTCCAATGGGGATAAGACCAGCCGGAGGGTCCACAATAGAGAGTTGGGGGGAGGGGCATAAAGGCAACTCGACTTTCTCCTTGTATTCGCCTCCGAGTATAAGCGAATAAAAGGCGAAATGCAAGCCCCCGGCGCGGCGAAATTTTCAGGCCGACTGTAGCGCGGCTAAAGAGTCCTTAATTGTAGGAGATCCGCCCGCTTCCACCTCCTTGCGGCGGATCTGGTGGAACTTGGTGAGGATGGCGTTCGCCTTGGATAACGCCGCGATCCGTTCGGCAAAAGCACTCAGGGCAGGGCCGGGAATCGCATAGAGGGCGGTGTCGTCGGAAAGCACATCCAGATAGGCCCGCGCGCCGCAGCATCCGAGACTCAGTGCGGACCGGCCGGAATTCCTAGCTTGCGGGACAATCGCGCAGGCTGGGCGGCCGAGCGCGGGGGGCAGTCCATTTTCGATCTGCTGCGAAGCTTCCGACAGAATCAGAATTTGGTTGGGCCGCACCAGGAGCAACACCACATCCGGATCGAGCGGGGTTTTGGCCAATGGCCCGTAGACCACATATTTGGGTTTCGATGCCAGCACGGGGATCATTTGCACGTCCTGCTCCCGGACGTACGTAAGATCGCCGAACACTTTGAGCGCGTCCATCAAATCGGTGTTCGACGCGGGTTTCATCTCGAGGTTGTGTGTGTATTGTCCGATTGCGCAGGAGCTGTGATGATCGGATGTGGTAGCGAAGACCCGGCTACCGGCTTCCTGCCAGAAGCGGCAACCGGCAGGCACGTGCCCAGACCAGGTTTCCACGCCCGCAGGCAACTGGTCGGCTAAACAAACTGCAATAGGAGGCTGCGATAGATCGAGTGCTTCAGTCAGAGCCGTGGAAATCTCCGGATAAGAAGGCATAAGAAATAAGATAACAGTTGCCTCTAGCGTCTGCGCCCAGTTGTCGAGAGCGCCGCGCTCAAATCGGCGTGCTCGAAGGCCGATGCCATTCGATCGGCCTCGGCGGTAGTCAGTTGGAATTTGGCCGCTGCCTGACGCCATTTGGCTACCGTCTGTCCCACCTGCCCGGCGATCGTGCGCGCTTCTCTCGGTTGCAGTTCAAAATACTCCGCGACCTCGAAAGCGAGAGCGAGCGATGCCGTCGTGTTCTCAAGATCAATGGCGGTGCTCAGAACGCGCGGCTTGATGTCGCCAGGCACCGGGTTCAGATCGTAGGCCGGCGAAAGCCGCCAACCGGCTGTGCCGCTCCACAGAAAGCCGTGGTTCCGCAAATGATCGTCGGTGTTCGAGATCAGAATATTGAAAACGATCCTGCGCCAAAGCTGGTGCATGTCTTCGAGCGCCGCAGCGCCGTACTGGCGCAGAACATCCACGAACTCCATGTAGCTGTGGGTTTCGTTGTCGGCCGCATTGAGCATGCTCATCGCGGATAGGAACGGGAAGCGGGTCTCCCGTTCCCGGTCAAACCGGCGCAGGACAAGTACCGGCTGTCGCGCTACCGTTTCGAGTCCCCACCGAGGAACCGGAATGCCGGCCTTTTTGGCCAGCGTTAACGCCACTGCCTCCCACAACACGGTTCTAATCTCGTCGCTTTCGCTGGGAAATTTCGCAATCGCAAGATTCCCCGCGCGGTCGCGCACGCTGGCTTTGGGACGCGCGCCGCCGAGCGACGATCCGGGCGCCAGCAGCAGCCGCAAATCGTCGTCGCTTTCGGTGTCGCTCAAGACATGCTCGGCGGCCGAGAGCAGGCGCGGAAGTTCCATAAAAGGTGGAATGCGAGTCTGCGCAAAATCCGCCAGAAACGGCCCGTTTTGACGCCGCGCGAAACGCAGCGCGCCCTGGCGCGCTTCATCGTCCACCAACAGCAGGCAATCGATTTCGCGGACTGCACGGGGCGCCCGTCCTTCGCGTTCCGCGCGAATCCGCTCAGCGCGGCGCATCAACACGCGTCCCCACCGATCCGGCGCCGAATCGCCGATGGCGCCGAAGAGCGCGCGGCCGTCCGCCGTATGATACGGGCCCGGGCCCAACGCGAGCGCAGGCTCTAGCGAGAAGCGCTCCGGATGCGCGAGCCAACTTTTGTCGTATTCAAAGCTTGCGCTCTCCCGTTCCCGCCGCGAATGCGACCAGAGCCGTCCCACCAGTTGCGGCACGCCAGCGAGATCGACGTAGACCAAAGTCTCCTTTTCCATCACCTGGCGCTCTTCTTCAATCGGATGCGCTGCGGCAGACGCTCTTCTTCGAGCGCAAGCCCAACACGATCGTGGCGTGGATCGGCCACATCCGCCAGCCGGTCAATCATGCCGAGCGCAAAGAGCACCGTTGCATATGCGCCCGCCGACACGCCCGTCTTACCCTTCTCGATCTGATGCAGCGTCATCCGGCTGAGGGAAGCGCGTTCGGCGAGAATGGCGACCGGAATCCGCCTGCGCCGGCGAGCATCCCGGATATCGCGCCCCAGCTTACGGACCGCGCGAGTGACCGGAGTGGGACTTTTGGATTCTTTCATAACGTCAATATTATTATACATAATATCTATTTATGTATACAATACTATACGTTAAAAGATGAGAGCGCCCGAATGCCGGAGCCCCTGAGCCCCCATCCCCGCCCCCGAGCTATCCTTTAAGGATCTTGCTCCCCAGACTCGCCCTTCTCCTCCTGGCCGCAACCGGCTTTGCGCAAATCGCGCTCTACCACGAACCATTACGGCCGCAGTTCCATTTCTCTCCGGCGCGCGACTGGACCAACGATCCCAACGGACTCGTCTTCTTTGATGGCGAATATCACCTCTTCTTCCAATTCAATCCATTCGGCGATCGCTGGGGACACATGAGTTGGGGACACGCCGTCAGCGGTGATCTGGTGCACTGGCGCGAACTCCCAGTCGCTCTTCCGGAGGAAAACGGCGTCATGATCTTCACCGGCAGCACCGTCGTCGACGAGCACAATTCGAGTGGCTTCTGCACCGGCGGCAAGCCCTGCATGGTGGCGATTTATACCGGCCACACGCCGGAAACCAAAACAAAGCCGGCCCTGCAGACCCAGAACATCGCCTATAGCAACGATCGGGGCCGCACCTGGACCAAGTACGCGCAGAATCCGGTGCTCGATCTGCACATGTCCGATTTTCGCGATCCCAAAGTTTTTTGGTCCGAACGCACGAAGCGCTGGGTGATGGTGGTGGCGTTCCCGAACGACCATAAAGTCCGTTTCTATGGATCCTCTGACCTGAAGCATTGGGAAACACTCAGCGAGTTCGGCCCGGCGGGCGCCGCGAGCGGACAGTGGGAGTGCCCCGAGCTATTTGAAGTGCCGCTGGAATCGAAGGCCGGCCGGACACGTTGGGTACTGAAAATCGGGCTGAATCCGGGAGCGTTGCAGGGAGGTTCGGGCGAGCAGTACTTTGTCGGCCAATTCGATGGCACGCGTTTCGTCAATGACAATCCCGCGAACGTCACGCTTTGGACGGACTACGGGAAAGACTGCTACTGCGCGCTTACCTTCAACCATCTGCCGCGCGAGCAAGCTCCAGTCATGCTGGGCTGGATGAGCAACTGGCAATACGCCGGAGACGTGCCGACGCATCCATGGCGCGGGCAGATGACTGTGCCGCGCAAGCTGGCGCTGCGCGATACTTCCGAGGGCCTCCGGCTGGTTCAGGCTCCGGTGGATGCGTTGGCCGGACTGCGCGGTGAGTGGCGTCCGGACAGCGATAGTTCGGAGATGAAGCTGGAAGCGCCATTGGGAGACGCCCAGGAGATCGGCTGGAAGCTTCGGACTTCGGACGACACATTCACCCTGATCGGATACGATCGCGAGAAGCAGGAGCTCTTTGTGGACCGCACGCATTCCGGCGCAACCGGCTTCAGCAAAGATTTCCCCGCGCGCACCGCGGCCCCACTGCATTTGAAAGGCGATATACTGCGTCTGCATATATTGACAGATCGAAGCTCGGTGGAAGTTTTCGCCGACAATGGATTGATCGCCATGACGAATCTCATCTTTCCTCCGCCCGGCGTTCGAAAAGTCGAACCGTATTCCAAGGGCGGCAAGAGCGGTGCGATTCAAATGAAGATCTGGGCTCTCAAGTCCATCTGGTGACCGGAGCATGCCAATGAACTCTTCTTTGCTGCGAAGCACTGGCGTAGCGGCGCTGGGTGGACTGCTATTCGGTTTCGACACAGCGGTGATCGCCGGAGCGACGCACGCGCTCACGGATGCCTATCGGCTCTCGCCTTCCGCGCTTGGACTCACCGTCGCTAGCGCACTGTGGGGCACGATTCTCGGCGCGATCTTTGCCGGAATCCCGGGCGACCGCTACGGACGCCGCGACAGTTTGCGCGCCATGGCGGTGCTGTACGTGATTTCCGCGCTCGGCTGCGCCTTCGCCTGGGATTGGTATTCGCTGGTTTGCTTCCGGCTGATCGGTGGGTTGGGCATCGGCGGATCGTCGGTGCTCGGTCCGATGTATATCGCCGAAATCGCTCCGGCGAAGTGGCGCGGACGCTTAGTCGGATTCTTCCAGTTCAACGTGGTCGGCGGAATTCTGCTCGCCTATTTATCGAACTACTTGCTCGGCCTTGCGAACTTCGGCGCAGGCGAATGGCGCTGGAAGCTTGGCGTATCGGCGGTACCGGCTGTTCTTTTCTTCTTGCTGCTTTTCGGAATTCCGCGCAGTCCGCGCTGGCTGGCCAAGCAAGGCCGCACGGCGGAAGCGCGCGAAGTGCTGGTGCAGATCGGTGAAGAAAATGTCGACGCGGAACTTCGCGACATCGTGGCGTCCATCGACGCCGATCACGGACACGCCGACGAACCGTTATTCCAACGCAAATATCTGCTGCCGGTCTTCCTCGCAGTTTCGATCGGGATGTTCAATCAGCTCTCCGGGATCAACGCCATTCTTTATTACCTGAACGACATTTTCGCGAAAGCTGGATTCAGTAAAGTATCGGGCGATTTGCAGGCAGTCGCGATAGGAGCGACCAATCTGCTGTTTACGATGCTTGCGATGGCCGTGATCGATAAGCTGGGTCGCAAAACGCTGCTGTTGATCGGCGCGGTCGGAACGGCGCTGTGCCTTGCGGGCGTGGCGTATATTTTCTCAACAGCGCAGCATGAGGATTGGCTAGTCTGGCTGCTGGTTGGATACATCGCGTTCTTTGCCTTCTCGCAAGGCGCGGTGATTTGGGTCTACATCGGCGAGATTTTTCCAAACCGCGTGCGCGCCAAAGGCCAGAGCCTGGGCAGTACGACACACTGGGTGATGAACGCGATCATTTCAGGCGTGTTTCCAGTGTTGGCCGCGCGCTCGGGCGCCGTGCCGTTCGTTTTTTTCTCGCTCATGATGGTGGTGCAGCTCTTAGTTGTCTGGTTCATCTATCCCGAGACCAAGGGCATTACGCTCGAGGAGATGCAAAAAAAGCTGGGGATTGCGTGATCATTCATAGCGCAAGGCAATCATTGGATCCACTTTGCTTGCGCGGCGCGCGGGCAGAAAGCTGGCGATCACCGTTACCAGAGCCAACACTACAGTCGCGATGATCATCGTCACGGGATCTCGCGCGGTTAGTCCATAGAGGAAGCTGCTCACGAATCGCGTGACGCCGAACGCCACCGGCAACCCGATCACTGCTCCGAATAGCACGAGCAGAACCGCATCGCGCAGGATCAACCACAACACATTGCCCTGTTGTGCCCCGAGCGCCATCCGGATGCCGATTTCGCGCGTGCGGCGCGTCGCGGCGTGCGCCATGAGTCCATAAAGCCCGATGGCCGCCAGCAGCAGTGCAAGTCCGCCGAAGAAACTGGAAAGCGTCGCGATCAGCCGTTCCTGCGAAATGTGATTGTCCAACTGCTGTTCCATGGTGATGGTCTCGGTGACGGGGATGGCGCTGTCGAGTTTCCGAACCTCGCGCCGGATTGCGTCCACCAAAAATTTGGGATCGGCGCTCGACCGGACGCATAACGTCATGTCGCCGGCGCCCTGGCGCCAACTGGAGATATAAACCATGCTTTCCACGGCCTCGCGAAGTTCGAAGTATTTGGTGTCTTTCACCACGCCCACGATCTCGTAGGAGTCCTCAACCTTGAACTTGTCGCCTGTGGAGAACCGCTTGCCGACGGCGCTT
>DATGIH010000043.1:0-12854 GCA_035295865.1 Bryobacteraceae bacterium
GGCATCTGGAATCAGATGACGCCGCGCGATGCGGAAGCTCTGCGGCGCGTGAGCAGCGTGGAACGGGCGTTTGCTGAATTGCTCGTGAGCAAAGACTGGACGCCGTTTCAGCCGACGATGCAGCACGGCGTGTTTGCGAGCGTCTTTCCGGGCGGGGGTAAGACTTTGTGGACGCTGGTGAATCGAAATGAGTTCGACATTCATGGCCCGCAGATCCGCGTGCCGGTGGCGGCGACGCGGCGTTATTACGATGTGTGGCATGGCGTTGACATCCAGCCGGATAAAGAGGGGCGATTGAGTTTCGACATTGAGGCGCACGGGTATGGCGCGATTTTGGCGGTGGATTCCGGGGCGCAGGTGGATGGATTGGAGCGCTTATTGGCGCAGATGAAGGAGATGACCGGCGCACCGGTGCAGAGCTTCTCGGCGGAATGGAAATTTCTGCCGCAGAAGATTGTGGAGATTGCGCCTGCGCGATCAAGCAGTGATACCGCGGGCATGCTGAAAATCCCGGCGGGTGATTTTCTGTTTCAGGTCGCCGGAATCGAGATTGAGGGCGACGATTGGATCGGATTAGATGTCCAGTATCCGTGGGAGAATTCGCCGCGCCGTTCGCACGCGCATCCGATGCATGTGGACGGGTTCTGGATGGACAAATATCCGGTGACCAACGCGGAATTCGCCAAGTTTGTGGAAGAGATGCATTATCATCCGGCGGACGATCATAATTTCTTGCGCGATTGGGTGGATTCGAAGCCGCGCGCGGGCTGGGAGAACAAGCCGGTGACCTGGGTATCCATCGAAGATGCGCGCGCGTACGCGCAGTGGGCCGGTAAGCGGCTTCCGCATGAATGGGAGTGGCAATACGCGGCTGGTGGCTCGGATGGGCGCACTTACCCGTGGGGGAATTCATGGGACGCGGCTGCGGTTCCCGAGCCTTATAAAGGACGTGAGCTGCCGGGTCCGTCTGCGGTGGATGCGCATCCGAAAGGTGCGAGTCCGTTTGGCGTGATGGATCTGGTGGGAAATGTCTGGCAGTGGACGGACGAATATGTGGACGATCACACCCGCGCCGGGATCGTGCGCGGAGGAAGCTATTATCAGCCGCAAGGATCGATCTGGTATTTTCCGCAAGCGTACAAGCTTACGGAGCATGGGAAATATTTGCTGATGGCGCCGTCGAAGGACCGCGCCGCCACGTTAGGCTTCCGCTGTGTGAAGTAGCGCACGCACTCGTGCGTGCCGTGTTCGCACTCTTGCGAACACGAAAAGGAAGAACCGCAATCATGGCGTTCACACGAGTGTGAACGCGGCACGCCAAGGGCGTGCGCTACTTGTCTACCAACCCGGATCCGGCGAGTTGCTCGGTGATGAACCACACCTGGAATTCATTGGTGCGCAGAACTTCGCTCACCAACAAATCGTTAGTACCCTGATCGCCTTTATCATCCGCTTCGTCAGCTAACTTACGCGTTTCGGCGATGATCATCTCGTGCGCTTCGAGCAAGCGGAATAGCTGCGTGTTGACGTCTTCGCGGTCGCGCGGAGGCCGTGGGATGCGCGTGGTTTCGGCCACGTCCGGCGCCATCGCGATGGCCACGCCACCCAACGTCTGTACGCGTTCTGCAAGAGCGTCCACCAGCTCGGCTTGCTCACCGTAATGCTTATCGAACAGCAGGTGAAGCTGATAAAACGTGTGTCCGGCCACCTGCCAATGATGCTTTTTGTACATGTCGCGTAAAGTCATGGTGTCGGCGAGCAGCGGGTTCAGCTTCTCCACCAGCGACTCGCGAACCTTTTCTTCCAGCGAGATAGGACGGTTCACAACCGTCCCGTATTTTTGCAACACTTTACCCGCGTGTGCGGCGTTGTTCGAATTTTTTGTCTTCACGAACGTTAGATTGCGGTGACAGGGAAACTGTTGCAACCTAAATTCGTGTTTAGAAAGCCAGGTGCAGCGACAACTGCAGAAACCGCGAGCTTCCGATGGTGTGCTGAATGATTCCCAAGCTGCCGACCGGCGGGAAGGACGGCGGTCCCGAAAAATTCGGGAAGAACGTCACGTTGTTGTTGGGCGCATCGAAGTCCGGGTGGTTGAAAATGTTGAAAGCATCCGCGTTGAACCGGAGCCGGAAGCGCTCGCCCAGCTGAAACGTTTTGCCGATGGTCATGTCGAAGCGCACCTGAAATGGGGCTCGGAAGATATTGCGGCCGGTATATCCATAGAGCGACTCGTAGAGATCACATCCCGACGAATCGCACGGCGGCACTCCGGATTGGCCGGGCGCGAGGAAGACTGGCGCAAAGTCGTTCACATTGAGCACTGGCTTACCTGCATTCACGCCAGTTGTGCCTTGCAGTTGCGCTTGCGAAACCGTCACGCCGGGTTTGAGCGGAACGATTGGGTTTCCGATATAGTCCGAGGTCCCCAGGTACTGGCTGCCGACGGAACCGGAAAAGTCGTAAATGCTGTAGGGTTGGCCGCTTTGCGCCACGGTCTGACCACCCAGAATCCAGCCATTCACCACCGCACCCAGGGCTTTATTCGACGTGACCTTGGGAATCATGTAGGTGTAATTGATCAGAAACACATGGGTCTGATCGTAATCGGCCGACCCGTAACTTGACCTGGGAGTTACCGGATTGTTGCCCGTGAAGAAAAGGCCAAGTCCGCTCTGTTCATCGAGCGCGTGCGACCAGGTGTAGGCAGCGGTGAATTGCAAGCCAAAGGACAACCGCTTGCGCACTTGTAGCTGCAGAGCGTTGTAGTTGGAAATGCCCTCGGCTTTGAACAGGACGGAGTTCATGTCATAACCGATGTAGGGAACGCGAATGGGAGCGTTGCCCGAAAATTCGCTGGTGAAAACCGGTTCGTTATTCAGTGATAGTGGAGTTGCGCCGCCGTACGAATAGATCTGTCCGTTCACCGGATTTTGCGGCGTCGCGATCAGAGGTTGATTGAACGGAATGGGCAACACCTGGTGCGATCCGTGGTTGCCGACATAGCCCAGGCTGATCAGCCAACTGTTGGAGGCCTGGTATTGGAGATCGAAGGTCCAGTTGGCGGTGTAGGGCAACTTGTTGTTGATGTCGTAGCCGCCGAAAAGAAATGGGCCAAAAAGATTGCCGCCCGGGAATTTGCCGGATTCTGTCTGCGCGATATTGGGCAATTGAGCCAGGAAGGACGCAGCGCTCTGCGGAAGCGCTGGCGGAGGGGTGGTGCCGAAGGGAGCCTGAAAAGTGGCGCCGGTTTGAGCGCTGATCGGCGAAACGAAGGGTGGCGCGAGTGTCACGCCAAAAGGTCCGTTGAAACCGCCTCCGGCGCTCGGCGAAAGATAGCTGAAGAATTCGCCGCGATCGTAGTACAGGCCGAATCCGGTGCGCACGGTGAGTTTAGCAAGCGGCGTCCACGCGATTCCGATGCGCGGCGCAAGGCCCCACTGGCGCTGCCTCATCAAAGTATCGCCGGCGCCCGGAGTGCCAAATTCTTTATTATTGCTGGCGATCTCTAACCCCGAGCCCGTGATGGTGTCGGTAGCGGCGTTATAAGCGTACAACTTGGAATTAAAGCCGGTCAGCCGGCCATATTTTTCTGAGAGCGGACCGTCGTAATCCCAGCGCAATCCCAGAGTTACGGTCAGGTTGTTGCGCATTTTGTAACTGTCGTTGGCGAACAGGCCTACCGTGTCCGACCGGTAATAACGATTCGCGGAGCCATTGAAGGCGGTCGACGAAACACCGGTGCGAACGGCGCCTTCGACGAAATTCACGAAGGTCCTAAATCCGATGACGTCGGTGTCGGTATTGTCATTGATGATGTTGAGTTGCGTGTGGTCCCACAGGCCGCCGAATGAGAGCGTGTGCCGGCCTTTCACCCAGTTGAGTGTCGTGCCGTATTCCCATTGATTCTGAAACATTCCAGCGTTTCCGAAACTGGCGCGGGGACCGAATTCCAGGCCGTTCCCAAGCGTTTCATCGGAGGTTCCGATTTCGATTTGCGGGAAGGTGGTGGACCCCAGCAGATTCATTCCAAAGTCGCTCGGTTTGAAGTTTTGGCTGGTGCTGGCGAACGCGCGTAACCGAGTGAATCCCGCCCGTTGCTCCCAGGTGAGGGTCGGCGACAGGATGAGAGTGTTATTGATGGACGCCACGTGGCTGCCCGCGGAAAGAACTTGCGGAAAGCCGAGAGTGGAGCCCACCGAACCGAACGGGTTGGTAGTGGGATTGTCCTGGATGTAGTATTTCACGCTCAACCGATCTTTATCGTTGACCACATAGTCGACATTGGCGATGCCTTGGTCTACGTGGGATTGTGCGTTCGGCCCTTGGATGACCACGTCGTAACCGGCTGCCAGGGCTGCGTTCGGGTCGGTAATCTGCGCGCTCGGAATCAGATATTGTCCATTGGGAAGTTTCGCGTTCAGTAAGGCCGCAGCGACAGGATTGACTTGGCTTGCGGTGATCGTTTTTCCAAAGCTGGACTGGACTGCGTTGATGATGCCTTGAGTGCTGCGGTCATTGGTGAGGCCCAGCGGAACTGTTGCGGTTTTTGTAGCGTCTGTGGCATCGGCAATCCTAACTCCTTGGTAAGAAACGAAATAGAATAGCTTATCCTTCTTAATGGGTCCGCCCAAAGTGGCGCCGTACTGGTTGCGATTCAAGAACGGAACTTTCGTGCTGATGGTGGGATCGGCGTTATAAAAGAACGGGGCGGCATTCATGTCGCTATTCTGAAATTTTTCATAAACCTCGCCATGCAAGCCGTTTGTACCGGATTTCGTGAGCACGCTGATGTGCGCGCCTGCGTTGGCCCCCTGGGTTGCGTTGTACATAGCAGCGTTCACCGCGATCTCCTGGATTGCTTCCGCCGGAGGCGTAGGAAGCGCCTGGCCGATCGCGCCATAAACCGAAGTGCTGGTTTGGATTTGTCCACCCGCGCCGAAACTTTCGCCAGTGTTCAGCACGAACCGATTTTCGCCCACTTGGCTGGTGGAGTTTCCATTAAACAGGTTGTTGGTGCTGATTCCGTTCAGCGAAAAGCTGTTGCTGGTGTCGCGTTGCCCGTTCGCGAAGATCGCCTGGTTGCCTAAGCCGGAGTTGGAGCCGGCGCCACCCAGAAAATCCGCATGTACGCCGGGCGCTAGGATCGCGAGTTGGGTGAAGCTGCCGGTGCCGAGCGGCGTTTGCTCAATGGTGAGCTGATCTACAACATAGCCGTTCGTCGTATCCACCTGATTCATCAACGGAGTGGCCGTAACTTCGATTGTGCTCGATACTTGTCCAACGGTCAGATTGCCGTCCACCGTCGTAGTGCGGTTGCCGTTCACGAGCACTTCGGTGTGCGTCTCGGTCTGGAATCCTTCTTTCGTGATGGTGAGCTTGTATGTGCCCGCCGGCAGATCCGGGACCAGATATGAACCGTTCCCCTGCGAGTGAACCGTTACTTCCAGGTTGGTTGCTACGTTGACCGCTTTCACCTCGGCATCGGAAATGGCGGCGCCGCTGGAATCCATAACAGTTCCGGTGATCGCCCCCAGAATTTGTTGCGCTGAAATTGGCGCATACAGCGTAAGCCCCAGGAACAAAAGGGCGCAGACAACTCGGCACAGATGGCTCGTACGCATTGTTTTAGTGTAACCCTCCGCAAAAGCTATTGTTGTGGAATGGCGCGAAAAAGAGGAGAACGGTAACAGGCTCGGAAAAAAGAATCGCTTTGAAACTGAACACGCCCCTCTTGAAGGGGACTATATCAGAGCCTGGTTACTGTTTGATGAAGGCGGCCGGTTAGTTCTCTTGTGTAATATGATTCTGCGCGAGTTGCGAAACCTGCTGGAACACCTGTTCCAGCGTGGTCTCCGAGACATTGAGCCCTATATTCAGCGTGTTGCCGGACACGGAAGTTTGTAGGTTCGCTAACAATGCAAAAATCGAGTTAGCGGCTGGAACATTGTTGCCGTTCATTTGAATCAGGCTAGCCAAAAAATTTACAATGTTTTGCAAAGACGTGGCATTCTGGGGGGTATCCATGACGATATCGCCCGAGAGTTGAGCGCCCGATCCCTGCGCCGCGGATGGAAATCTCACGCCACCGCTAACCTGCTGAATCGCGGAAAAAAGCTTGCTGTTGAACACTCCGCTGAGCGGGCCCGTAGGTGCACCATCGCCTGCCGGCGCGAAGCTCGAAAGCTCGCTGAGAGGCACGACGGAGGCGAACCAGAGGTCCTGCTGAGCGCGCAAGTCGCGCGCTTTCATGGCGATCGCGGAGGCCGCGCCTGCAGAGTTTGACCCGAACTGAAGCGCAGAGTTAACTGTGGTGCAATCGCCAACGAGATCGGTGAATCCGTCGGTATAGAGCGCTATGCAGAGGTTGGCTTGCTGCGTGTTCATCCCCGGCTTGGTGACGGCGAGCAGATCCACTCCAGGGAGCCGCGTAATCACCGCGCCATTCTCGAGTGCATTGACTTCAATGGTCTCGATACTCGATCCGAATGTTCCGCGCGCGGCTATCAACCAGCGGCCAGTCGCGTTCGGCGTACCGTTCCAGGCTCCGATGATTTCGCTGATATCGGCGCGCGGATCGATGCCGGTCTCGGTGATGAAGCCTTGCAGATATTTCCCGCCGATAGGCATCTGCTGCAGCACGAATTGCCCGAAAGGCGAATTCTTGGCGGAATCCACATGAGCGCCCGCGATGAGCTGAGCGTCGGGCATCACGAAGCTGAACAGATCTGTGTTGCTGCTCTGCGCGAAAACGAGGGTGGGCAGCGTCAATGCGGAAAGAATCAGGGTCCGGACGGTGGACATAATGAACCTCTTAACTACCAGGACTGGAAAAGCTCTCGTTTATTACACCGCGAGCGCTTTTTCCACCTTTCTCCATGGTACGCCGGGAGTTCGAGCGATGGCGAGCCAATCGCCAGGCGGGACTTTGCCGGTGCGCGCGGCGCCCAGGGCGAGATCGATCGGTTTACGATCGGCCACGGTGGCTGCATTCAAAAACTCGGCCAGCCGCGCGACGTGTGAACGGAACGCGCCAGTGGTTCTGGTAGTTCCAGCGGATACGAAGGCGAGCAAAGCCGCGATGGATCGGGCTACGCGTTCGGAATGATCCGCACCGGGCATACCACCATCAGGCTGGAGTTGGGATGCCAGATCGACCAGAAGATCTTCGTTGGAAGCAGTAGCGTTTGACCGGGCAGGGTGGGGATTGCGCTTGAGCAACATACTGAAGATGTCGCTCAATCCGGATCTTGGTTGTGCGAGCGCCTGACCCAGAGCCTCACGCTGCGCGAACACCGGCATCTGTGCGGGGGCGGGCAGATAGGCGTCGATGTTCACATCCTGCGCCACGCCGAGCGGAACGATTCGAGTTTCCGGAATCTCGCCCGGCCGGTCGCCCGCGCGATTTACCACCGCGACCAACGACATTTCGCGGCTGGCTAATCCGTACTTGCGGCTCAATTCCGCGAGTTTCTGCGCGATGCGTGTTTGCTTCCGCTTTTCGAGCGGCGCGAGGGATTGCTCGGCGGGATAGCGGCACTCCCAATCGGTGATGAGCCGTGAGCCCTGCAGCAATCGAACTGTCTGGCCGGTTTGTGCATCGCCTTCTGGAATCGGGAGCGTCATGCGTCCGCCGTCCCAAGTTAGTTCCAGTTCCGCCGAGTTCGCATCGCGCTCGCCGAATAACAAGACAGGATACCCGGCGAACACGAAAGACGGAAGTTCGGGTTGGACGTTACCGCTGGTCTTCAATCCGGTTGCCGCAGCTTGGCCCATGCTGGCGAACAGATCGACGGCCGGAAGATCCACGCGTTCACGCGGAGTGACGAACTTACTGAGCCCGCCCGTTTCACGAGCCAGCAACGATAGAAATCGATCCTGACTGGCGCTGCCGATTCCCAAACAGAAGAGCCGGATGTTGGTGGCGCGCGCTTGCGCCAAAATTCGTTCGGTTCCGGCCACTTGGCCGTCGGTCAGGATGAAGATGTCGCCTGCCACGCCATTCAGCAACTGCGCGGCATGCTCGAAACCGGCGGCCAAAGCTGTTCCGCCCCGCGCCTCAATCTGATCGAGAAACTCGCGTGCCTTGGCGCGGTTTTCACTGGATCCCGCGAGTAGTTCCGCGTGCAGACTTTCGACCGCATTGTCGAATGCCACCAGCCCGAAGAAATCCTCCGGGCTTAACACCGCAAGGCAGGCTTCGATGGCTTTCTTCGCCTGCGCAATCGGCGCACCTTGCATGGATCCGGATCGATCGAGAACAATCACCGTGCGGCGCGGCGCTTTTGGGGCCGTGCCAAAGAGCGTGGATGGGATGACAGCAGCGAACGAGGTGGTGTTTTCCGCAACAGAGCCGGAGAAAATCTGCGCAGCCACTCTTGGGAAGCGGACATCCAGCACCAGGTCGCGATTCGGAACATCTTTTTCGGCGGCGAGCGTGACGCGCCCGTTGCGGGAGGCGCGAATCGCATGTGAGGGCGAACCCATTTCTTCTACATCGCCGGAAACTGCAAGATCGAATCCGACTTCATGCAGCGATTCCGCGTTCTTGCGCAATGGCGGCAGCAGCATGTCGCCAAACTCGTCCGCTGGCAACTCCAGCTCAACTTGGTTGCCCGAAACACGCGCCGCTTGCATGCGCGGATGATAGATGGGTGCCAGCGTAAATGGAAACCGGAAACGGAATCCGCCATCGTTCAACTCGACGCCCGCCAGCAGTTCCAAATAGACCGTAACGATTTCGCCCGGACGCACATTTCCTACAGTGAGATTGACCACGCCGTCGCCGTATTGCCGAGCCATGGCCGCCAGCGAACCTTCCGCGATGCCTTTCTCATATGCTTTCACGGCAGCTTCGGTTTCCATCAGATCGGATGTCACTTCGAATCCATCGCCCGTGATGCGGAAGGATTTGAGCGCGGCGTCGCGCGGCATAGGAAATGCATAGATCGCCTCGAGAGGCTTTTCTTCTCCCGATTGAAAAATGTGCTGAACGGTGAGGCGCGCGCCAACAGGAAGAACACGTCCCGTCAGCCACAGCCGCTGCATATCCAGCCGCAGTGCTTGCTTGCCTTGGATGGTCAGGGGTCCAAAATTTGTTTCGCTACCAGACATTTCCTACTCCTTCTTGCTCAGACTGCGCGTGAGTTCTTCAATCGCCGCTCGGATCTGCTTGGTCCGCCACGGGCTCACATCGGCCCGCGCCAGAACCACCACGTCTTCCGAAATCGGATGCTGCCACCAAGCCGTGGGCTGGGCGCTTTTTTGCGCGACAACGCCGGCCAGACTTTGCCCGATTTCCGAAAGCGTCCGCCCCTTCGCCTGCAACTCCTTGATCTTTTCCAGCCGCGCGAGATGCTCATTGGTATATGCCGCGGCGCGGCCGGATTTGACAGGACCCTCCAACAATCCGCGCGCAATGTAAAACCGGACGGTCCGCGCAGGTAATCCCGAAGATTCGGCCAGATCGGCGAGTGTCAGCTCCTCTTTCACGCAACCTCAGCATAGTCTTTTAATATGACACTGTCAAGTAGTGTCTACTAACCAACGTGGCAAGCGCTCCCGCTCGTCGTCCGCGGACATGGTGCTGCACTTTCACTCGGCCTGATTTGCGCTTCGACGATTGGGGGCGCGTCGTTGCATACTAGTCCTCATGCTACGACCTGTCTTACTTGGCGCGGGCCTCCTTGCCTGCCTGCTCTTGCACGGCGCGGAGACCCCAACACCGCCCGGCATCGAGACGCGCACGCAAGGCATGCAAAAGCTGGATGGCTTCTTCCCAATGTATTGGGACGAACGCACCGGCTCGCTGTTCCTCGAGATTTCGCGCTTCGACTCGGAGTTCCTCATTAGCACGGGACTCGCGGCCGGTCTGGGTTCGAACGACATTGGCCTCGACCGCAGCCAGGAAGGTCAGGGCAAAGTGGTGACCCTGCATCGCGTGGGTCCGAAAGTGCTCATGGTGCAGGGCAACGAATCGTTCCGGTCGTCGAGTGCGAACGCGGCGGAGCGGAGATCGGTGGAGGATTCGTTCGCGAAATCCATTTTGTGGGGATTCACAGTGGCAGCGGAGACCAACGGCCGCGTGCTGGTGGATGCCACGGACTTCCTGCTGCGCGATGGCCATGGCGCGGCCAACTCGCTGCGTCCCGGGACCTATCGCGTGGACAAAACCCGTAGCGCGATTTATATGCCCCGGACCAAAGCATTTCCCAAGAACAGCGAGATCGAAGTGACGCTGACATTCGCAGCGGAGCCCGCGGGCGGCCGTGGCGGATTTGGCGGCGGTCCCACGCAAGGGCCTCCGCAGATCGGGGCTGCGCAAGGCCGCGGCGGATTTGGTGGCGGACTGTTTTCCGGATCGGTTGCCAGCGTGACCCCGACGCCCGATTCCGTAACACTTCGGGAACATTATTCACTCGTCGAATTGCCCGACGGCAATTTCAAGCCGCGCTTCGACGATCCGCGCGCTGGATACTTTGGTCCGAACTTCGTGGATTACAGCGTGCCCATCGGCGAACCGATCGTGAAGCGCTACATCATGCGGCATCGCATCGAAAAGAAAGATCCGAATGCGGAGATCAGCGAACCGGTAAAACCGATTCAGTATTGGGTGGATTCGGGCGCGCCCGAGGACGTGAAGAAAGCGCTGGTGGAAGGCGCGAGCTGGTGGAACCAGGCGTTCGAAGCGGCCGGATTCCGCAACGGCTTCAAAGTGGATGTTCTGCCGGCGGACGCCGATCCGATGGACATCCGCTACAACATGATCAATTGGGTGCATCGCTCGACGCGCGGCTGGTCGATGGGCGGCGGCATTGTGGATCCGCGCACGGGCGAGGTGATCAAAGGCAACGTGATTCTCGGATCGCTGCGCGACCGTCAGGATTACATGATATTTGAAGGATTGCTCTCGCCTTATACAAATGGCGACGAGAAGCCAGACATTTTGTATCAAACGGCGCTTGCGCGGATTCGACAACTAGCCGCGCATGAAGTGGGGCACACGCTCGGGCTCGGCCACAATTATTACGACAGTACCAAGGGATGGATTTCGGTGATGGATTATCCGCATCCCTTCGAAAAGCTGCGGGACGACGGCAGCATCGACTTGTCGGAAGCGTACCAGGCGCGCATCGGCGATTGGGACAAAGTTTCGATTAACTACGGTTATCGCGAATTTGCGCCGGGAACGGACGAGAAAGCGGCGCTGACGAAAATTCTGGATGACGCGTGGGCGCAGGATCTGCGCTACATGACCAATCAGGATACGGACACGCATCCGAAAGTGGATCAATGGTCGAACGGCGTGAATCAGGCGGATGAATTGAACCGGCTGATGAAGATTCGCCGCTCGGCGCTGAATCGGTTGGGCGAGCATACGATTCGGAACGGGGCTCCGATGGCGACCATCGAAGAACCCTTGGTGCCGATTTTCATGTATCACCGCTACGCTGTAGAATCCGCATCGTCGATGGTGGCAGGGCAAGATTACATCTACGCCATGCGGGGCGATGGGCGCACGCCAACGAAATGGGAGACGGCGGCCAATCAGCGCAAGGCGCTGGACGCTTTGGCCGGAACTTTGAAGCCCTCCGAGTTGGCGGTGCCGAAACAGGTGCAGGACGCGATACCGCCGCGTCCTCCGGGATTCGGGAGGCATCGCGAATTGTTTCCGCGCACCACGGGCGACGCATTCGATCCGCTGGCCCCGGCGACGATCGCTTCCGACGTGACCATCGGGTTCTTGTTGGAACTGGATCGCTCGGCGCGGATGGTGGCCCAGCACGCGGTGGATCCATCGCTGCCAGGGCTGGAAGATGTGATTGACCGGCTGACGAGGGCTGTCTTCGACGCGCCGGCCGCGTCGCCCTATGAAGCAGAGATTCGCCGAGCCGAAGAGCGCGTCCTGGTGGATCGCGTGATGTGGTTGGCCGCGGGCGCGCCAAATAGCCAAGTTCGGGCCATCGCGTCATGGAAGTTAGGGAAACTAGCCGCACGATTGCGCGCGGACGCCGCGAAAGGCGAAGCGGATTCCGCGCAAAATGCACTGCTCGCGGCCGATATCAAGCGATTCCTGGAGCGCCCGGCGGAAGTTGTGAAGGAACAGCCGGCCGCGGATGCACCTCCAGGCGCGCCCATCGGCGATGGCGGCATGGATTGGCTCGCCCGTCCACGCTACTGAACCGGGACCACCGGAGCGTAACCGCGGTTCCTGGTAGCGCTCCCTAGCGGTCGCGGTTCGGACTGCGATTCCCAACCCAATAGAGTAGAATTAACCAGGCTGCTCCGTGGCAATAAGTCTCGACTTCCGGTGTTGGTTCCTGTTTTGTTGCGTAGGATTGTGCGCCGCACAGACGCCCGAGGTCGCATCCACCGATAGCCAACCCACCTTCACCACCCGGTCGAATCTGGTTCTGGTCCGCGTGGTGATCCGCGATAAAAAACAACAAGTGATTGGAACGCTGCAAAAGGAAGATTTCCAGTTATTCGACAAGGGCAAACCACAGATAATCTCTAAATTTTCCGTGGAGAAATCGGCGGCACGCAAGACCGATGCGCCCGCTGCTGCAGCGGCCGGAGAGAAACCGCCAGGTGAGCCGGCTGGGCCGGTTCCACCGGATCGTTACGTTGCGTATATATTTGACGATCTGCATCTGAGCTTCGGAGATTTGGCCCAAGCGCGCATGGCGGCGGAGAAGCAGTTGTCGGAATCGCTGGGAGGTACGGGACGCGCGGCCATTTTCACAACCTCCGGCCGGCCGTTGCAGGACTTCACCGACGATGCCGCGCTGCTGAAGGAAACGCTCCTGAAGATCCAACCAGAGTCAGTAAGAGCAGTCATGGCCGGAACGGGC